>NZ_KE383876.1:0-33753 GCF_000422565.1 Desulfovibrio aminophilus DSM 12254 | reverse complement strand
CCCCGCGCGAAGTCAAGCAGTGAGCGCCCGCCCCTTGGATGGGGCCGGAAGAGTCCGTGGTCCGGGCCTTGGCGGGGCTGAGGCCGAAAAAAACGCCCCGGCGCGGGCCGGAGCGGGAGGCGGATCAATGGGCGGCCGTCGGCGCGGGCGGCCGGGTCGGCCTAGGGTTCCGGCGCGGGGTCCACGTCGCCGCTCAGCAGGCGGCGCAGCAGTTCCAGCCGCTCACGGCCCAGCTCGTTGTCGCGCAGGGCCAGGACCAGGGGCTTCACGTCCATCTCCAGCAGCACGGCGACCGTTCCCAGGCCTTCCTCGCGCGCGGTGTGGCGCATGACCTCGGGGTCGGTGATGGCCGCATCGAAACGGGCGTTGAAGAGCATTCGGGCCAGGGCGCGTTCGTCGGGAACCCAGACCGCCTGGCCCGGGTGCGCGGCGGCCGACCTGGCGATGGGTTCGGGATAGACGTAGGTCTTGACCAGGCCCACGCTGTGCCGGGCGAAGAGATCGTCGAGGTCCGAGAAGGACGGGGAGCGGTCGCGGGCCACCACCGCGATCCGCGAGAAGCCGATGGGCGGCGAGGCCGTGAAGCCGGGCGCCACCTCCTCGGGCCAGGCCGGGCAGTAGCCCGCGTAATCGTGTTCCGCGGCCTCCATCTTGGCCCGCGCCCAGGGCAGGAAGATCACCCGCAGCTCGATGTCCCCGGCGGCCAGGGTCCGGCGCAGGGCCGCGATGGCCGTGCCCTGGTCCGGCAGGTCCGGGCCGGAGTAGGGCGGCCAGTCCAGGGCGGTCACGGTCCAGACGTCGCCCGCCGGAGCCGGTCCGGCCCAGGCGCAGAGGAACAGGAACGTGGTCAGGGCCGCCAGGAGGCGCATCATCTCTCTCGTCGCCCGGGCCGAAGATCGGCCGCTCCTCATGTCCCTCCCGGACGGTCGGGCGGGACGGCCCGGGCTCGGGCGGCCGATACGCTTCAATCATAACCTGTTCGGCGGCTTCGCGTCCAGACCGACGGAGGCGGAGCGCATTCCTCCGTTCGGCGCGCGTGGCCGGGCGATCGCCCGGTTGATAGCGGAATTTCTGTCGTCGCGAAGGGCGGCCTCCGTGCCGGGCGCGGCATCGTTGCGCCGGTATTCTTCTTTTTATATGGTGGGCCCCACCCGCACACCCGCGACCCGGCGAGGTTCCCGCCGAAGGAGACCGCATGCAGGCCTGGATGGACCGTGTTCCCGACGAAACCCCGCTGACGGCCATGAGCATTCCCGGAACGCACAACTCCTGCGCCCGTCTGCGTGGCGACAATCTCTTCACCGGCCCGTTCACCCAGTGCCAGACCCTCGACCTCGCCGGCCAGTACGCCCTGGGTGTGCGCTGGGTGGACATCCGCGTGCGGCCCCAGGGCAAGGATCTGCGCGCCGCGCACAAGGACGTGGACCAGGGCGTGGGGCTGCGGGACGTGCTGGCCGTGACCGTGGAGTTCCTCCGCCGCAACCCCTCGGAGACGGTCGTCATGCAGGTCTCCTGCGAGGGAGCCTCGGCCGACGCCACGTTCCTCCAGCTGTTCGACGCGGCCTGGGAGGGCTTCGAGACGTTCCGCCACCCGGGGAGCTGGTTCCCGACCCTGGGCGAGGCCAGGGGCCGGATCGTCCTGGCCCGGCGTTTCGCCTCCGGGCATCCCGGCGTCTGCCTGGCGGACTGGCGGAACGACACCATCTTCACCATGCGCCCGGCGCGGTCCGGCGGCGGGGAGCCGCACACGATCCGGGTCCAGGACAGCTACGCGCGCCACGACCGGGACAACAAGTGGGGGCTGGTCCAGGCGCTCCTGTGCGAGGCCGCCGGAAGTCCGGCGGACGTGATGTACATCAACTACCTGAGCGCCAACCTCTTCCCCACGACGCCTCGGGGCATGGCCGAGAGCCTCAACGAGCGCCTGGTCCGGCTGCTGCGGTCGCCCGAGTGGAGCGCCCGCCCGGTCAAGCCGCGCCTGGGCGCGCTGCTCATGGACTTCCCGGAGTGCCTGGGCCCGGACGCCGGGCCGGTCCCGGCCGTCGCGGCCTGCAATCCCGGATTCTGAGCGCCCGGCCGCGCCGATCCCTCCGCCCGCCGAGGCCCCCGGATCGCGCCGTTTGCGCCTTCGGGGGCGTCCTGCTATCCTGGGCCATCATGTCCAACGTCCGCACCATACCGACGAATTCCTCCCTGCCCGTCCTCTCCGCCAGGGAACATTACTGGCGCACCGCGCTCTAGGCCGCGACCAGCGGGCGGCGCACACACGCCGCCGTGTCCCGGTCCCCGGCCGCCGTCCCTTCGCCCGCTCCGCGTGAAGCGGGGACGGCCTCGCGGAATCAACGCCGCCTTCGGGCGGTCTGTCGGCGCGCGCCCCGCGCGTTCTGAGGTTTCCATATGTCCACGAACTGCTGCCGGCTCAGCCTGCTGGTCGCCATCATCCTGGAGGTGGCGGGGACCAGCGTCATGAAACTCTCGCGGGAGACGTGGCCCGTGCTCGGCATGGGCTGCATGTACCTGCTGCTGGGCCTTTCGTACTTCTTCCTCGCCCGAGCGGTGGTGAAACTGCCCGTGGGCGTGGCCTACGCCGTCTGGGAGGGGCTGGGGCTCACGCTCATCACCATCGTCAGCGTCACCCTGCTGGGCGAACGGTTCGACGCCACCCGGCTCACGGCCCTGGGCATGGTCCTGGCGGGCACGCTGCTCGTGCATCACGGCACCGGGCGCGGCGATGTCGACGACCCGGCCGGGACGCCGCCCGGCGAGGGAGGGCGCTCGTGAACACGTTCATGGAATGGCGCTTCGTGCTCGCGGTGCTGCTGGCCGCCGCGTTGGAGGTGGCGGCCAACCTGTTGCTCTCGCGTTCGGACGGCTTTCGGCGGCTGGGGCTCTCGGCCTGCGCCCTGGGACTGGTGGCCCTGGCCTTCACCTGCCTGGCCTACGCGGTGCGCGGCATGGATCTCGCCGTGGCCTACGCCCTGTGGGGCGGCTTCGGCATCCTCGGCACGTCGCTGGGCGGCTGGCGGCTGCACGGGCAACGGCTGAAGCCCAGCGCGTGGGCGGGCATGGTCCTGCTCATCGGCGGCATGGCCTTGCTGCGCCTGGCCTAGCGCGGGGCCGGTCCGGGAAGCCCGGCGCGGCCGGGTTCCCCCGCATCCCGCCTTGCCGCCCGGTGCGCGGTGCGCTAAGCGAGGATTCATGCCCCGCGTCGCCCTGTACGAAACCCTGGTGCTCAGCCTGTGCAACGCCCTGGTGGGGAGCATCGTGGCCCAGCTCGGCCCCTTCAGCGTGGACGCGACATTCGTGGCCCTCGTCGCGTTGAGCTGGTTCGCGTCCATGCTCCTGGTCTGGTGGCGGGTCGTGCTGCGGGGCCGGATGCGCTTCACCTGGCCGGGCTGCGTGGCCGCGGCCATCGTCGCGGGCCTGCTCGGGCACCTGACGTTCTATCTGTTCGTAGTTGGGCTATTGACCCTGCCCAGGGAAGGACTGCTGCCCGTGGTTGCGAAGTTCTTCGTTTATCTGGTTCTGGTTTTGGCGGGGAGCCTCGCCCTGTACGGGGTGCAGACGGTTTTTTTCGGTGTGCTGCTCGGCACCCTGCTGTTCGTGTGGAAGAAAAAGGCCCCAGGGATTGCCGCCAGTTCACGATGCTGAGCCGACATCCCCGGGGTTCTCGTAGCGTCACTTCCCGCGAGTGGCGGGGAAGATCATGTCGTTCCACTTCTTGAGCCGTTGAGAGGCAGCTTCCTTTAAGTCCGTAGCGCCCTGGGAGATTAGACTCCCTCCGGTTTGCCAGACCTCGCGCGCGGTCTGCTCGGAAAGCCAGTCTTCAAGATCTGGAACCGATAGGATTCTAATATTCTTTAGGTTTTCACGTCCAAGAAGCGCATCGTACAGCCCCGCCTCCAGGTAGGCGTCCGAGTGCTGGTCAAAGGCCCGATCGCGCAGTTCGTCGGCCCGGTGTTCCAGGCCCGCGTCGGCCGGGTCCTGAAGCATGCCCTCCATCTTCTCCTGAAGCGTGCGCCGGGAGCGCAGGAGCCACGCCTTGCCCTTGTTCGAGAGGTCGGGGAAGGTCTCGTTGGTGAACCGCCGGGCGTACTTGTCGCCGTAATCCATGTAGTAGGACGGCGGCTCCTTGCCCGGGTTGCGGCGAAGGAAGTCGCCGGCCCGGAATGTGGAGTACTCCGTGGAACCCATGAGCCGCTTGGCTCTGAGTCCGGTCAAGCCAACCTTTATTTGTCTTTCTTGCAGCTAAATTTGAGATGCTGTATTCTATTTCTTGACTAGAATTGTTAATTTTATTTGTAGGGAGGGAAGGATATGGAAAACATGAATTTTGAAAATATAAAATTAATTATGTTTAGAAAGTATGAAAAAATTGGAAGCTATATCCCACATTTTTCAATTGCACTCGCTTTTTTTGCTCCTGCGATTATTTTTTTCATTTTTTTATTGCTAGCATTTTCTGATGTCCAAACAAGGTCAGCATCAATAGCTGCTATAGTTGCATTGTTTATATCATTATTATCATATTGTTTAATATCGATTAAAGAAAATGGTAAAGATATTAAAATAAAAAATGAACGGCAAAAAGAGATAAGTATGCTTATTATAAATGACATTATAGCTACATATTCTCAATTTAAAGAAGAAACCAATAAGTATCTTATTGGGATTGATTATCACCCGGACAGGCCAGGAATAGCTCCATTCCCTCCTTGTCCAATTGGTGAACCAATAATATTTAATAAAATTGCACACGAGCTAGTTTTTTTGGACGCGAATGCAGCTCAATTAGTGCATCGTATTTATTCTAATTTTTCAAGAATACTCGCTATTTCAAGGCACATTGAGTCAATACGAATAATGGCATCTGGTCCTGCTGTAGATGAAAGAAAAGAGATCCTACCAATGTGGCAGCGTGAAATGAACGCTTCTCTGAGTGCACTTCAAGGAATAAACAATTACCTTCCGGCAATAATACAAATGGCGGTTGAAAAATTATGCACTGGCGCCGGAGAAAATTATGACAACTATCGGAAGAATATTGAAAAATGGCAACATAAATAATAAGTTATAACAATATATCGTTCCCTCGCCTGAACGTGAGGGGGCGGCTTGCGCCGCCCCTTTGTCACCTCCCGCCCAGCTTGGCCGAGAGCCAGGCCGCCGGGCTCGGGGGCGGGCTGCCCGCCTCGCGGGCGTCGGCCCCGCGCGCCTCGGTCAGCTTGTCCTCGTAGACCTTCCAGAGCGCCTGGGCCAGCGAGGTCGAGGCCGTCAGCGGATAGGCCAGCACCGCCGAGAGCCGCGCCGAAAGCGTCTCGCTCAGCAGCGCGTCGAAGGCCGCCGGGTCGGTTTCCCGGCGCACGTAGTCCACGAGTAGCGGCGCGGGCGAGTCGCAGGACAACGCCCGGCCCCGCACCTCCCAGTCCTCCAGCAGCCGCCCGTCCGGCCCGGCCACCCGCACCAGCCGCAGGCAGTCCGGCGGCAGCGGATAGGCGAAGCTCCGCCTCCACGCCGGGGGCGCGGCGTCCGCCGCCAGCACGGCCTGCGCCGTGCAGCAGTTCCAGGGATGGGCCCGCAGCACGGCGTCGCGCACCCCGGGCCAGCGCTGGTTGCAGAGTCTGGCGGGTTTGGAGTCGTCGGACAGACTCATGATGGTTTCCTCGCCCAGGTCCAGCAGGGCGTTGTTGCAGATTTCGATGACGCTCACGGCCATGGCCGCCTCCCGGAAAAACGCGGGGCCGGTCGCCCGGCCCCGGTTCGTGGTTCGTCGTCGGTCCCCTAGGCGCTCACCGAGGCCGCGCCGTCCGCGACCTTGGCCGCGTAGACCAGGGGCTTGGGCGCGGCGGGCTTGCCGCCCACGCAGAGGATCAGGTCGCCGGTGCTCAGGTTGTAGTCCTCCACGGCCGGGGTGAAGTACCCGGCGGCCGTCATCTCGGTGGCGCCGTCCGCGCCGCCGTAGAGGAAGAGCTGCTGGCCCGGAACACCGCCCATGAGGCGCATCTGCTTGCCGTCGTAAGCCATTGTTCGTCTCCTTCGCTGAAACCGGCTAGGCAGCCGGGCTGTCGTCCTTGCAGGGCACGGCCACCACGCCGCTCGTGTCGATGAGGCAGGCCCCGGCCGAGAGCATGTGGTCCACCAGGTGGGCGGCCTTCTCCGGCACCCAGTCGATGAAGCACTTGATGTCCTGGCCCTCGGCCAGGCCCACGGCGCTCTTGTGCCAGACGAAGCAGGTCCGCGCGCCGCCCGAGAGCGGCAGGCCGGAATGGAACAGCCAGGTGATGCCGAGCCAGACGCGGGACTCGGTGCCCTTGAGCCAGGGGTAGCGGTCGCCCGCGTAGTCCGCGCTCTTGAACTCCGAGATGTCCAGCAGCTCGTTCCACTGGCGCGCGCCCACGGCCGCGAAGCGCGAGCCGTCGTCCGGCACGTCGGCCGTGTTCAGCCGCCCGAAGGCCTCCAGGATCTTGGCCTTGGTCAGGCCGCTGTCGGCCAGGGCCAGGGCGTTGTCGCTCAAGGCCATGCGGGCCAGGACCAGCTCGTCGATCTTGCGGCCCAGGGCCCAGGCTCCGGCGTTGGCCACCACGGCCCGCTCGTCCTGCTTGAACTTCAGCTCGTCGAGCTTGTCCACGTAGTCCGCGCCGTACCAGTCCTCCAGGAGGCAGGGCACGGACGCGTGCTCCACGTTCATCAGCGGCCCCCGCGTTTTGTCAGGTTATCTTGGTGGTGGATGAGGGAATGGTCCGAATGGGGATGGATGCCTTGGTGACGCCGTCCGGGGTGATCCAGAATTCGGGGCGGATGTCCTCGAGGAGCGCGCGCTGCTCCTTGCGCGTCCAGAATGGGAACTCGGCGAAGGCCTCGGCGAGCTGGCGCACGGCGTCCGCGTACTGCGCACTGTCCGTCTCGCTCGCCTCAGTCCTGAGTCGCGCCACCCGGGCCTCCGTGCGCTCCTGCTCGCGCCGCAGATCCTCCGCCTTCCTGTCCAGGTCCTCGCGCTCGATGTCGCCGTTCAGGTAGACGTCCAGCAGCCTGGCCCGCTTCCGCTTTATGGCGGCGATCTGCCGCTCACCCTGCTCAATCTCTTGCGCCCGCGCCGCAGACTCCGCCCGGCTCACGAGCCCCTCGGCCTGGGCCAGCACATACTCCTCGTCCGCCAGCCTACTGGCCACAAACTCCACCAGCATGGCGTCGACCTTGGGCACTTGCAGCCGGGGCAGGGTGCAGCTCATGCCCCGCTTCTTACACCAGGAACTCAGCCGCCGGCAGACGTAATACCTCGCCCCACGTCGCACCTCCCCCCGGCCAGAGGTGTATATCCGCTCTCCGCATATCCCGCAGCGCACAAACCCGGCGAACAGAGCCTCGCTGCGGCCCTTCATGCGGGCCTGGATGGTCCTGCGGCTGCGCCCGTCGAGGATGTCCTGCACGGCCCAAAACAGGACCTCCGGAACCAGCGGCTCCTCAATGACGTGCACCCTGAACACCTCGTCCGGCGGCCGCGGCACCTTGCGCATCTCGCCCATACGCCCGTCCATCCGGGCGTAGCGATCCCCGCCACGCCGCCGGTCATAGACCCGCCAGCCGATGTAGAGCTGGTTCCGGAGCAGTTTCCCAGCCCGCGCTCGCTCGATCCCGAACATGCGCCCCAGCTCGGAGATGTTCTGCTCCCCGCGGTAAAACGCCTCGAAAATCCTGGCCACGAGCGGCGCGTCGTCGTTGTAGTAGTAGCGCTTAGCCTTGCGGTCGTAGCTCACGCCCAGGGGTAGGAGATTGTCGGCGCCTGGGTGCTCCCCGCGCCGGCGCATGGCCTCCTTGGCCCCGTTGAGCCGCTTCTTGATCTGGGCCAGCTCGTTGCCCGCGATCATGGACTGCATGCCGCTGATGAGCCACCCGCCCTGAGTATTCAGGTCCACGGCCTGGTCGGGCAGGTAGATGAGCGCCCCGGTCTCCTTGATGTCCTGGAGCACGGCCAAGGACCGGAAATCGTCAGGCCTCAGCAGCCTGTCGAAGTCGGCGGCCACGATGCCCCGGGCGCGCCCGGCCCGAATGAGGCCCATGATCTCGTCCATCTCCGGGGCGTTTTGCACACAGGTTCCAGACACGTCGATCAAGCGCACGGCGCGGACAACCTCCAGCCCGTGGTTCTCCACGGCTCGTCGGCAGGCCGCCTCCTGCCTGGCGATGCCCGCGCGCCCCTCCTTGGCCTGCTCGGCCGTGGAGACGCGGATCACCTCAACAACCGGGATGCGCGTCGACATGTTCCCCGCCGGGCAGGCCGCACAGTTCCCTGGCCAGGCTCAAGGCCTGCCGTTCGTCCCCGCGCTCGAAGGCTGAGCGCATGTCCCGGAGCCGCCTAGCCCGATCCTGCCCGACGCGCAGCGCCGTCCGGGCCACGCCGATACCGGCCTCAACCCCGGGATTCTGTCCGTTCTCCGCCATGTCGGTTCCTCCACTGTGTTCGGTTTGATGTCTCATGTCCCCCACCCGCGACGTCACCCCTTCCTCCTTGTCGCCCACAGCCCGGCGATCACGCCGCGCTCCGGCAGAAGTCCAGGAGGCTCGGGGCGGTCACTTCCTGTTCGGCGCAGCGCAGATACTTCACCCCGTCCAGGAAGTATTCCGGGTTGAGCTCCACCCCGCGACCCAGGCGGCCCAGCTTGACGGCCCGGTAGGGCACGGTCATGAGCCCGGCGAAAGGATCGAAGACCAGATCACCCGGGTTGCTGTAGCGATTGATGATCCGGTCAACGATGTCGAACTGGAGCGGGCAGACGTGGTTGGACAGGCCCTTCTGGCTCTGCTCGCCGTTCAGGGTGCGCATCCGCACCACGTCGTGCCACACGTCCGGGTCATGGGAGCCCGGGGCCAGGGCCATGAACGTGTATGGCAACGCCCCGCGCAGGTCCAGGGCCTCCCCCACGCGCACGTGCTCCTCGTAGTCGTACACGGCCTGAAGGCTGCGCTCGCTGAAGGCCCTGGCCAGCACGTCCGGGCCCATGCCCGCCATCTCGTCGGCGGTCAGCAGGCGGTCGCCCGAGCTGCGCCAGAACGCGTGCGCGTCGACCTGCCAGCGGGCCAGGCTGTACCCGGTCTTGTCCTTGACCACCGGCACGTCGGCATAGCCCTTGGTCCTGTCGGACTGCGGCTTGCGGAAGATCAGGATGTACTCCGGGGAGCCCACGCCCATCTTGGTGCCGTCCTTGCACTGCTCGGACCAGCCCAGGCGATAGGTCTGATTGTTTTCGCGCACCACGTCCGTGACCACCGTGATCATGCCCAGGTAGTCGAAACCGTGATCCTGGGCGTGAAAGATCGCCTCGGCATGGAACGGGCTCACCGTGGGCGCGCCCTTGCCCGTGACGTTGCCGAACAGGATCCTGTCCTTGACGTGGCAGGCGTAGATGCGCCCCGGCTTGAGGATGCGCAGCAGCTCGGGCGTCAGGTAGCCCATCTGCTCCCAGAAGTGGCCGTTGCCGTCCGTGTGGCCGAAGTCGTTGTAGCTCGGGGTGTATTCGTAGTGGTTGGCGAACGGGATGGACGTGTGGATCAGGTCCACGCTGTCGGGCTCCATGCCCCGGCATTCCTCGACGCAGTCGTTGTTGGCGGCCAGGAACAGCTTGCCCCGGACCTCGATGCGCTCCACGCCGATGGACCGGCGCAGCTCCTCGGCCATGTCCGCGTGGGACAGGCCGTACTTGCGGATGATCTCGGTCATGCGCTCCACCATGTCCTCGTGCTGACGCCACTTGCGCTTGAGCACTTCCAGCACCCGCGCCTCGGTGTCCGCGTAGATGATGTGCACGTGGCACTCCCGCTCCTGGAGGAAGCGGTGAATGCGGTGCACGGCCTGAATGAAGTCGTTGAACTTGAAGCCGATGCCCAGGAACACGGCCATGCGGCAATGCCGCTGGAAGTTGCACCCGGACCCGGACAGGATGGGCTTGCTGGCCAGGTACTGGATCTTGCCCTCCATGAAGTCCACGACGTGGCCCTCGCGGGCCTCCAGGTCCTGGGCGCCGTAAACTTCCACGGCCTCGGGCAGGGCCGCCTTGATGGCGTGGCGCTCGGCCTCCTGGTCGTGCCAGATGATGCAATGCTCTTCCGGCTCGGCATGGACGATCTCCAGCATCTTGGCGATGCGCGCCGGGAGGCTGGCCCGCTTTTCGCGGCTTGCGTCCCGCAGGGACAGGGCCGCGTCTCCCACGAGCTTGAGCTGGCCATCGCGGTCCATCACCGGCCCGGAGTCCGCGGCGACCTGGTGGAAGTGCACGTGCAGCTCGGGCAGGTCGTACCCTTCGTCCGAGTATCCCAGGTCCGAGGGCTTTTGCAGGAAGATCGCCCAGGAGTTGACCCAGAGCCAGAACTCGCGCTCCTTGTGCGGGTACAGGGTCAGGTTGTTGGCCTTCTGGCTGTCGCGCTGGAAGAAGCGGGTCAGGGCCTGGCCGGTGTCCATGACGCCCAGGAACCCGGCGTAGTGGATCAGCTCCTTGTAGCGGTTCGGGCTGGGCGTGGCCGTGGCCACGAAGCGGTACTTGACCCCGGTGAACAGGGTCAGGAACGTCTGGAAGGTGAGCGAGCCGTAGGAGCGGAGCACGCTCGCCTCGTCCAGGCTCACGGCGTTGAACAGGTTTACGTCCAGCTTGCCGTCGCGCACGCTCTCATAGTTGGTCATGTACAGACCGGGCCCGACGGCATCCTCCGTGCGGCGGATGAAGGCCACGGGAATGCCGAGCTTGGCGGCGTCCGCCAGCATGTCCGGCCGCACGCCCAGGGGCGCGACGATGAGCTGTCGACCTCCTTCCCGCTCCTGGATCAGGCGCAAGACCTCCAGCTGCATGAAGCTCTTGCCCAGGCCGAAGGCGGCGAAGATCGCCCGGCGGCCGCCGGCCAGGGCCCAGAGCACGATGTCGCGCTGGTGGGGCTTGAGCATGGGGTTGACCCTGGAGGCGTCCACGTCGAAGCCCCGGGCGTGGGCCAAGCGGATTTTACGCTCCAGGAATTCGCGGTAGGTCTGCATCACTCGCCCCCCATCGCCAGCAGGGGCAGCGGGTCGCGGGACTCATGGATGGCCTCGGCGTAGTTCGCCCGCACCAGCGCGGCGGCCATGGGCGGGCAGACCGAATTGCCGCAGAGCCGCACCTGGTCGCTCTTGGACAAGGCCCGGCCCTCGTGCTCCAGGTCGATGACGTAGGAGTCCGGGAACCCCTGGGCGCGGTACAGCTCGCGCGGCTGGAGCATCCTCATGCCGATGTCCGCGATGACGTAGGGCTGCCCCTGGACCATGACCGTGACCAGTCCCATGCGGTCCTTGGTGGGGATGGTGTGCATGGGATCGCCCGGGCTCTGCCACTGGCCTCCCTCGCCGTAGTACTTCACCAGGAAGGCCCGGACCTCGCCCACGTGCAGGCCGCCGGCCGTGACCGTGGGCATGGGCTCGCGCACGGGCTGGCCCGCTTTGCAGGTGCCGCGCAGCTTGACCAGATGGGAGGTCACGACACTGGCCTTCCCGCCCCCTCCGGCCGTGATCGTGCCGAGCGGAGCGCGCGCATCCTGGCCTACGCTGTTCCCGAAGTCGCGTTGCAGGTGCGCCGCCACCACGGCCGTGTCGCCCTTGGCCGTGACGGTGGCCATCGGCTCATCCGACCCGCGCGGGCGGCTCTGCCCGGCCCGGCCGCCGCAACCGGCCAGGAAGGCCGACACGAGCGCCGTGTGGTTCTCGGTCATGAGCGTGTTGAAGGGCTTGTCCGCGTCCGCAGGCTTGCCGCCGTAGCTCGGGCCGCCAGCGCCCACGAGGCAGGCCGAGGCGAGCATCTGCTGCTGCCCCGTGGTCAAGGTCGAAACAGGAGCGTCCGCCGGGCTCGGGGCATGGCCCGTGGTGTTGGTCACAAGCGTGGGGACAACGAGGCAATGCTTCGCCTTGGTGATGACCGTGGAGAGCGGGGCCTCTGACGGCCAGACGGCATTCCAGGCCCCGGCGTTGTCGATCCCGACGATGAACGGCTCGGCCTTGCCCAGCACGTAGCGCCGGATGCCCTCCGCGATGCGGCGCAGGGTGTTCTCGGCCAGGGGCCGCTTGCGCTCGAAGATGCTCGGGCACGGGATGGACCAGTCGATGCACTCGGCCGCCGTGCGCCAGGGGAGGAGCGTGCCGGACAGCACGGCCGCGCTCTTGGGGTCGCCGTGCGTGGGCTCGGGCCAGACGATGGGCAGCCCGTCGCGGCGCGCGACCATGAACAGGCGCTTGCGGATCGTGGGCGCGCCGTAGTCGCAGGCCCGCAGTTCGCGGAACTGCACGGCGTAGCCCAGGCGGCGCAGGCTGCGCACCCAGGCCCGGAACGTCTCGCCCTCGGCCGCCTTGATGGGCCTGCCCTCATGGTCCAGCGGGCCCCAGGTGCGGAACTCCTCCACGTTCTCCAGGAGGATGAGATTCGGCCGGACCTCGCGGGCCCACTTCTCCACCACCCAGGCCAAATCGCGGCGCTTCTGGTCCCGGCGCGGGGCCCCGCCCTTGGCCTTGGAGAAGTGCGTGCAGTCCGGCGAGGCCCACAGCAGGCCCACCCTCCGGCCGCGCGTGACCCAGGACGGGGACACCTCCCACACGTCCTGCCGGTAGTGCGTGGTCCCGGGGTGGTTGGCCTTGTGCATGGCCACGGCCAGGTGGTCGTGGTTGACCGCTGCGTCCGGGTCGCGCCCCAGGGCCATGCGGATGCCCTCGGACGCCCCGCCTCCTCCGGCGAACAGGTCGATGACGAGGGAGGTCATGCGGCGGCCCTCATCACGGCTTGCGCTGCCTCGTTCCCGACGGCCGCCACCTTGAACCCGACCACCCAAACCCAGGGGTTGGCGTTCCAGGACAGGCCCTTGGTGGCGTAGATGCTGTCCCAGAGTCCGGCGAAGCGAGGGCGGAACAACCCTTCCATACCGTCGGGGAGCGTGTTCGTGAGCAAGACGCCTTCCGCCTTCGCCCCCTCCTCGGTGATCTCCTGCACCCACTCAACGCGGACGCTCACCACCTCCAGCACGAGGCGGCAGGCCCAACGCGGCATGTGGATGGAGGGGGTAACGCGCCACTCATGGAACAGGATCAGCTTATCATCCGGACGCTGTTGATTCGCGTGATAGGCAACAGGACCAAGCGGAACGAACCGCCCCGAGTCGCTGTTTTTTGTCGGCCTCCATGCCCCAGACACCCAACACGTCTCCCTCACCCAGAGAAGGTCGCCGGGGCGGCCGTAGGGGCAATTCTGGTAGTCGTTCCCTTGATTGACCTCACCGGCTATTTCACCAGGAGACAGCTCACAGCCGAAATTAACGTCCTTGCAGGGCTTCACCGGCCGCCGCGTCTCGGTCTTCCTGCCGTCCAGGATGGCGCGAACCATGTCGCCGGAGAAAAGGATAGGGCGGATCATCTCCCCACCTCCGGGAACTGCTCCCAGGTCCGGCCGTCGGTCCACTCGATGCGTGACGTGCTCACGATTCACCTCCGGCGGGCTGGAGGGCGGCGCGGGCCTTGTCGCCAGCCCAGCGCATGCGGTCCCATGCTCTGCCCGTGTGGAGCGACCCGTCCCCATGCACGTCGTGCCTGATCCTGTAGCCCATTTCTGCCGCAGCAAGATCAGTCAGCGCCTCCCGCAGCCTGTCGCGCTCTTGCACAATCGGGCTCTGCTTGCATGTCTGCTCGTGTTCAAGGGCCTCTATGGCACCGTCGGGGGTAGTCGGGAATTTTGCGTTACAGTGCGGGCAGAAGAACGAATTCTCCAACTCCCGCACCTGGGCCTGGAGGCGGTCGCGCTCGGCAGTGAGGCGGACGTTCTCGTCCTGAAGCATCTGCTTTTTCAACCCATGCAGGGAACTGCCGCTGGTTCTCGATTTGGGCTTCATGGCCGACTCCTCCGGGGCGGGGATGGGGCCCCACCACTGCCCGCGCATCGTCTCGGGGTCCAGGACGCCGGGGATGGTCGCGGACCACGCCCCCATTCCATCGAGGCTCTCCACGAGCCGGATGATGACCATCCCCCTGCCGTCATCGCGCTTGAACCAGTACCAACCCGGGATGCCCGGGCATTCGCTGGACCAGACTTTTTCGTCACGGCACGCCGCGGCAAAGCATTGCGGGCAGCATTCCCCGGACTCGTCGTCCAGGACCGGCTCCACGTTGAAGCACGCCTGGCCGCAGATCCCGCAGCGGAAATAGTTGATCTCACCGCGAGGGAAGCGGGCGAAGCCGGAGTAGAGCCGGTCGATCTCCGCCCGCACCAGGTCAACGGCGCTCCTGCATTCATCGCAATTCGGGCGTCTGCCGAACAATCCCATGACCCTACTCCTCCTCGAAGTGCATGCAGCGATAGGCGTGCGTGCAGCGGCCGGAGAGGTTCGGCGCATCCTCGTTTTCCAGCGTGTAGGGCCGAATCGCGACGAACGGCCCGTCCGTCATCTCTGCGTTCCCGATGACGAGGTTCTCCCTGGTCAGCGGTTCGGTCTCGCTGAAATCGTCCCGCTCCAGGGTGATGCGCACCGGCATCCATTCGGGGAACCGTCCCAGATGCTCGATCAGCTCGGCCACGGTCATGGCCCTGACCGGCATGTCCACGATGCGCGTTTGACGCCCGTTGACGGCGGTGATGACGGACATGATCTCCTCCCTCCTGATCCTCCGGCCCCCTGCCCGGCCCGGGGAGCCCATCCCCCCGGGCCTTCAAAGAGACTCCACCATGCCGCGACGGCAACCGCGGCATGGGCAGGGAGCCGGAAGCGTTACGTCGTCGCCAGAATCAGCCCGATGCCGCAGGCGGCCAGGGCCAGAACCAACCGGAACACGGCCAGGGCCTCGGCCTTGAACTCTTCCCAGGCCCCGGCCGGAAGCCGGATGATGACCACCGGCCCGTTCACGCCGCGCTCGTGAGGTCCACGGCGATGATGCCGGTTTCCAGGACACGAGCCGGGTAGCGGCCGGGCTTGAGCTTCAGGTCGCGCAGCATGGCCTCGGCGTAGATGGTGCGGCCCGAGGGCCGGTCCTTCTTGGTCCGCAGGGGAAGGGCGTCCTTGTCGTCGTGGGCGATGGGCAGCAGGGCCAGGACTCCGGCCCCGGCCTGGCCGTAGACGAGCACGTTCCTGGCCTCGGCCGGGACCATCCCGTTCAGGGCCTGGGGCAGGACCATCTCGCGCAGCGAGCTGGTGACCAGGAGATAGGGATTCTCGGAGCCGCGAGCCCGGCGCACGAGGGGCAGCCGCTGCCCGTCCAGGTTGAGGAACGCGCCGTCCTGGACCAGGAGAAGGGACATCTCCCTGGCCTCCGCCACCCTGGCCCGCGCCCGGTGCACGGCGGCCACGGCCCGGGCCTTCTGGACACGGAGCGTGGCCTCGATCTGCTCGACCGCCGCCGCGTCATTTCTGGAGTCCAGCAAACGCAGGCCGAGATAATAGCAGGCGTCCTTCTTCTCGGTCGTGAATCCGCTGTAGCGCATCCACTCGGCGAAACGCTCCCGGCTCGGACAGGAATTCCATCCGATGTCCTTCCACCAGAACATGAACCGCTCGTAGAGATCGACCTCATTCTCGCGGAACTGTTCTCCCCGTTCGCACCACTCCAGAAAGAACTGGTCCAGGACGGAGTGCCCCACCAACTCCCATCCACGGAGATCCTCCACGGCCGCGCCCGCTCCGGAGGCCAGAAACTCCCGCTCCTCCGGGCTCACGGCCGTGGGCTCGGCGCTGAACGTCAAGTTCGCGGCGGCAAGGGTGGCGCTTCCGGGGGCGGGATCACCGCAGATGTTGTCCCCGGACCAGCCGCCACAGAATTTAAACGCCTGTCCGGCAATCTGATCCTTCTGCGCGACCGCGTTCAGGGGCGTCAGACCGGCCAGGACGCGGGCCGCGTCGATGCGGTCCAGGGCGACGGCGGACAGCTCGCCGGTCTCCGTGTCGATCTCCTTGGACCGGATCAGGCCGTAGCACATGCCGCAGGCCCCGTGCGCCGGGAGCGCCATGTCGCCGCGTCCGCAGAACCGGCAGGTTCCCTTGGCCTTCTTGGTCGTGGTCTTGTTCTTGCTCTTGCCCATGATCTCCTCCTCGATCGTCTCCAACGGCATGGCGCCGTCGGCTTCGATGTCCGCCAGGGCCTCGTCGATCATCTCCGCGTCGCCGAGCGGCGGAAGGCCCATATCCCGGCGCAGGCCGTTGATCGTCTCCCGTCCCTCCGGGCCGTGGGTCCAGCGGCCGTCGTCGCCGCGCGTCACGTGCCCGGCCCGCTCCAGGCCACGGCAGACGAAACAAATCCCGTCCGAGGACAGGACCATGTCCGGCCGTCGGCAGCAGGGGCAGGTTCCGATGGAGAGCCGCATGTCAGTCCTCCAGGTAGCAGCCGCGGTGGCACTCGCGGTCCGCGCTCTCGGCGGGATGGCCAGGATAGCGGGGCGTCAGGAGCCGCAGCCTCTTGAGCGCCCGTTCGGCGAAAAATATCCGGGCCTCGGACCCGGCGCGCAGGTCCGGCAGGGAGCGCAGGGCCTCCACCCGGGACAGGGCCTCGTCGATGGCCGCGTGCTGGTCCACGGGCCTGGGGTCCGCGACGCGGCCCAGGCAGCCCAGCACGGCCTTGTCCATCTGGCCCAGGGCGGTTCCGAGCGGCGAAATATCCTTCTGTCCAGCCACGTCGTCCTCCTAGAGCTTGAGCGCCACTGCCCAGCGCGGCGCGGTGGAGGTGGAGCCCAGGGCCCGGCGATGGTGCATGGAGTCGAGCTTGAGCACCATGCCGTCGCAGGCCAGGTTGCAGCCCTCGGGATCGCTCCAGCGCATCACCCAGTGGTCCCGGGCCTCCGCCAGAACCTCACGGGGATTCCGGAGACGAATCGTTCTGGACCGCACCACGTCGATCCCGGCCACGCTCAAGGCGTTCATGCGGTCGAAGTGGGCCTGCTCGACATGGGTGTGGTTCTCCCAGGCCAGAAAGCGCAGCCCGCGCTCATGAACCTCGTCCCGCGCGTTGCCGCGCAGCGCTCCCTGGACCGCCGTGCGCGGGGAGTCGAACGACTTCGCGCGCCGCTCGTTCAGGGCCTGGAACTCGTTCCAGGGAATGACGACCTCGCCGTGGATCACGAGCCTCCGCTCGTTGGAGAGCCGCTCGGGCAGCATGAGCCGCGCGTTGCGGGTCACGTCCTCGCCCAGGCAGCCGTCCCCGCGCGTGCAGGCGGACACGAGCCGCCCGCCCTCGTAGACCGCCTCCAGGGCGACGCCGTCCAGCTTGGGCTCCAGGCTCCAGGCCAGCTCGTAATCCGGGAGGTCCAGCCGGTCCGCCACCCAGGAGGCGTATTCCTCCCACTCCACCGTGGAGCGGACCTTGCGCAGGGAGCGCATGGGCTCGGCCAGCCTCCGGTGCGAGAGCCAGCGGGCCGGGGCCCCGCCCACGCGGCGCGTGGGCGAGAGGTCCGACGCCAGATGCGGATGCAGCGCCTCCAGGCGCTCCAGCTCGACGCGCAGGCGGTCGTAGTCCGCGTCGGTGATCTCGGGCGCGCCGACCTCGTGATAGAGCCGGTCGTGGCGCGTGACCTGGACTTCCAGGTCGGCCATGCGGGCGCGGATGTCGGCGTCGTTCGGGGTGAGGTTCATGTGCTCCTCCTAGGCCGCCGCCCGGGTCTGGCCCGGGGCCTGATCCGTGGGCATGATGTGGCGCGGGCCGCTGCCGGTGAGCAGCCAGTCGGGGTTGAAGCCCCGCCGGGCCAGGGTCAGTATCCAGGACGCCGGGACGCCTCCTCCCCGGCGCTTGGCGTCGGAAATGGTCGATTGGCGCACGCCCAGGGCGTCGGCCAGCTCCACCTGCGTGCGGGTGCCCGCGGCCTCGTGCACGCGGGCCATGATCCCGGCGAAGTCCTGCCCCTGGAGGCTCCTGCCTGGCAGTTCGCGCTCCATGAACTCCATGAGCCCCGGCCCGCCGGTCCCGGCCCTGACGAGCTGCTCGTAGGCCTCCCGGATGCCTGGAGTCCCGATCTCCACCACGAGGCACGGCTTGCCGTGCAGGAACATTCCTCTCACTCTGCCCATGACTACCTCCTCCCGATCATGCGTCCGACCCAGACGATGCCCGTGACCATGAGGGCCACGAAGACCAGCCCAACGACCTCGGAAACCATGCCCGGCCCGTCCACGGCTAGTCCTCCACCGTCCCGGCGATGGGCCGCAGTCCGGAAATAGTGCGCACGGCGGCGGCGGACAGGGACCGCAGCTTGCGGATGATGTCCCTGGCCTCGCTCTGGCCGATCCTGTCGTCGCTGATGGCCTCGGACGCGGCCTTGGCCGCCGAGGCCAGCCCTTCCAGGAGTCCGGACATGGAGAGCAGCAAGCCCTTGGCGTCCAGGGCGTCGACGTCCAGACGCACGGCCGCCGCGTCCACCTGGGCCTCGACCCAGTCCAGGATCATGGTGGACTTGCTGGCCACGCAGAAGCGCGGCAGCACCGTGAGCTTGGGGAAATAGTCGTCCGTGGCGCAGCGGACGCGGCTGAGGACCGTGGGGCTCCAGCCCACGACGGCGGCCACGTCCTCCCAGGTCCGGCCGGACTGGGCCACCATGAGGTTGAGCACGTCCTTGGCGTTGAGCGTGAGCAGGTCGGCGTGGCGCATACAGTCATCTCCTCATGTTCTTGGCTGAAATTTCATCACCGTGTTATGAAAAATCGCCGACCTAGGCGGCGGTGCCGGAACCGGGCTCCAGCTCGGCCAGCCGGGCGCGCAGGGCGCGGTTCTCGGCCAGGGCCTGCCGCTTGGTGACCACCGGCTCCGGAATGAGTTCCTCCGGGATGCCGATCTGGAGCAGGCGTTCGCGAATTCGTTTGCAGGCCTGCTTCTGGCCCATGAGCGCGGACAGGCGCTGCTTGGTCACGCCGAGCTGCCCGGCCAGGTCGGACAGGTCCAGGCCGTTCTGGAGCATCCAGGCGCGGAACAACTGTTGACGGGTGGGTTTTTTTCTGTTTATCGTGTTCATATTTTTCACCAACCTTGGGGAAGTGATGACCTATCGCGACATCTTCATCGGGATACTCATGGAGGCGACCGGGCTGCCGAGGGGAGAGATCGAGAGCGTGGTCCTGGAGGCCGAGCGAAACCCGCTCGTGAAACAGCGCCACGAGGAGGAGATCCCGGACGACAGGGCCGAGCGGATCATGACCGACCTCCGTTCCGATCTCGGCGGCGTTCGTCGATGGCTTCTTGAAGGGTGGAATCGTGCGCATCGGACGTCCTCCCCGCGAGAGCAGTGACGATGGCCGTGCCAAGGACGGCCTGGGCGCTGTGGGCGAATTCCGGGGTATAGACCTCGTCGACGAATTTCCGCCAGGGGCCCGTGCGTGTCGTGGTGCGTCCGTTCATTCTTTCCTCCCCCGTTCCCGCCGGGATTCTCGCGGGACGTGTTGAGAAAGAAATAGGCTTGAATTAAAAATCAGTCAACAAAAATAATTCAAATGCAGAACAAACCTTCCCCAATTTGGGCTCAACAGATTGAATATATTAAGAAAAAATCTGCGAATATTTTGAATTCGCAGGGCAAGGAGTTTACTCAACGCTCTTTCGCCAGCTTCCTTGACGTCAGTTACGGCAAGGTTCAGGCCTGGGAGCGTGGCCAGCGGCCTCATGCGGACGACCTGGAAAAGATGTCGCGCATCCTCAATCTCTCACCGGAGTGGCTGCTCATGGGCGAAGGCGAACCGGAACGGATGGGCATCAGGAGGCTGGGCGCCAACGCGCCCACGGACCCGGCCTGCGTGGTCGGGCCCGGCGGGGAGGGCCCCGTGGGCCGGGTGGTGGAGGTGCATTCCGCCAGCGGGGCCGGACCGGCCGTGGAGCGCTGGGAGCCGGAGCCCATCGCCCGGGTCTGCATCCCGCTCACCTACTACCGCGAGAGCGTCCTCATCGTGCAGGTGGAGGGCTCCAGCATGGAGCCGGACATCCGCAAGGGGGCCTTCGTGGGCCTGGACACGGCCCAGACCAGGATCATCGCGGGCGAGTCCTACGGCGTGCGCGTGCCCTACGAGGGGCTGACCATCAAGCGCGTGTTCGTGGACCCGGGCGGGCCGTCCCTGGTGCTGAAGAGCGTCAACCCCTCGCACCCGGACGTGCGCCTGCCCTTCGACGGCCGCGACGACCTCATCGTGGGCCGCGCGGTCTGGGTCATGCAGAAGCTGTGATGAACGAACGCCAGAGGATGCAGCGGGACTGGGACCAACTCAAGCGATCCCGCGCGCCCAAACGACCGCCCGGCGCGCTGAACAACCCCTGGGTCCTGCTCGGGGCCGTGGTCGCGTGTCTGGCCTTCCTCCTGGCGGTGTTCGCCCTGATCGGAGCGCTGGGGAAACCGGCCATGAATGGTCCGGGGACGGCCGCCGCGCCGTCGCCCGACGACGTCGACCGGCTCACGAGCTACGCGGTCATTCTCGGACGCGCCGGGGGCTGCGGCCGGGACACCACGCGTGAGGCCGAACGCGTGGGGCGGTGGATCGAGAGACGCTTCCCGGAGGAGTCGCGCGCGGCCTATTTCGCCGTGGTCATGACCGGCATGGCCAGGGAGGCGGAGGCCCAGCACCGGGGCGAACGTCCGGACTCCTGCGCCGAGGTTCTGCGGGTCTACGACTCCACGCCCTGGCCTTGACCCGGACCCGGCCCTGTCGTATCGAATGGCGCATACCGGAAGAGGTGGAACATGAGCGATCCGCGCCAGCTCGAGCCGTGGCAGATCAAGAACTGGCAGAAACACGCCTCCGGCGGCGTCCTGTCCAAGAAGGGATGGATGGACGCCGAGTCGGGGAAACGCCTTTCCCCGCCGAAGACCGGATACCGCTTCGTGAACCCGGCCAACGGATATACCGAAGCCGTGGACAAACCCTTTCTCTGGTGCCTGCTCTTCGGCAGCTTCTACCTGGCCTTCAAGGGGGCCTGGTCCCACGCGCTGATCTCGTTCGCCCTGGCCATCCCCACCTGCGGCGCTTCCTGGCTCGTATATCCCTTCTTCGCCGGGTCCGTCGTGCGCACGTCCTATCTGCGGCGCGGCTGGGTTCCGGCCGAGCAATGGAGGAAATAGCCCATGCCCCGCGCGCTCGTCGTCCTGCTCGTCCTGACCGTGGCCCTGGCAGCCTGCGGCCGCAAGACCCTGGCCCCGGGCGTGGACCCAACCGCCACGGCCCAGGAGCAGGAGCTGCAACGGGAGATGTTCGCGGACAAGATGGACAAGCAGCTGACGCGGCTCGTCCCCGTGTCCGAACAGCTCGCCAAGACAAACGCCCCTTTCTGCCGGAAGATGCAGAAGACCACGTACTCCATCGGCGTCTTCTTCATGCACTACGGGTATCTCCCCGATGGTGAACACTGGGCGGCAGCCTACGCCAAGATCATGGGCACCCAGCCCGACGCGTTGACCATCGTCACCGTGGCCCCCGGCGGGTCTGCGGACAAGGCCGGATTGCGGCGCGGGGATGCCGTGCTGGCCGTCAACGGCCAAGCGTTGGATATGCACTCCCGAAAGGATGTGATGCGTTCCTGGGGTATCCCTTACAAGGAAGCCCAGAAAGGCGACGTGACCCTGCGTGTCCGCCGGGACGGGAAGGAATTCGACGCCGTTCTCCATCCTGACGAAGTCTGCGCGAGCATTTTTTTTCTGGCCCACTCCAACACCGTGAACGCCTTTGCCGACGGCCGCGCGGTGTACGTCTTCCAGGGCATGATGGACTACGCCAAAACCGACGACGAACTGGCCCTGATCCTGGGCCACGAGATGGCCCACAACGTCATGGGCCACGTGGACGCCATGAAGATGCGGCGCGGGTTCGGCGCGGCCCTGGACCTGCTCATCGCCCTGGCCACGGGCGTGAACACCGGCGGCATGGCCATGAACGCCGGCGGGCTGGCCTACTCCAAGGAATACGAGATGGAGGCCGACTACGTGGGCATGTACTTCGCGGCCAACGCCGGGGCGGACATCGAAACCGGGCCGGAGATCTGGCGGCGCATGGCCGCCGACTCGCCCCAGGCCATGAGCGGCGGCTCCACCCACCCTGGTTCCGCCGAACGCTTCACGGCCCTGGCCGCCACCCGGGCCGAGATCGAAAAGAAGAGGGCCGCCGGAGCGGACCTCGTTCCGGAGATGAGGAACTAGCCCCCGTACTCCGCGCTCACGGCCTCGACCTCGGCGATGGTCTGGGCTGCGGCCACCTCGGCCTCGCGCGCGGCCTGCCACGCGAAGCAGGCCGAGATGTGCGCGTCGACGGCCGGGCGCACCAGCGCGAACAGGGCCGCGTCCATATCGACCCAGACGCCGAGCCCGTCCGCTCCGGTGCTGGCCTTCCAGGCCGTGGAGTACGCCGGGTCAGCGTCGATCTGGGCCAGGAAGCTCACGTACATGAGGATCGCCCCGGCGTCGGTGTCGTAGCGCACCCCGTCGACCACAACGCCGCCGTCCCGCGCGCGGTTCTTTTCCGCCTGGATCGCTGCCAGCTTGGCGGCCCTGGCCTGCTCCAGGGTCGGCGCGTTCTGCGCGGCCAGGGCCGCCGCGAACTCTTCATCGGTCAGGTCCACGACCTCGATTTCTTCCCCCGGCACGTCCGGGAATGCGGAGAGCGCGTTGGCCTTCATGGTCGCCTCGTCAGGCAGCGCCCCGCCCTGGGAGCAGAGGATGCGCCCGGTTGTCGTGTGTCGGCTGACGCGGATCATGGGTATCTCCTATTTCCAGCAGAGAAGTTTCAACGGGGGCGTGGCCGAGGCCGGGCTGCCGATCTTTTCCCAGGCTATCCGCACCCCGTCGGACAACATGGTCATCGTCCCTGCCTGACCGGCGGACGCGGTGGACAACATATACAGGCTGTATGACGTGTTGAAATTCATGATCATGGAGTTGTACCCACGCAACAGACACATCCGGTTCGTGCCGTCATCAAATCCGATGGAGCCGTAACTGAGCCAACTAGCCGGTGACTCTCCGCAGATAGCCAGCACGACGCTCGGCTGGAATCCGAGTCCCGTGTAGTCGACGTTGCCGGACGCGGCGTCCATCGCGCGGGTCGCGGAAATGATCTTCGGCGACACTTGGGCGACGGTGGCGCGGCAGATCATTGCGAGCCATGAGTTCGTGCCATTCGTCGTAAGTATTGCGAAGTCTCCTGGGTTCAACGTGAACGACGTGACGGACGACGTCGTGTACAACGCCTCCGTTCCGTTGCGCGATATGGTTGTGACCCCGGAGTAGCACGAGATGAGCAGCATTGAACCGTTTTCGCACGCGGAAAACGGAGGGAGCGTCAGCGTCGAGGTGCCGTATGTGTGGTGATGCCTCCCAAGGTCTAAAGCTCCGAGCGTTCTGCTTGTGATACTGTTGGCGACCGCGCCGCAGCGCATGATGTTCGCCGCCAGAGTCGCCCTGGCCGTGGCCGCGTCCGCGTCGTCCAGCAAGAGCTTGACGAAGGCGGACACGCCGAGCGCGTCCAGGGCCTCCGAGGCCGAGGCCTTGCCCAGCATGGTCAGGCCGAAGGCCCCCAGCGAGGCCAGGGCCACCGACACGGGCGAGCCGGTGAAGTACGGCACCTTGCCGCTCACCGGCGTCACCGCGGCGATCAGGTCGAGCACGCTGGAATGGGCCTGCACCGTGTCGCCGATGCCCAGACCGGCGAAAGCCAGGGCGTGCGCCGACGGGTCCACGGTCAGCATGGGAATGTCGCTGGTCCCGTCCCAGAGCTTGAGCACCCAGGGCGAGACCGCGTCGTCGAGCCAGGCCTCGCCGGTCTGCACGTCCGACGGCCGCGCCGAGCCCTTGCGCTGCGCGGCCACGGACTTGAGCATGGCGACGGTCTGCACGGCCAGTTGCTCTCCGGGCATGATCCCGCCTCCCGGCGGCGGACTGTAGGCGAAGGTCATGTCAGTACCCCTTGGCGATGGCGTTGGCCGTGGTGGTCACGGCGGTTCCGCCCTCGGTGATGACCAGGTCGAAACCCGAGGACGACTCGTTGGAGATGTGGGCCACCTGTCCGGCCTGGGTCTGGACCACCAGGGCCGGAGTCGTGGCGAAGGCCTGGGCGTAGTCCACGCGCAGTCCGGCCGCCGGAACGGACAAACCCTGGGCGGACCAGGTCCGGTCCGGGGCGTCCACGCGCCAGTCGAAGGCGTCCAGCACCACGGAAACGTCCGACCGCGAGGTGGAGAGCAGCACGCGGAAGTCGAACCCGTCCGCGAAATACTGGCCGGGAACGAAGTCGGACCAGTCGCCCCAGGCCGTTCCGGAGCGCAGCCGCATCTGCGGGGTGATGGAGACGTATCCGGAATCCCCGCCGTAGACGTCGGCGAGGGAATAGACGTCCGCCACGGAATAGAAGTCCTCGCCGTCGGTCAGGGCGTAGCCGCCGACGGTCACGGACACGGCGCAAAGGGCCTTGGCCGCCAGGGTCACGCGGTTCGCCTCCGCGATGACGTAGGCCGCGTCCGCCGAACCTCCGGGCAGGACCAGGTCGCCGCCGGAAAGAACGATGCCGCCGCCCCTGGTTCCGTCCCAGCCCTCGGCCGCCTCGTCGCGTCCGTCCACCACGTTCACGGGCAGGTCGTCGCCGCTGATCACGATGGACGCCGCCGACGCGCTGTAGGCCACTCCGGACTTGGCCTTGAGCCAGTACGTTCCGGGACCTGCCGTGGGCATGGACGTCTCCGAGGTCAGGGCCGCGCGCGCCCCCTTGGCCCAGGATTCGCCCTTGCGCGCCTCGTACAGGACCTGGCGCGGATCATCCACCGGCAGCCAGGAGAGGCGCGGGGTGTTGTAGACGTAGCTCATGGTCAGCCCCCGCACGTCCGGCAGGGCCGCGTACATGCCGAGCATGGCCTGCGTGGCCACCGTGGACCAGGGGCCGGACACCCCCGCGCCGGTGAGGAACCGCACCCGGAAGCCGTGGTCTCCGGAGGAGACGGGCACGTCGCTGGACACGCCCGAGGTGACGCCCACGTTCTCCCAGTCCAGGCCGGGACGCTTCACCTGCACCTGGGCATAGACCGCGCGCGGATCACCAGCCGGCGGGGACCAGGACACGATGGCCGTGGGGGCCACCGCCGATCCGTCCCGGCGCATGTGCTCCGTGACCGAGAGGTTTCTCGGGACCGGCAGGGGACCGCGCGGCAGGGCGCTCGTCTCCCGGGGTTCGAGCTTGAGGCCCTGCTCCACCCAGTCGTATTTCCCGGGGTCGTGGATGAAACCCTTGATTTCGTAGAGGTGCGGCTCGACCTCCTCGCGCGAGACGCAGCGCAGCACGCGCGGCGCGACGTTTCGCGTCTCCAGCACCCAGGGAGCGCCCGGGATGGGCGCGGCGGAAAGCTCCTCGGCCAGGGTCAGGACGCTCACGCTCCGGCCCCGGTATTCCGTGGAGGCCACGGAGGCCACCTCCACGGCCTGGAGCGTCAGGTCCGGCAGCAGCACGGACAGCGGGCCGGAGTCGGCCTCCTCCAGGCTCACCGTGGAATCCAGGGTCACGCTTCCGGCCGTCGCCGCGACGATCCTGCCGCCGAGCCGGATTCCCACGGCGTCCGGGTCGTGGTCCAGGGCCGTCATGTAGGGCCCGAAGTCGAAATAGTGCAGCCCGCCGGTGAAGGTGATCCGCTCGGACTCGAACCAGTCGGTGTAGTAGATCCAGCGCAGGGCCCGCCGCGCCTGTCCCCGGCTGGGAACTCCCCAAAGCACGCGCTCGTCGCTCTTCCAGCCGACCTTGGCCAGGGCCGCCGGGGACTCGAACGTCTCCGGGGTCTGCCTGCACCCGTCGTCGGGATCGTTCCACAGCCCGACGAACACGGAGTTCAGGGTGGACAGGCTCGCGCCACCGGCCGTGTGCACGCCGTCCACCACGGTGGTCTGGTTCACGATGTGCCCGGGCTCCGCCGGCATGTCGGCCGCGAACATGACCAGGTCCGAGGACCAGCAGAGCGCGCCCCGGAACACCGAGGCGAAGACGGCCAGGACGTTGTAGACCGGTTCGCGGCTGTTGATGACGCAGCCCACGCGGAAACGCGGCTCGGTCCCGCCGTAGCCGTCCGGCACCAGCCCGTCGCAGTACGCGGCCACCGTGGAGGCGCTCCACTTGTCCACGTTGCCGTCCTCCAGGCCGTAGGCCCCGCAGCCGTAGCGCCTGCTGGTCAGCAGGTCGTACAGGCACCAGACCGGGTTGTCGGTCCAGGCCCGGGAGGCGGCCCAGGTTCCGTTCCAGATCCCGGTGGAGACCCGCGTCGCCGGGTTGTAGTTGGACGGGACGCGGACCTTGATGCCGTATATCTCCACGCTCGGGGTCGGGATGTTCGTGCCGAACAGCTCGCTGTCCAGCTCCAGGGCCAGGATCGCGGTGTTCGCGTAGGAGACCTTGACGTCCTCGATCTCCACGTAGGAGGCCCACTGCACCAGGTCGCCGACCTGGTCCGAGTCCGAGTCCTCGGACACGCGGCGCACGCGCAGATCCCAGTCCCCGGCCCCGGGCCGCTCCACGCGGTAGGCCCGCTGGTACTGGCTGGTGGTCTTGCCCGTGATGGTGTCGGTCCGCAGCTCGACCCACTCCCCGCCGTCCAGGCGGCCGTCGATGGCGATGTCCACGCTGCGGGAGACGATCGACGACCCGGAGACCTGGTACAGGCTGCGCAGGGTCACGATGACCCGGGCCGCGTCCGCGTCGGTGTCGGCGACGCGCCGGATCACCGGGGCGGAATGGGTCACGTCGGTGTTCACCGTGTACTCGTTCTGCACGTCGGCGAAACCCGGCACATGGGCCTGAGACGGCGTTCCCGTGCGGAAGGTCCAGTTCACCCCCTCGAAATTGTACGTGCCGTCGTCGGCCATGAGCGGCGTGTCGCCGAACTTGATGGACTTGGCTCCGTTCACGAGCCCGCCCACCTCGCCCTCGGAAACCGCGATGATCATCCGCGCCACGGCCTTGGAGCGCAGCGTGGTGTTGGCGCCGCCCTCCATCTGCTCGATCTCCGTTCCGGAGTAGACCAGCGAGCCGGACACCCACTGGCGGCCGTAGACCATCGGCACGGGCCCGCCCTGGTTGGTGGTCAGGATGGCCCCGTTGTAGAGCAGGCTGTTCCTGGAGTCGGAATCCTCCAGCGAGGACCAGTGCCCCAGTTTGGGCGTGGTGGTCAGCAGGGAGGAGATGCCGGACAGGGCCATCATGCCGCCGGTGAGGGCGATGGAGCCGTAGGACACGGACCAGGAGCCCACGCTGAAGGCCGTGGCGCCCATGCCGCTGACTGCGACATCGGCCATGCCCGGACCATAAAGGGTCGCCGCCGGCGGCGCGAAGTAGATGGCCGCCACCAGGAGCGTCGCCCCGAGGATGGCCTGGAAAAAACCGTTCTTGGCTCCCACGGCCTTGGGCACGAAGCGGATGTCCTGGCGGCCCAGGTGCATGGACAGGACGTCCTCGCCGCATTCCGTGGCGCTCGAAAGACCGGCTCCGCCCACGAGCACGTGCCAGGAGCCCCGGCGCAGGACGCCCCGGAAGCGCTCGCCGAACGCGGCGGACAGCGCCCGCACGGCCTCGGCCGGGGTCTCCACCTCCAGGTGGTGCACGCGGCCGAAGGTCCGCCCCAGGTGGCCGTAGAGGATGACCCGTCTCACGGACGCCTCCGGATGGCCAGGCGCAGGAACCGCCGCCAGCCGCCCAGATGTTCCTGCCTGGACAGCCGCCCGGCCAGATGGTGGAGGATCATGCCGTGGTCCAGAAGGACCGCGCAGTGGTTCACCACGTCGTCCCGGCGGCCCAGGCGGATGGAGAAGAGCAGGCCGTCGCCGCGCCGGGCCTCGGACAGGGGCACGGTCTCGAATCCGGCCTCGCGGAAGCGCTCCAGCAGGAGGTTGCCGCCGTGGGCCCACCATTCGTCCGGACGGGGGAAGTCCGGCAGCAGCTCGCCGGTCTCCTGGAAGTGCCAGTCCCGGCACAGGGCGTAGCAGTCGGTCACGCCGTGGCGGAACTCCCGGCCCTTGAGCGGCGGGCGCGGAACCCCGTCGCCCCAGAAGAACGGCTCCCGGGCGGCCGGGCCCTCGGCCTCGCCGTCCGGGCACACGGTCACGATGCCCCAGGGCAGGCCGGACGCGATCTGCTGGGCCATGTCCGCCTCGCTGGGGCAGTCCGGACCGGCCGGGTGGGAGTGGACCACGGCCTGGATTCCCGGCCGGAGCAGGGCCTCCGGGGGCATGGCGAATTCCGACTCAGGATCCTGGGCCAGGTTGTCCATGGGCAGATAGGCCCCGCCGACCACGAGCCCGCAGGACTCCCTCGGGAACTCGGCCTCGGCGTGGGCCCGGATCGCGCGGATCACGTCGGGATCGAACATCAGGAACTCCTGTTCGCGGCCACGCCGTAGAAGGCCCAGGTCGGCAGGGTTGCGGAACGGCCGAAGCGCAGCAGGCATGCCGCACGGGTCTTGGCGCAGACGTCGTCCGCCGGGGACGCCGGGTGGCCGTCGGCGTCCCAGCAGGCCGAGCCGGAATAGGGACAGGCCACGTCCGCGTGGGCGTAGACGAACGCGCCCGAGGCCGCGTTCCAGTACCGGTAGCGGCGGGGGCACCAGTCGCGCAGGATCTGCCGGGCCGGGAGCTGCCGTTCGGCCAGGTCCAGGGGCGAGCGCAGCTCGAACTCCATGACGCGCTTGTCGTGGCTCGTCTTCTGGTCCACGTAGAAGACGTCCTTGTTCAGCCAGGCCTCCGGGTCCGGCTCGGCGCCGTCGTCCAGCCACTTGGACAGGATCTTCCAGCGCGTGACCTTGGCCCCGCGCAGGTCGTTGCAGCTCAAGACCATGTCCAGCAGGACCATCCGCGTGTTGTCCACGCTCACGGTTGGCCGGGGCAGCGCGCCCTCGGACGAGACGGACCAGCCGTCGCCCTTGAAGTCCACCGGGGCCGCGCCCCTGACCTCCACCGAGCACGGGATCACGCCTCCGGAGGTGCCCTGATGGACGCCGCGCTGGCCTTCCTGGACCTCTCCGGCGACCTGACCGTGTCCGGCGGCGACCTGGCCCGCGACATGGGCCTGGAAACCGCCGTGCTCCTGTCCCTGTTCCTGGACCGCGAGGCCGAGGCCGACGACCGGCTGCCCGACGGCTCCGACGATCGCCGGGGCTGGTGGGCGGACGCCTACGGGCTCGCCGGTGACCGCGTCGGTTCCCGGCTCTGGCTCCTGGACCGCGAGAAGCAGCTCCCCGAGGTCCGCGAGCGGGCCCGGGAATATGCCGCCGAGGCCCTGGCCTGGCTCGTGGAGGACGGCGTGGCTCAATCCGTGGCCGTGAGCGCCGAATGGACCCGGCCCGGCATGCTCGGCCTGCTGGTGGAGATCCGCAAGCCCGACGGCTCGCGCCTGCGCTACCGTTTCGACAGCATCTGGAGGAACCTGTGAGCTTCAAGCGCCCGACCCTGCCCGAACTCATCGAACGCGACCGCGCGGACACTGCCGCGCGCCTGGCCGACACCGACCCGGCCCTGCGGCGTTCCCTGGTGGGCGTGCTCTCGACCGTGCGCGCCGGGGCCGTGCATGGCCTGTACGGCTACCTTGACTGGCTGAGCCGCCAGCTCTTCCCGGACACGGCCGAGGCTGAATTCATGGAGCGCTGGGCCGGGATATGGTCCGTGCGCCGCAAGCCCGCGCAGGCGGCCTCCGGCGTGCTCCGCCTGGAGGGCTCCAACGGGTCCGCGATCCCAGCCGGAACCGTCTTCCAACGCGCCGACGGCGTGGAGTACCTCTCCACGGCCGAGGCCATCGTGGGCGACGGCGCGGCCCTGGTCCCCGTGGCCGCGCGCCTGACCGGCGCTGGCGGCAACGCCGACCCGGGCGTCCTGCTGTCCCTGGTTTCGCCCCTGTCCGGCGTGCAGTCCCGGGGCGCGGCCACGGGCGGGCTCACCGGCGGGGCCGACGAAGAGGCCGACGAGCCCCTGTGCGCCAGGCTCATGACCCGCATCCAGCACCTGCCCCAGGCCGGGACCGACGCGGACTACGAGGCGTGGGCCCTGGAGGTGCCCGGCGTGACCAGGGCCTGGGCGAAGGGCAAGGAGCTGGGCCCGGGCACGGTCACGGTGCGCGTCCTCATGGACGGCGCCTACCCCGACGGCATTCCCCTGGCCGGGGACGTGGCCGCCGTCCAGGCGCACATCGACGCGCAGCGCCCCACCCAGGCGGACGTCTTCGTGGTCGCGCCCCTGGCCAAGCCCATCAACCCGAGCATCCGCCTGACCCCGGACACGGCCTCCGTGCGCGCGGCGGTCCTGGCCGAGTTGGCCGACCTGCTCTTCCGCGAGGCGGTGCCCGGCGACGCGATCCTGCGCTCGCACCTCACCGAGGCCGTCAGCATCTCCGTGGGCGAGGCGGACCACGTCCTGCTGTCGCCCGCCGCCGACTTCGCCTGCGGGCCCGGTGAACTGGCCGTGCTCGGGACAATCGACTGGGGGGCCTGATGCTCGACGCTGAAAGGTATCTGGACTTGCTCATGGCCCTGCAGCCGCCCGGCGCGGCCCTGCCGCGGGACCCCGGCACGGTCTGGGGCGCGCTCCTCGCGGCCGAGGCCGAGGAGCTGGCCCGCGTGGACGCCCGGGCCGCCGACCTGTGGACCGAGGCGGACCCGCGCACGGCCACGGAGCTGCTTCCGGATTGGGAGCGGATATGCGGCCTGCCTGGTCCCTGCGTGGCCGCCGCCCCGACCACGCTCGCGGCCCGGCGGCGGGCCGTTCACACCCACCTGACGGCCCGCTACGGCCAGCGTCCGGCGGATCATGAGGCCCTGGCCGAGGCCCTGGGCTACGTCGGGGCCAGGGTGGAGGAGTTCCGGCCGTTCCGCGCCGGGCTATCCCGGGCGGGCGACCCCCTGTCTAACGGGGACTGGGCCCACGCCTTCCTGCTGCGCACGGCCGACGTCGTCACCATCCGCCCGTTCACCGCCGGAGGCTCCTGCGCCGCCGAGCCCCTGGCCGAATGGGGCGACGCGTTGCTCGAATGCGAACTGCGCCGCCGCGCCCAGGCCCATCTCATCGTGCTCTTCGCCTACGGACCAAAGGAGGAATAAATGAACCGGATCGACCATTCCACGGCCACGGCCGACAAGAAGTTCACCGAGGGCAGCCCGGCCGCCGCCGTGCCCGCGACCGTGGTGACGGCCGCCTGGCTGAACGTCGTCCAGGAGGAACTGGTTAAGGCCGTCCTCGCGGGCGGACTCTCGCTCTCGCCGACCAATGACGGCCAGTTGGGCTCCATCATCACCAGTCTGCTCGGCTCCCTGGCGCTCAAGGCCCCGCTGGCCAGCCCCGTGTTCAGCGGCAATCCCACCGCGCCGACGCCGCCCCAGTTCGACAACGACACGAGTGTGTCCACCACGGCCTTCGTGCAGATGGCGTTGGGCAATTTGAGAGGCCTCATCGGCTACACCACGTCGCAAGTGCTGACCGTCGCGGACCTCGGGAAGCTCGTTGTCGTCGGTGGGACCGAGGTCATCACGATGACCCTACCGCAAATCGCCACCATCAGAATCGGAGGTGGATACCATTTTTACAACGATTCCCAAAAAAACGTAATCATCGCCTGCTCCGGCACAGACAAGTTTGCCTGGCCTTCAGCCGCCGGAGGGGTCACGCAAATTACCCTCTGCCCCGGCGAAACGCTGTCCATCGTCGGCGCTGGCGGCGGCTCTACTTGGTATTACAGCGGCGGCTCCGCACTTCTGCAGATGCCGACCGGCCCGATGAGGTACAGTCTCGGCGGTAGCGGCTATCAGCGGCTACCCAGCGGCCTCATCATCCAGTGGGGCAATGTGGCGGTGGAGGCGGGCGAGGAGCAGCCGTTTACCCTGCCTGTCGCGTTCCCCACTCAGTTCTCCGTGGCCACCGCCACGCAGGGATGGCCTGCCGGCGGCTTTGGCTCTTACGCCGGAGCTGATATCGGCAGGCCCAGCCTGTCTCAAATCCGGTTGCGGCACAACGGCCCAAATATCCGCAACATTTGCTACATCGCCATCGGCTTTTAAGCCCCAGGAGGATATATGTACTACTCCCCGAGCGCGCATGGATTCTATGATCCGAGGATACACGACTCCATGCCCACAGACGCCGTAGAAATCACGGACACCGAATACGCCGCGCTTCTGGAGGCCCAGGGCCTGGGCAAGGTGATCGTGCCCGACGCCAGTGGCCGCCCCGTGGCCGTGGACCCGCCCGCGCCCACCGCTGAAGAGCTGGCCGTGATCCGCGCTGCCGCGATCCGCTCCGAGCTGACCGCCATCGATGCGGCCAGCGCCAGGCCGCTGCGCGCGATCCTGGCCGCCCAGACCGCCGGGCAGACCCCGGACCAGGACGACGTGGACCGGCTGGCCGACCTGGAGGCCCAGGCCCTGGACCTGCGCGCCGAGCTGGCCGGGCTGGGGGCGTAGGCGGTGGCCAGGCTGTCCAACCGGCTTTGGCTCAAGCCCGGGGACATCTTCGTGGTGGACGGGGGCGGCTGGTTCGACAACCTGATCCAGTGGTTCCAGACCGTGCTCTCCGGCGGCCGGACCTGGGCCCGCTGGTCCCACACCGGGGTCATCGTGGACGCCGCGGGACTTCCGGTTTCCCAACAGCCCGGAGAGCCAGGCCCGGAGGAATGCGGGCAAGGCGCGTGGCCAGCAGCTGGTCAACGAGGTGGCTCACCTTGGGCCGGGGCGGAATGGGTCCTGTGCCGGGACGGCCGGGTCCGGGCCGTTGCACCCGGAGTTCCTTTGCTGGCTCATGGGGTTCCCGACCGGGTGGGCCAGGCGAAAGCCTATGGAAACACCGTGATCCCGGGCATCGTGGAAATCATCGGGCGCGCCATCCTGGCCGCCCAGCAGGAGGCCGCATGATCCTCCCCGCCCTCTCCATCCGCCAGCCGTGGGCCGCGCTGATCGCCCTAGGACTCAAGGACATCGAAAACCGCTCCTGGTGCTGTCCGAACAAGCACATCGGCCACCAGGTGTTGCTCCATGCCAGCAAGCAGCCGTGCCCCTGGGAGCCGGACTATTCGCGGCGAGGCTCGTCCATGCCCGTCTGGCAGGCCGCCCAGCTCGCCTACAACCGGACCACGGGCCAGCTGCTGCCCTGGCACACCCTCAACCCCATGTCCCAGGCCCTGGACCTGGGCGGCATCGTGGGCGTGGCCACCATTTCATTCTTCATGAGGGCAACAGACCCTGACGTGAGAATTTCCCCGTGGTGTGAGCCGGGGAAGTGGTGGTGGAAGGTGAGCAATGCACTGCCGTTGCGATTCTGGCCCTGCCCTGGTCGATTGGGGTTCTTTCAGGTGGATTATCCCTATCCACTCCAGGAGGCCGCATGAGCGAACGCGCCACCTGGGCCAACGCCAGGGCTAAGGGCCGCCGGGCGTATCTCTCCGGCATCCCTCTGGAGGCCAATCCGATGCGGAGCCCTGTCAGCCGCAGACTGTGGGAGGAGGCATGGGAGTCTGAGCGTATGGAGGATGAGCGCCGCCGCGCCGCGCAGGCCGTGCTGGGGGGAGAGCATCGGATGTGTCCTTTTTGTGGTGGATGCGGCTGTCTGGAGTCCACGCAATTTGGCCGCCCTGTCATGTATTGGGTGGCGTGTGGGGGGTGCGGGGCGAGTGCAGGAGCCTACTCCTCTAGGGAGTCCGCGTGGGCTGCCTGGGATCATGGGAGTGCTGTATGACCGCGCGCCTCACCCCCCAGGCCCTGGAGGCCGAGCAGGCCGTGCTGGGCGGCGTGTTCCTTCGTCCGGACGCGCTCAACAGCCTGGTGGACCA
>NZ_KE383875.1:131741-407544 GCF_000422565.1 Desulfovibrio aminophilus DSM 12254 | reverse complement strand
GATCATCGAGGAGCTGAGGGTGGAGTATGAGGGCCGGGCCGCCGTGCTGTTCATTGACGTCTGGAAACACCCTGAACAGGGCGCTCGCTTTGGCGTCCAGGGCATTCCCACCCAGATATTCTACGACGCCGGGGGGCGGGAGGTGGGCCGCCACGTCGGCTTTCTGGACAAGGAGAGCATCCGGGACACGTTCGCCAAGCTCGGCGTGCGCTGAACCTGAAGGCTCCGATGAAAAAAAACAGGCGGGCCGCCGGAACTTCCGGCGGGCCGGCTCTTCTTTTCATCGGACGGAATGCCTATTGGGCCGGGTCGCGGGCGTCGATGACCTTGACCCCGAACTCCTTGATGTTCTTGGGCGGGTTGAAGAACACGATCATGAACGGCGTGTCCATGCCCGGCTTGAGGAAGGTGTTGTTGGAGAGCACGCCCACCTCGGAGGTCAGGCCGGTGTTGATCTCCTCCTCGGTCTGAACCTGGAGCTGGAGCTGCGAGAGCGTGTTGCCGCAGAGCATCTGCTTGCTGCCCAGGACGTTGCCGTTCGCGTCGTAGAGGGCCGCCTCCACGCGGATGTGCTCCTTGGGGGAGTCGAAGGTGTTCACGGCCTTGCCCTCGATGACGAACACGGGCCCGGTCTTCTCGTTGACCACCACGTACTGGCGCATGTTGCGCAGGGCGATCTTCTTGACCCGGGAGGCCGGGGATTCGGCGTCCTGCTCCGAGGCCGGGGCCTTCACTCCGGGCAGGTTGAAGGGCAGGGCGGGCAGTTTGAAGGGCAGCACGGGCTGGAGCACATAGGTCACATAGACCAGCACCAGCGCCAGGACGCAGAGAAGCAGCGCCAGGAGCAGGGGCTTCTTGCGTTTGGCGGGCTTCTTCGCCGGGCCGCCGTCCAGGGTCAGGTCGCCGTCCAGGTGGGGGCCCTCGTCCTCGGGTTCGGCGGCCTCCTCTTCCTCGGCCGGGGCTTCGGCCTCGACGGGTTCCTCCTCGGCGGCCTCGTCCTCGGCGGGAGTCTCTTCTTCGGCCGGGGCCTCCTCCCCGTAGGGAGTGTCGGCCTCGTCCTCCTCGGGCTCCGGTTCGGGCTCGGGCTCGGGCCGGGGCTTGGGCGCGGGCTTTGCCGCCTTGGGGGCGGGCTTGCGGGCGTCACTCACGGCTTCGTCGAAGGCGTCCTCGAAGGCCTGTGATGAGCCGGCCGGGGCCTGGGCCTCGGGGCGTTCGAGCAGATCCAGGGCCTGGTCTTCGGGCTCAAGCTCGGGCGGCTTGGCCTGGAAGACGTGGGCGCACTTGGAGCACTTCACCTTGGCCCCGCCGGCCGGGATCTTGGCGTCCGGGAGGTTGTACTTGGTCTTGCAATTGGGGCAGGTGATGATCATGAGCCTTGCTCCTGCTCATCCCTCGCGGATGAGTTCATAAATGGCGTCCAGCTCGCGGTAGCGTTCCGCGTAGTCCATGCCGAAGCCGACCAGGAAACCCTTGCCGGTCAGGTTGAAGCCGGTGAAGGCGATCGGCACGTCCGTTTCCCTGCGCTCCTTTTTATCAACGAGCGCGCAAATTTTCAAACTTCTCGGATTGCGCTTGGAGAAAACATGCTCCAGGAACTCCACCGAGCGCCCCGAGTCCACGATGTCCTCCACGATGAGCACGTGTTTGCCCTCGATGTTCACCTCCAGATCCTTGCTGAAGGTGAGCGTGCCGCTGGAGGCCGTGCCCGCGCCGTAACTGGCCAGGCGCACGAAGTCGATCTCCGGCCCCACGTCCACGTGGCGCAGCAGGTCGGCGAAAAAGAGGAAGGCCCCCTTGAGCACGCAGACGCAGACCAGTTGCCGGTTGCGGTAGGCCTCGGAAATCTCCCGGCCCAGCTCGGCCACCCGGGCGGCGATCTCTTCCGCCGGGACAAGGACGTTCAGACGGTGGGCCACTGTTACAGCTCCATGATCATGGCGACTTCGTCGCAGTCCGGAAATTTGGTGCAGTTCACGCAGTCGGCCCAGACCTTCTGGGGCAGGGTGTCCTTGCCGGTGTCCTCGAAGCCCATCTTCTTGAAGAAGGCCTCCTGGTTGGTCAGGACGAAGACCCGGAAGATGCCCAGGGTCACGGCCTCGGACAGGCAGGCGTCGACGAGCAGCCGCCCGAGGCCCCGGCCGCGCGCCTCGTTGCGGACCATGAGCGAACGGATTTCGGCCAGGTTGTCCCAGCAGATGGACAGGGCGCAGCAGCCGAGCACGGCCCCGGTGTCGCGGTCCGCGACCACGAAGAAGTCGCGCAGATGCGAATATATCTGGTTGAAGGAGCGCGGAAGAACCATGCCGTCTCCCTCGCCGGGGTTCAGGAGCAGCCCGTGGATGGCCTTGGCGTCCCCGATGCGGGCCTTGCGCAGCAGCGGCTGGGTCATTCCTTGACGTGCCCCTTGATCAGGCCGTCGAGCATGGCGAAGGGATAGGCGCCGGGGCGGTTGAAGACCTGTTTGCCGTCGCGGTCGTAGATCATGAGGTGCGGGATGGACTCGATGCCGTAGGCCTGGCCCACGGCCGGCCCGGCGTGCAGCACCTCCACCGGCGGCTTGTCCTTGAAGAATTCCTTCAGGGCGTCCACGCTTTCGTCCAGGGACACGGCCACCACCCGCAGTTGTTCGGGCTTGTAGGCCGAGCGGATCTTGGCCAGCTCACCCATCTCCTGGCGGCAGGACGGGCACCAGGTGGTCCAGAAGCAGAGCAGGAGCGGCGCGCCCTTGCTCTCCGCCACCAGGGCTTTGACCCCGGCCGCGTCCACGGCGGGCCAGTCTCCACCGGACGTCTTCCTGGGCGGTTCGGAGCCGCCGCAGGCCGTGGTGCTGAACAGGGCCACCGCCAGCAGGGCCGCCGCCAGCAGGCGCGCGAGGAAGAGTCGGGAATTCATGGCATGTCCTTGGTTCATGACTGGTCCCCCTGTAGCAGATTCCCCGGCCAAGGGGAAGCGCGGGCTATTGCAGCGTCCCGGCCAGCCGCTTGGCCAGGCGCACGGCGGAGACCGCGTCCGTGGAGTGGCCGGCCGCGCCGATGGCCTGGGCGAAGTGCTCGGTGACCACGGCTCCGCCGATCATCACCGGGATTTCCAGGCCGCGCTCGGCCAGGAGCCGGATCGTGTCCTCCATGCGCACCATGGTCGTGGTCATCAGGGCCGAGAGGCCGATGACCTTGGCCCCGCTGGCCTGGGCCTCGTCCACGATGCGCTCGGCGGGCACGTCCTTGCCCAGGTCGTGGACCACGAAGCCGTGATTCTTGAGCATGAGGCAGACGATGTTCTTGCCGATGTCGTGGATGTCGCCCTCCACCGTGGCCATGATCACCACCGGACCCTTGGGGCCGCCGTCCTCCTCCAGCAGGGGCCGGAGATGGGCGAAGGCCGTCTGCATGGTCTCGGCCGAGAGCAGGAGCTGGGGCAGGAAGTACTCCTTGCGCTCGTACTTCTCGCCCACCTCCATGATCCCCGGGATGAGGGCCTCGTTGACCACGGCGAAGGCCGGATGCCCGGCGTCCAGGGCCTTTTGGCAGAGGGAGACGATGGCGTCCTTGCCGCCCGAGATCACGGCCCGGCGCAGGGTCGTGAGCGGGTCGCCGGGAGCGGTGTCCGGTGCGGCCTGGGGAGTCGCCGCGCCGCCCGTCGGAACGGTCTGGGGGGCCGCCGGGGTCCAGCCGGAGAAGTCGCGGATGTAGCGTCCGGCCTGGGGGTCGCGGTCGAGCAGCACCTCGGCCGCGCCCAGGCTCTCGCGCAGCCGCGCCGAGGAGGGATTGGCGATGCAGGAGGAGAGCCCGGCGGCCGCCGCCATGGCCAGGAAGGTGGAGTTGAGCAGTTCGCGCGCGGGCAGGCCGAAGGAGATGTTCGAGAGCCCCAGGGTCGTTGGCAGGCCGAGAACCTCGGAGCAGTGCCGGATCACCGCCAGGCAGTGCTTCGCGGCCTCGGGCTTGGAGGACACGGTCAGAGCCAGGGCGTCCACCACCACGAGGCGCTTGGGGATGCCCAGGGACAGGGCCTGGGCCAGGAGCTTCTCGATGACCGCGATGCGCTCGGCGGCCGTGACCGGCAGCTTCTTGCCCTCCAGGGGCAGGAGGATGAACGGCGCGCCGAACTTGGCGCAGAGCGGGCCCAGGGTTTCCATGCGGCCCGGTTCGCCGCTCACGGAGTTGACCAGGGGCGATCCCGGGTAGGCCCAGAGGGCCTCCTCCACGGCCGCCGGATCGGAGGAGTCCAGGGAGAGGGGCAGGGGCAGGCGCGCGGCCAGGGTCCGCACCAGAGTGGGCAGCAGCTCGGCCTCGCGCACCAGGGGCGCGCCCACGTTCACGTCCAGGATCGGGGCCCCGGCCTCGACCTGCTCCGTGGCCAGACGCAGGGCCTCGTCCAGGCGTCCGGCCTGGAGTTCGGCGGTGAGAACCTTCTTGCCCGTGGGGTTGATGCGTTCGCCGATGACCGCGCAGGGATGGCTTCCGCCCAGGGCCACGGAACGGGCCCGGGAGGTGACCACGGTCCAGGCGTCGTCCGTGGGCTTGGGCCGGGACCAGGAGCGCCCGGAGAGGCGGCCGCCCAGGGCCCGGATGTGCTCCGGGGTGGTGCCGCAGCAGCCGCCCACGGCCTTGGCCCCCAGATCCGCGAAGCGCGCGGCCTGTTCGGCGAAGGCCTCCGGGGCCAGGCGGAAGACGGTCTTGCCGTCGTCGTCCAGCTCGGGCAGGCCCGCGTTGGGCTGGACGAGCAGAGGCACGGAGAGTCTGGGGAGCATGGTCCGCACGGTGTCGACCATCTGCTCCGGCCCGGCGGAACAGTTGGTGCCGAGCAGGTCCACGCCCATGTTCTGGAGCGCGTCCACGCAGAGCAGCGGATCGGAGCCGGTGAGCGTGGCCAGACCCTCGAAGGTCATGGTCAGGGCCACGGGCAGGGAGCAGGCCTCGCGGGCCGCGATGATGAGCGCCCGGGCCTCGGCCAGGTCGAAGTGGGTCTCGCCCAGGATGAGGTCCGCGCCGCCCTCGGCCAGACCCTGGATCTGCTCCCGGAAGGCGGCCACCATCTCGCGGAAGGTGACTTCGCCCAGGGGCTCGATGAAGTGCCCGGTGGGGCCAACGGAACCGGCCACGAAGACCGAGTCCCCGGCCACGGAGCGCGCCAGGGCGGCCATCTCGCGGTTCAGGGAGCGGACGTCGGCGGCCCCGGCCAGCTTGAAGCGGCTGCCGCCGAAGGTGTTCGTGGTCAGCACCCGGGCCCCGGCCGCGACGTACTCGCGGTGGACCCCGGCGACCACTTCCGGGGCCTTCAGGCCCCAGAGTTCGGGCGACAGTCCGGGCGGCAGCCCCCGGGATTGCAGGAGAGTGCCGTAGCCTCCGTCGAAAAGAAGGAAATCCGCGCCCCTCAGGGCGCCGCGAAAATCGGGCACGCCGGGCTCCTTTCGTGGCCTGCTTGGGAAAAGCCTCCCAAGGGTTGAAGCATTGCCCGGAGATGCTATGCTGGCCTCACCGGGCAATGCCCGTGTACCGAAAACCATTGAAAAGGACAACGATAAGCTGTACTATGACTTTCTTTCTTGAACCTCTGACCCAAGGCGGCCGCGTGCGGCCCCCCCGCCGGATGATTTGCCTGAAGTCATGAAGCCCGTGAACCGCGCCGCGACGGCGGAACCCGAGTACCTCGAGCCCGAAGCGCCGGAGTCCGAGCCCCAGGAGGAGGAACTCCTGGACGAGGAACTGGCGGGCGAGGAGGCTGACGCCGAGGTTGCGCCCGAGCCCTTCACCCTGCCCGCGCCCACCGGCCGGGGCGAGGTGGTGGCGCGCGACCCTCTGCATCTCTACCTGCGGGAAATTTCCCGTTTCCCCCTGCTGGCCCCGGAAGAGGAGTTCGAACTGGCCCGCCGGGTGCGCGAGAAGAACGACCAGGACGCGGCCTTCCGGCTGGTCTCCTCGCACCTGCGTCTGGTGGTCAAGATCGCCATGGACTTCCAGCGCCGCTGGATGCAGAACGTGCTCGACCTGATCCAGGAGGGCAACGTGGGGCTGATGAAGGCGGTGCGCAAGTTCGACCCGGACAAGGGCATCAAGTTCAGCTATTACGCCGCGTTCTGGATCAAGGCCTACATCCTGAAGTACATCATGGACAACTGGCGCATGGTCAAGATCGGGACCACCCAGGCCCAGCGCAAGCTATTCTACAATCTGAACAAGGAGCGCCAGCGCCTCCAGTCCATGGGTTTCGACCCCACCACCCAGGCCCTCTCCGAAAGCCTGGGGGTGAGCGAGACCGAGATCGACGAGATGGATCAGCGCCTCTCGCGCAACGACATGTCCCTGGACCTGCCCCTGGGCGAGGACTCGGACACCACGCGCATGGACCTGCTGCCCTCGCTCACTCCGGGAGTGGAGGAAACGCTGGTCAACGAACAGATTTCCCGTCTCCTGCTGAAGAACCTGCGGACCATCGAACCCAAGCTCTCGGACAAGGAGCGGATCATTCTCAACGAACGGCTGCTCTCGGACGAGCCCGTGACCCTGCGCGAGATCGGGCAGCGGTTCGGCGTCACTCGCGAGCGCGTCCGCCAGATCGAGGCCCGGCTCCTGGAAAAGCTCCGGGAACATCTGGAAAACAAGGTCGAAGGCTTTTCCAAGGACTGGATACGTGACCGTGGTTGAGTCCCTCAAGGAACTTCGGAGACAGGCCCGCCGGATGGCTTCGCTGCAGACCATTCCGGCCTTCTACCTGGATTGTGCCGTGGAGCTGAAGTTCTCCTGGGACATGTTCTTCGACCATCCCCTGATCCTGCGCCTCCAGGAGGATTGTCTGCCCTTCCTCTACGACGACTTCGGACACGGGGTGGAGCACTCCAAGAAGGTCGCCCAGGAGGCCTGCGCCATCGTCCTGGTGGAGTGCACGGCCCTGTCCCCGGACGACTGCCGCCACATCGGGCTCCTGGCCCAGTTCGCCGGGTTGCTGCATGACACCTGCCGCCTGGAGCCGCACCATGCGGAAAAGGGCGCCGAGGTGTCCCGCATGGTCCTCAAGGACTACCCCATTTCGGATCACGATCGTGATCTCGTGGCCCAGGCCATCGAAGTTCACGAGGCCTTCCGGCCCGGCCAGGAACTGCCCGAGGATCCCAAGGCTCGGCTGCTGGCCGGGGCGCTCTACGACGCGGACAAGTTCCGCTGGGGGCCGGACAATTTCGTGACCACGCTCTGGGAGATATGCGACTACGCGGAGTGGTCCCTGAAGGAGATCGCCGACCGCTTCCCCGAGGGCCTGGCCCGGGTGGAGGCCGTGGGCGGAACCTTCCGCACCCGCACGGGCCGCAAGTACGGACCCCAGATGATCGAACAGGGGCTGGCCCTCGGCCGCGAACTGCAACAGCGGCTCAAGGACCTCTCCGGAACGGGCCGACGGCTTTCGGGCCGCGAGGTCAGGGAGTGAGGATGCTGCGTTCGTCCCGTTATGCGGTCTTGTGGGTCGCGCTGGCCCTGGCGCTGCTCGGCGGATGCGCCGCCCGGCAGGCCGGTCCGGCCCGGCAGGCCGTCGGGCCCGGCCTCTCCCCCGAGGCCCGGGTGCAATATTATTATCTCGTCTACCAGGACCAGATTCTGCGCCTCCAGCGTCTGACCCGGACCCAGCCCATGAACCAGGAGACCCTGGCCCAGGCCCTGGGGTACCAGAAGATCGCGGCCGAGGCCCTGGACCGGGTTCTGGCGGAGCGGCCTTCGGCCGAACTCTATTTGGACAAGGCCAACCTCTATTGGAACAACGAGCAGGTGGGTCTGGCCCGCCAGGCGCTCCAGGAAGGCCTGTCCCGCTACCCCGACGATCGTGCGCTCAATCTCTACCTGGCCAACGCCTGGCTCATGGAGGGCAAGCCGGATCAGGCGGCCGCCGTCTTCGACGCCTACGTGGCCCGCTTCCCCAAGGACGACCAGGCCCGGGAACAATTCGCCCAGGTTCTGGTGGACTTGCGGGAGTACGCCCGGGCCCTGGACGTGCTCAAGCCCCTGCTCGGCAAGCGCGCCGAGCCCGAACTGCTCTTCCTGGCCGCCCAGGCCGAATCCGGCCTGGGGCGTCACCGTCAGGCCCTGGCCGACCTGCGCCGCCTCCTGGAGAAGAATCCCGAGGACTTCGACGCCCTCTCGCTGCTGGCCTACCAGCACGAGATGCTCAAGGACTACCCGGCGGCCGTGAAGGCCTACACCAGTCTGCTCAAGGCCGACGAGACCCGCGACGAGGTCCGCCTGCGCCTGGTCAGTCTGCTGCTCAAGCTGAACAACCCGGAGCGGGCCGTGGCCCTGGTCCGGGAAGGCTCGCGCGAGAAGCTCTTCCTGCTGGAGGCCGCCGAGACCTTCCTGCGCGAAGGTTTCTCGGCCCAGGCCTCGGCCGTGTTGGACCTCCTGGCCGAGGGCGCGCCCCTGACCGCCGAATACTACCTGTACAAGGCCATGATCGCCTACGAGGGCCGCAACGACCCGGGCGCGGCCCTGAAGTTCCTGGAACGCGTGCCCGAGAGCGACCCGGCCGCGGCCCAGGCCCTCCAGTTCCGCATCCAGATCCTGGCGGCCCTGAAGCGCGACGCCGAGGCCCTGGCCGCGGCCGAGGACGGCGAGAAGCGCTATCCGGACCAGTCCCGCTTCTACATCCTCCAGGCCGGGCTGCTGGCCGAAGGCAAGAACCTGGACGGGGCCCGCGTGGTCATGGAGCGGGGGGTGTCCCGGCTGCCCGGGGATACGGATCTGCTCTACCGTTACGGTCTGCTGCGCCGGGAGATGGGCGACGAGGCCGGGGCCCTGGAGTCCATGGAGCTGGTCATCGTCAAGAATCCGGAACACGCCGAGGCCCTGAACTACGTGGGCTACACCCTGGCCGACGAGGGGCGGGAGCTGGACCGGGCCCTGGTCCTGGTCAACAGCGCGTTGCGGCAGGATCCGGCCAACGGCTTCATGATCGACTCCCTGGCCTGGGTCTACTTCCGCATGGGCCGTCTGAACGAGGCCTGGACCGAGATCCGCCGCGCCGTGACCGCCGTTCCCGGCGATCCCGAACTGTGGAACCACTATGGAGACATCGCCCGGGCCCTGGGTCGCGTGGGCGACGCCCGGAACGGATATTCCAAGGCCCTGAAGCACAATCACAAGGACCCGGCGTCCATCCAAAAAAAGTTGCACGACCTATGATCCGGCCCCGCGCCTCATTCCTTCCCTGGTTTCTGATCCTGGCCGCGTCCGCGGCCTTTTTCCTGGCGGGTTGCATGCCCAAGCCCGTGCTCGACCCGGGCGCGGACCCGGCTCGGCAGGCCTTCGTCGAGTTCCGGGGCCATTTTCTGGCGCCCAAACCGCCGCCCGCGTTGCTTTTGCGCGGCAGCTTCACCTACACCGCGCCCAAGCCGCGCACCAAGACCAACCGCACGGTCATGCTCTTCTTCGGCGACCTGAACTCGCCCCTGCGACTGGATGTTCAGTCCGGGGTGGGCACGAGTCTGGCCTTCATCCGCGAGTCCTCCGAAGGTCTGCTGGCCTTCTACCCGGATCGCCGCACGGCCTACAAACATTGGGATCCGGTCGTCGGCGCCCAGCGTCTGGGCCTGCCTTTTCCCTTCGCCCTGCGCGACTTGGCTCATCTGGTCAGCGGCGACTTCAGTCCCCTGGTCTCCCCGATCTATGACTCCGTGCGCGAAATCCCGGGCTCGGGCTTCGAGTATCGCTTCTCCCGGGGACGCGTGCACCGGCTGGTCCTGGACTTCATGGGCCAGCCCCAGTCCATGTCCGGCCCGCTCACCCGTCCCCCCCGCGAGGACGGGACGAAGCGCGAGAACGAGACCTGGCTCATCACCTTCGAAAGCTACGCGCCAGACGGAAACGGGACACCCCTGTGCTCCATCCTGACCCTGGATCTGCCGGATGAGGAGAAGGGCGTCTTGCGCATCAAGTCCCGAGAGCTTAAGCTCCAGCCGTGGCCGCAGGACGCCCTGGGGCTGCCCCTGCCGGACGGCACCGAGATCCGCCGCCTGGACCGCGAGGAAGCCCCCCGCGTTCTGGAGATGGACGGGACCAACGGCGGCGGCAATCCGGCGGCTCCCGCCGGGGAGGCTCCGAGATGAGCGGCGACGGCCCGCTGTCCGTGTTCCTGGAGGGGCTCGGGCTCCTTCGGGAGGAATCCTCCTTCGCCCTGGGCACGGCCCTGCGCCGCCTGGAGGCGCGGAGCCTGGAGAAGCGCCTGGATGAGGAGTGCGCGCGCGGCGAGGGGAGTCCGGACGCGGACCTGGCCCGGGTTCAGGCCGCCTTCCTGGCGGAGGAACTCAGGCGGGTTCGCGCGGGCATCGCCGCGCGGCACGAGGAGCGCCGCCGGGAGAAGGCCGCCCGGCGCGAAGACAACTACTGATTCAGGGAGCGCTGCATGCACATCGTCATGGCCTCGGACCACGGCGGGTTCCAGCTCAAGGAATTTCTCAAGAATCAGCTGGCCGCGGCGGGGCACGAGGTGGAAGACCTGGGCCCGGACTGCGCCCGGAGCTGCGACTATCCGCCCTACGCGGCCAAGGCCGCCGAACGGGTGCTGGCGGCCGACTGCCTGGGCGTCCTCATCTGCGGCACGGGCCTGGGCATGTCCATCGCGGCCAACCGTTTCGCGGGGGTGCGCGCGGCCCTGTGCACCAACGAGTTCATGGCCCGCATGGCCCGCGAGCACAACGACGCCAACATCCTCTGCCTGGGTGAGCGGGTCGTCGGCCAGGGCTTGGCCTGGTCCATGGTCCAGACCTTCCTGGAAACATCTTTCGCCGGTGAGCGGCACCAGCGCCGTCTGGACCTCATCGAGCTCTTCGACCGGAGATAGAACCCCATGCGCGACGAAAGCCTGGATCAGAAAACAGTCGACGTCATCCGCGCCCTGGTCATGGACACCGTGCGGGCGGCCAATTCCGGCCACCCCGGCGGAGCCATGTCCTCGGCCGACTTCGCCACCGTGCTCTTCAGCGAGTTCCTGAACTTCGACCCGGACGACGCGCGTTGGTTCAACCGCGACCGCTTCGTGCTCTCGGCCGGTCACGAGTCCGCGCTGCTCTATTCCCTGCTGCACCTCGCCGGGTTCATCACCCTGGACGACCTGAAGGCCTTCCGCCAGATGGGCAGCCGCACCCCGGGTCACCCGGAGCATGACATGACTCCCGGCGTGGAGGCCACCACCGGTCCCCTGGGCCAGGGTCTGGCCATGTCCGTGGGCATGGCCGCGGCGGAGGCCCATCTGGGCGCTCGCCTGGGCGCGGACGCCGTGGACCACTTCACCTACGTTCTGGCCTCGGACGGCGACCTGCAGGAGCCCGTGGCCCTGGGCGCGGCCTCCCTGGCCGGCCTCTGGGGCCTGTCCCGGCTGATCGTCTTCTACGACTCCAACAAGGTCCAGTTGGCCGGTCCCACCAAGCGCGCCGATTGCGCGGACTACCGCAAGATCTTCGAGGCCTTCCGCTGGCAGGTCATCGAGGTGGACGGCCACGACCGCGCGGCCATCCGCGAGGCCGTGCGGGACGCCCGCCTGGAAACCTCCCGGCCCACGCTCATCATCGGGCACACGGTCATGGCCAAGGGCGCGGCCACCCGCGAGGGCGACCACGGCACCCACGGCGAGCCCCTGCCGCCGGAGGAGATCGCGGCCACCAAGAAGAAGATGGGCCTGCCCGAGAACGAGACTTTCCACGTGCCCGCCGACGTGGCGGCCCACTTCCGGGCCCGCTTCGACGGCCTGCGCGAGAACGCCCGGCTCTGGCGCGAGAACCTCAAGGGTCGCCTGGCCGACGACGCGGACTTCGCCGCGCTTTGGAAGGCGGCCACGGGCCCGCGCGCGGACTTGGCCCTGGACTGGCCCGGCTTCGAGCCCGGGGCCAAGCTGGCCACCCGCCAGGCCTGGGGCAAGTGTCTGGACCACATCGCGCCCAGGCTGCCCTTCCTCATGGGCGGTTCGGCCGACCTCGACCCCTCGAACCAGACCGCCAAGTTCCGGGCGGCCTTCGGCGTGTTCGGCGAGGACGGCCTGGACAAGCGTTCGATGTCCTTCGGCGTGCGCGAGTTCCCCATGGCCGCCATTCTCAACGGCATGGCCCTGCACGGCGGGCCGATCCCCTTCGGGGCCACGTTCCTGACCTTCTCGGACTACTGCCGCAACGCGATCCGCATGTCGGCCCTGCAGAAGCTGCCGGTGCTCTACGTCTTCACCCACGACTCCTTCCACCTGGGCGAGGACGGCCCCACGCACCAGCCCGTGGAGCATGTGGCCTCGCTGCGGCTCATCCCGGACGTGCTGGACTTCCGCCCGGCCGACGCGGGCGAGACCGCGCTCTGCCTGGAGCTGGCCTTGCGCGAGGAGAAGCGGCCCTCCTGCCTGTTCCTGACCCGCCAGGGCCTGCCCGTGCTCGACCCGGCCGTCTACCCGGCGGTGAAGGACGGCGCGCGCCGGGGCGGCTACGTGCTGGCCGACTGCGAGGGCGAACCCGAACTGCTGCTCCTGGCCTCGGGCTCGGAGGTCTCCCTGGCCCTGGAGGCCGTGAAGCTCCTGCCCGGCCGCAATATCCGGGTGGTGAACATGGTCTGCCAGGCCCTGTTCGATGAACAAAGCGCGGAGTACAGGAAGTCCGTGCTGCCGCCGTCCGTGGGCAAACGCGCCTCAGTGGAGGCCGGGCGCACGGACTGCTGGTTCAAATACTTGGGCTGCGACGGCCTGGCCATCGGGCTGAACCACTTCGGTGAGTCGGCCCCGGCCGGGGAATTGGCGAAAAAGTACGGATTCACCCCGGAGAACGTGGCGAAGCTGATCCGCGAACGTTTCTTCTAGACCAGGCACGGAGGCGCCCCGGTCGCGAGGACGCCGCCCCTAACGGCTGACAACGAGGAGTGCGATACATGGAAGCCCCGCAGAGAAATTTGGCGCTTGATCTGGTGCGCGTGACCGAGGCCGCGGCCCTGGCTTCGGCCCGCTGGCTCGGCAAGGGCGACAAGGAAGCCGGCGACCAGGCCGCCGTGGACGCCATGCGCCTGTCCTTCGAAACCCTGGACATCGACGGCCGCGTGGTCATCGGCGAGGGCGAGAAGGACGAGGCTCCCAGACTCTACAACGGCGAACGGGTGGGCAGCGGCGGCTTGGCCGTGGACGTGGCCGTGGACCCGGTGGAGGGAACGAACCTCCTGGCCTACGGTCGGCCCAACGCCATCTCCGTGGTCGGCGTGGCCCCGGCCGGGAGCATGTTCGATCCCGGTCCGAGTTTCTACATGCAGAAGCTCGTCGTGCCTTCGGAGGCCAAGTCCGTGGTGGACATCGAGGCCCCGGTGGGCGAGAACCTGCGCAAGATCGCCAAGGCCCTGGGCAAGGACGTGGACGACCTGGTTGTCTTCGCTCTGGACAAGCCCCGGCACAAGAAGCTCATCGGCGAGATCCGCGAGGCGGGGGCGCGCATCCAACTGCATACCGACGGCGACGTGGCCGGTTCGCTCATGGCCATCGACCCGCGCAGCGAGGTGGACGTGATGATGGGCACCGGCGGCACCCCCGAGGGTGTGCTCTCGGCCATCGCCATCCGCATCATGGGCGGCGAGATGTTCGCCAAGCTGGATCCCCAGAAGCAGGGCGAGAAGAACGGCCTGGCCGAGTCCGGCATGGACATCCGGCGCATCTACACCGTGGCCGACCTGGTCAAGAGCGAGGATCTCTTCTTCGCCGCCACGGGCATCTCCGGCGGCACATTCCTCAAGGGCGTGCGCTACACCGGCCACGGCGCCGAGACCCACTCCCTGGTCATGCGCGGCAAGACCGGCACCATCCGCTACATCGAGGCCATCCACAACTGGGACACCCTCATGCGGGTGAGCGCCGTCAAGTACAACTGATTCCGGCCGGGCCGGGACCGTCCTCGGACGGTCCCGGTCAGGTTTCCGGGTTGGTGAATCTTTCCTGAATGATCGCGGCGTCCCCGGGCCGGGAGCGGATGCCGAGGCTCTTGGATTCGCCGTGACAGGCGAAGGCCTGGCCGCGAAGCTGCACGTATCCCGCCGCGAGCACCTTGGCGTAAGGCATCTGCTCCCTGAATTCCATGAAATCGATGCGGTTGGGGAAGATGACGGGTACCGGCTCACCGGCGAAATCCTCGAACAGGATATACTTCATGGGTTCCTCCGCTGTTCCTGGAATACCGGCGACGGCCCGGGAGATCAAGCCGTGATCGCCGATCCGCGCAAGATCGGGGTCTGGCAGACCGCTTTTCTGGGCGACGCGGTGCTCACCCTGCCGCTCATCGCCGCCTTGCGCGCCCGTTTTCCCGAGGCCGCCATTCATCTCTTCGTCCGGGCCGGCCTGGAGGGCCTGTTCGCGGCCCAGCCCGAGCTGACCGGAATCCACGGCTTCGACAAGCGCGGCTCCGAGAAGGGCCTGGCCGCCGCCTGGAGGTTCGGTCGCGACCTGAAGTCCCAGGGCTTCGACCTCTGGCTCTCGGCGCACTCCAGCGCCCGCAGCGCCCTGGTGGCCGCCTCCTCGGGAATCCCCCGACGCATCGGCTACGACGCCCCCTGGTTCAACCGGCTGGCCTACACCGAGACGGTGAGCCGCCGCTTCGACGAACTGGCGGAGGTGGAGCGGCTCATGGCCCTGCTGGGCCCCTTGGGCGTCGGCCTGGAGGCCCCAGCGGCCCGGCTGGTCCTGCCCGCCCTCGCCCTGGAGCGGGCCCGCGCCATATGGGAGACGGGCCTGCCCGAGGGCGAGGGCCCGGTGCTCGGCGTGCATCCCGGCTCCACCTGGCCCACCAAGTGCTGGCCCGTGGGACATTTCAGCCGCGTGCTCGACCTGGCCGCCTCGGCCGGGGCGCGCATCCTGCTCCTGGCCGGACCCGGCGAGGAGGGGGTGGCCCGGGCCGTGCTGGACGGGGCCGGTGATCCGGCCCGGCGGCGCACCGCGAGTCTTGCCGGAGCGCTCTCCCTGCCCGAGCTGGCGGCGGTCATCGGACGGCTCTCGGCCTATCTGACCAACGATTCCGGCCCCATGCACCTGGCCTGGGTCCAGGACGTGCCCCTGGCGGCCCTCTTCGGACCCACCACGCGGTCTCTGGGCTTCTTTCCGCGCGGGGAGGGCTCCACGGTGCTGGAGCGCGACCTTTCCTGCCGTCCCTGCGGGTTGCATGGCCACAAGCGCTGCCCCGAGGGGCACCATCGCTGCATGACCGAAATCCGGCCGGAAGAGGTCTGGGCCGCACTGGCGCCCAAGCTGGGGCTGCCGGGATGATCCGTCGGGCGGCCGTCCTGGCGGCCGTTCTGGCGGTCCTGGCGACGACCGCGCCGTCCATGGCGGGAGGCTTCGAGGACGAGCTGCTGGCGCGGATCAACGCCTACCGCCAGGAACACGGCCTGGCCGCGCTCCACCGCGACGCGGTCCTGGACCGTCTGGCCCTGTCCCACAGCCGGGGCATGGAACGGGGGGGAAAGCTCTCCCACGACGGCTTCGACGAGCGTTTCGCCCGCGCGGACTCCAACCACTGCGTGGAGAACGTGGGCCTGCGCCTGCCGGACCCCTCGCCGGAACGGCAGTTCGAGGGTTGGCGGGACTCGCCGGGCCACGACGAGAATCTGCTCGACCCGGACATCCGCCGGGCGGGCCTGGGCAGAAGCGGCGGCTACGCGACCTTTCTCGGCTGCCGCTAGCCGTTCTCCCCGTCGCGGGCGCCGGACGCGCCATTGCCCTCGTAGTGGTAGTCCCCGTCCAGGAAACATTGCGAGACGCGCCGCACGCTCCCCTCGTCGATCATGAGCATGTCCATCTGGCGGGTGAAGATGAGCAGGCGGCCGAGCATGTCCAGGCGCGCGGCCGTGGCCTCGGCGTCGTACTTCTGGAAGCGCGCCACCACCCGGTCCCCGGCCACCTCCACGTTGAAGTCGTGCTCCTCCAGGATGCGCGCGATGGACCGCACCCTGCGGTTCTTGCGCACGTCGTCGGCGGCCCCGCCCTTGAACTGGAAGCTGATGTAGTTCTTGTTCATGGTCAGGCCGCAATAGGCGTCAAGCACGCTGTAGTGGTAGCCCACCCGGGAGCTGAAATTCAGGTACTTGTCCGAGATGAGCGCGTAGCTCTTGTCTCCGAAGCGTTCGGCTCCCTCGGGGTTGGTCAGCATCTGCTGGCTCATGACCGAGAAGAAGCCCTTCATGTCCACGGGCCTGGGCTCGGCGTGGCGCAGCTCGGGCAGGAGCATGCCGGCCAGCAGCGCCTTGAACGGCGCGGAGGTGACCTGCTCCGGCCGCACGCGCCGGGTCCAGCCCGGAGCTTCGGCCAGGCCCCCGCCCAGGTCGATGAGGTAGAGGTCCAGGGGCAGGGGAGCCGTCAGCTTGACCGCGAAGGTGCCGTGGTCGGCGGCCAGGTCGCTGATGGCGAACATCTCGCCGTAGGACAGCTCGTGGATCAGGCGCATGAGGTCATGCACGGTGCGGCACTTCTCGGGCCTGAAATCCGGCGAACGAGGGTCGGTGAGATACAGCGGCGTCACCAGTTCGCCCAGACGGCGGAGGATTTCGTAGACCGGGGTGTCCTTCATGAACCGGCCCTTGTCCTGGCGCAGCCGGAGCAGCTCCGGCACCTCGCCCCGGTAGATCCGGCCGGAGAAGGCGTCCACGGTGACGATTTCGCCCTCCTTGAGCACGTCCGTGGCCGTACGGGTGTTCAGCAGGGAGGGCACGCCGTATTCTCGGGCCAGGGAGGCCATGTGGCCGGTGACGCTGCCCGCGTTGGTGACCACGGCCTGGATGCGCGGGAGGATCAGGGCGTACTTGGGCGAGGAATGCTCGGCCACGAGCACCGCGCCTTCGGGAAAGGTCGTCAGGTCGCTGTCCGGCCAGACGTGGCGCACCGGGCCCGCGCCGACGCCCGGGCAGGCCGCGTCGCCGCCCTCGAGCAGGATCTCGCGGCCGGGGACCGGTCCGGTTGTGGGACGCGGGCCGCTTCCGGCCTCGGCGCGCAGGGGGCGGGCCTGGAGCAGCACGAGCCTGCCCTCGGTGTTCAGGGCCCATTCGATGTCCTGCGGGCAGTGATAGTGGCGCTCCAGGCGCACGGCGTAGGAGGCCAGGAGCCGGGCCTGCTCCTCGTCCAGACAGGGGCGGGAAGCCTCCTCCTCGGGGACGCGCTCGTCCTCCAGGACGCCGCCGGGCCGGGCCACCAGACGGCGGTCCTTGACCGCCACGCGCGTCTCCAGCGGCCTGGGCTCGTCCTCCCTGGTGAATCGGTAGACGTCCGGGGTCACGACCCCGTCCACGGCGTAGGGCCCAAGACCCCAGACCGCGTTGATGAGCACGTTCTCGTCCAGCAGATCGAAAGGGTGGCGGGAGTACATGACGCCGCTGGCCTTGGCCTCGACCATCTCCAGGCAGGCGACGCTCATGGCGATGTCCTCGTCCGGGATGCCCTTGTGCAGCCGGTAGGCGATGGCTCGGGGGGTGAACAGGCTGGCCAGGATGCGACGGTAGTTGTCCAGGATGCGGTCGGGCCGCACGTTGAGCACGCTCAGGTACTGCCCGGCGAAGGACAGCTCGGAGTCCTCGCCGATGGCGCTGCTGCGCATGGAGATGGGCAGACCCTCGGGGCCCGCGCCGCGGCGGACGCAGAGGTCGGCGTAGGCCGAGAGTATGGCCTCGGAGAGGTCTTCGGGAGCGTCGGCCGTGAGGAACAGGCGCTGGATGCCCTCGCTGGCCGTGACCATGGTTTCGGGGTCGGCCGGGTCCACCTCCAGCTCCAGGCGTTTGACCTCGTCCAGAAAGCCGCCGTGACGTACGAAAGCCTCGTAGCCCGCCGTGGTGATGGCGAAGCCGTCCGGGATGGGTAGCCCGGCCCGGCCGGCGATCTCGCCCAGGTTGGCGTTCTTGCCGCCGACGCTGTCCACCAGGTCGCGGGAGATGGCCGGGTAGGGCAGGATGTAGGCCGCCGCCGTTTCGTGGTGTTTGATTTCGGCCAGGGAGGCGATCTCGCCGCTCAGGCGCCGGACCACCTCGCGCAGGGCGGGCAGACGGCCGGAGGAGAGCTTGTCGAAATTGTTCGCCATGCGCACGGCGTGAAAGACGATGCGCGACGCCTGCGACCGGACGTAGGCCATGCCGAAGACGGTGTCCCCGCGCAGCTTCTGCTCCAGGTCCGTGAGCAGCTGGAGCAGCTCGGAGTTGGATTCCAGCAGGGCCTTGAACTGGGAGTACTTGGCCTTGAACAGACCCGCCGCCAGTTGCGGATCCCGCTTCTTGCGCTTGAAGAGTCGACGCAGCATGATCGCCCCCTACTCCCGGCTCCGCGCCAGGACGTATCGCGTGGCCGGGCCGCGTCCCTCGCGCAGGAGTACGCCCTTTTTGACCAGATCCTGAAGGTCGTAGATGGCCGTGCGCGACGGCAGGCCGCCTCCGGCCAGCTCCTGGTAGTCGTTGCGGGTCACCTCGCCCCGGGTCACGATGAGCGGCAGAACCCTGAGCTGGCGTGAACTGAGGCGCACCCCTTCGGGCACGTAGCTTTCCAGAGGCCTGGAAGGCGGGACCGGGCCGGGCGCCGGCCGGGATTCGCCCGCCATGCCGGGCTGCGCCGGAGGCCGCGCGGCCAGGAGCCGCGAGGAGCCGTCGCCGGAAGGCTGACCGCGCCCGTCGCCCTCCAGGCGCACGTCCTCGGCCAGGATCAGGTCGCCCTCGGCCATGACCGCCGCCCGGGTGATGCAGTTGATGAGTTCGCGGATGTTGCCCGGCCAGTTGTAATTCTTCATCTTCTCCAGGGCGCCCCGGGAGAGGGCCAGGCCCTGCTTGTTCACCAGGGTCTCGGCCTGGCGCAGATAGGCCCGGGCCAGGATCGGGATGCTCTCCTTGTGTTCGCGCAGGGCCGGGGTGTGCAGGGTGATGACCTTGAGCCGGAAGTAGAGATCCTCGCGGAACAGCCTTCTTTCGATGAGTTCGGTGAGGTCGGCGTTGGTGGCGGCCACGAGTCGCACGTCCACGTCCAGCTCCTGGTCGCTGCCCAACGGCTTGATCTTTCGCATGGCCACGGAGCGCAGCAGCGCCTGCTGGACCTTGGGCGATGCGGACTGGATCTCGTCCAGGAAGAGGGTGCCGCCGTCGGCTTCCAGGAATGCGCCCTTGCGGTCGGTCTTGGCCTCGGTGAAGGCCCCTTTGACGTGGCCGAAGAGGGTGTCCAGGAGCAGATTTTCGTCCAGGGCTCCGCAGTTGATGGAGATGAACGGCTTGTCGGTTCGGGAGCTCAGGTTGTGGATGGCCTCGGCCGCCAGCTGCTTGCCCGTGCCGGTCTCGCCGATGATGAGCACGTCCACATCCACGCGCGCGGCCTTGAGGATGTCCGAGCGCAGTTCCTCGATCTTGGGCCCGGCGCCCAGGATGCCGGGGATGGGATTCTGGCCGTCGCCAGGCTCCGGCGCGTCCTCATCCTCGATGACTCGCTGGTTCAGACTCTGGTTGTGGATGGCCTGATCGCGGATGCGGATCTCCTCCAGTTGCAGCCGCAGGGCCGCGAGCATCTTGTTCACCGCCCGCTTGAGGAGGTTGGTCTCGTAGCCCGAGGAAGGCAGGTCGATCTCCTGAATCCCGCCGGTGAGGTCGGCCTCGCCCACGGCCTTGGCCAGGCGCAGGATCGGGGAGGTCACTGCCTTGGCCAGGAAGAAGACCATGCCCGCCACCGCCGCGATGGTCAGCAGGGTGATGAGGAACATCACGTCCAGATGCTTGTAGCCCGCCGCCAGGGTGAGCTTGCTGTGGTCGAGGAAGGCCAGTCCGGCGTATATCTGGGGGGGCTCGCCCTGGACCGGTGTGAAGTAGATCGGCGCATAGGCCATGAAGAAGGTGCGCGATCCCGAGAAATCTCCGCCACCGTTTTCCCCGATGTAACCGCCGCTCTTGCCGTCGCGCAGATCAGCCACCATGGTCCAGAACTGGTGGTAGACTTCGTTGGGGCGGAAAGCCATGGGCAGATGGGCCCGGCCCAGGGTTCCCTCGTATCCGGATCTTGCCAGATATGTTGCCAGATCGTCGTCGGCCCGGTCCGGGTCGCTGGACTGGAGGAGTATCCAGCCGTCCGTGTCCAGCAGGAAGTGGTAGCGCAGTTCCCCGCTGCGGGTGAAGGCCCAGAGCGGCGACTTTGAGGAGTTGTAGAGTGAAAGCAGGTTGCGCAAGTCGCGGGCGTCCAGGGAGAGGACCAGCAGCCCCTTTCCCGCGGGCCCGGCGTCGCAGGGCGTCACCAGGCGGATCACCGGGGAGGCCGTCCGCTTGGCCGTGTCTCCTTCGCCTATGGCCGGGTACTCCGTCGTCACGACGGGGGAGATCCAGACCTCCCCGTGTTCCAGCGAGGCGGCTTTTTCCACCGAGAGGATCGGATTGGGGCGGATTTCCCGCAGCCGCTCCGGGGGAACCCGAAGAATCTGGCCGTCCTGGACCAGGAGGAAGATGGACGGGCCGTTGTGCGCGGGCAGGAAGGCGAATTCACGGAACATCGGCGCGCCGAGGGTCATTTCCTTTGCGAGAAACTCCCGCATGGTGCCCGGGGAGAGGTTTTCTTGCGAGAACAGCAGGAGAGCCGTGCGACATTGATCCAGGCGCCGGGTCAAGGCGTGGGCTGTGGCCATGTTTTGCACCCGGACGGTCCGCTCCAGGGCTGTTTCGATGAAACTGCTTGAAATTCTATATGTTGCGTAGCCAGTGACGGCCAGAATGAGGACCACGGAAGGGATTACCGTGACCAGAAGTTTGGCCCGGATGCTCAGATTGGCGAACAGTTGACGTAACGTTCCGGCAAAGAGCGGTCCGGTCATTGCGATCTCCGAGCGAAGGTTCCGGCCTTGATCTAGCGTGTTATTTTTCACAAGCCTGGTCACGATTCTCGCAAATCCTCGCCAAAGTCAATATAAATAAATTTTTTTGTATTTCAGTCGGTTAGGGTTCTGTTGCGCGGTCCTGTCTTTGGCATGGAGGTTGCTTTGTTGCGAGTTCAGGCAGGGCCACCGCCCGGGGATTTTTTCCCGGTTCTCCCTCCCCGGAGCCTGGAGGGAGCGTCGGGACGACTCCCGGCACTGGTTTGAAAGGGAATGGATGGAAACACTGGAGGGTTTGTGATGCTGACGAGAACGGCGAAGGTTCTTCCCCTGATTCTGGCATTGCTGGCCGTGCTGCCCCAGCTCGTCTGGGCCGCCGGTGGAGGCGCTTCCGAACTCGTGGTCGTGGCGGACACGCGGGTCGTGAAGAACGTGGTTCTGCACTACTTCGCGGACCTCTACAACATGAATATGCTGCTTAACGCCATCTGGGCGGTGGTCCTCACCGCAGGTTATGGTGGTTTCCTGGGATTCCTGATGGACTTCATAATCTCGCGTTGTGGTTTGGACCTGACCAAGCGCAGCATCGTGGAACACTAGTTCGACACGCCCAACGCAAGGAGTGCACAGCATGGAATGGTTGTATATGCACATGCCCATCGCGGGCGTGAACATCTTCTGGCCCGGACTTGTTCTCATCGGGTTCGCCGTGGGCGTCATCGGCGGCTTCTTCGGCATGGCGGGCGCCTGGATGGTGACCCCGGGCCTGAACATCCTGGGTTTCCCCATGGCCTTCGCCATCGGAACGGACATGGCCCACATCGCGGGCAAGTCCATGATCTCCACGGTGCGCCACTCGAAGTTCGGCAACGTGGACTATAAGCTCGGCTTCGTCATGCTGGCCGGCACCATGATCGGCATCGAAATCGGCGCCCAGATCGTCATGCACCTGGAGCGTCTCGGCAACCTCGGCTCCGTGGTCCGCTGGGCCTACGTGTTTCTGCTCCTGCTCATCGCCTGGATAGTCTTCTACGACTACGCCAAGGCCGTGAACAAGAAGAAGAAGGGCATCACCGGCGAGCACGGCACCGAGGGCATCACCTGGTACAAGACCATGCATAAGATCAACATCCCGCCCATGATGCACTTCAAGGCCGCGGGCATCACCTGCTCGTTCTGGCTGCCCATCCTGGTCAGCCTGGTCACCGGCATCCTGGCCGGCTTTCTGGGCATCGGCGGCGGCCTGTTCCGCATGCCCGCCCTGATCTACCTCATCGGCTGCCCGACCCACATCTCCGTGGGCACGGACCTCTTCGAGGTCATGATCTCCGGCCTGTACGGCGCGTTCACCTATGCCCTGAAGGGCCGCATCGAGATGGTCGCGGTGTTCGTCATGCTCACCGGCGCGGCCGTGGGCGCCCAGATCGGCACCATCGCCACCAAGTACGCCAAGGGCTACGGCATTCGCGTCGTCTTCGGCTGCGCCGTGCTCTGTTGCATGATTTCGATCATCCTCAAGCAGTTCAAGTTCAACGCCGCCTCGGCCGTGATCATTCTCGGCGCCATCTCCGTGATCTGCATCGTGATCATGAGGGTCATGATCAGCGGAGCGGCCAACGAGCTGCGGGAAAAGAGAAACGCCAATAACAGCGCGGCCTGAGCGCCGAGGCACCGGGAGTGACACCATGAAGAGACTGTTTGTGACCTCCATAGCGGCCTTCGCCTTGACGGTTCTGCTGTGCGCCGCCGCCTGGGCCGGCATGGTGGCCCAAGGCAAGTGCATCGAGAACGACAAGGCCGCCAAGACCATCAAGATCGAGGAATACGACATCAACTTCACGCCGGAGAACAAGTACGGCACCCCCACGGGCACCGTCACGGTCTTCGACGTGTCCGAGGCCAAGATCGGCATCCCGCCCGAGCCGGGCGACATCCTGCGCATCGCCTACACGTCCGACAACGACAAGTACCACGCCGTGAAGGTCATGAACGTGACCAAGCAGGACCTGAGCAAGAAGAAGTAGTCAACACGCCCCAACCCCAGCCCTTGCCGGGCCGCCCGCCCCTCCAACCGCCGGCGGGCGGCCCGGCCCTCCCAAGAGGAGAGCAGGCATGAGCAGCATCGGAAGCATCAACCCCCGCCAGCGGGTCGTCATCGTGGTCATGGACGTGCTCCTGCTTCTGGAGCTCTGCCTGACCTTCTACATAGCCCATGGCGACCGGCTGCACCTGACCTCCATCTTCATGCGCACCTACGTGCCCATGGCGATCGTCACTGTCCTGGTCTGCCGCCACTTCATCAAGCGCTTCGGCCGCGGTGAACCGGCGGGCGACGAGGAAGGCGGATCCGCTTCGTGAGGAGTGTCTTCCACAAGCTGGCCATCGGCATCTTTCTCCTGGTCATCTTCGCCGCGGCCGACACCCTTCGCGGCGGTTTCGGCTCGGACACGCTCTTCCGGGCCGCCGCCGGGCAGACCATCGCCATCGGCGGCAAATTGAGCGTCTCCCCCGAGGACTTGGCGGAAATCCGCGACTTCGATCCCGAAAAAGCCTCCACCTACCTGGACACCAGCCTCGGCACCCATGACGCCGAGGTTCGGCTGCTGGAACTGCAGGGCCGTATCTGGCGCGGCGAACTGACCGTGGGCCGGGGCGCGGCCGGGGGGGAGTTCCTCCTGCGGGTCATGCCCAAGGGCGGCAGCCCGGACGAGGACGCCACCATCTATCAGGTGCGGCTGTTCTCGGACGCCGAGGCCCTGCGGCTGGACCTGCCGAGCTTCTGCGAACGGCGGCTGGGCATCCGACCCTTCTGGGTCTTTCTCTCTCTTCTGCCCCTGGGCCTCGGTTGCCTCGGGGTTTCCTTCCTGCTCTCCAACCGCGAGGACGGCCGCAAACAGGCCGCCGGGCTGGGCCCCATCTATCGGATGGCCCGCGACAAGGAGTCCTGGAAGATCATTTTCGGCCTGGGCTCCGTCCACGGCGTGCATGACGGCGACCGGCTCCTGCTTCTGGACAAAACCGGCAAGGTGGTCGGCGATCTGGTGGCGGAAAAGGTGGGGCCCGAGGCGGCCCATGCCGAGGTGGACCTCAATATCGACCTGGCGCCTGGATTTCTCGTGGCCCGCTCGGACGCCCCCGGGCTCGCGCGACGGCGAAACGGCCAGGGCTGACGCCCCGCCATCCCCCGATCCTTCCTCCGGCGGCTGGACGCCGCGCCCTCCTTTTGTCTATGATGCCCGAAAAGACGGAATCCTTCCCGTCCCGGGAGGCGGAGCGCATGCATATTCTTCTGGTGGACGACGAGACGGAGTTTTTGGAGCTGATGACCAAGCGCCTGGATCGGCGCAATTTCCAGGTGACCACGGCCTCCACCGGCGAGGCGGCCCTGGAGGCCCTGGCCAGGATCCCCGTGGACGTGGTGGTGCTGGATGTGCGCATGCCGGGTATGGGCGGCATCGAGACCCTTCGCCGCCTCAAGGCAATGGCCCCGGACATCGAGGTGATCCTGCTCACCGGCCACGCCAACATGGAGGTGGCCGTGGAGGGCATGGAGCTGGGGGCCTTCGATTATCTGCTCAAGCCCGTGGCCATCAACGACCTCATCTTCAAGATCCAGGACGCGGCGAAGAAATCCGGCAAGCTGACCTGACCGACGGAGATCCGGCATGGCGGGCATTTTCCGGGCATTGGGCAACCTCCTGCGCGGCTCGCGGCCCGAACCGCCGTCTCCCGCCCGTCTGGAGGCCCTGCGCGCCGAGTACCGGGGCCGTTGCGAGAGCTTCCGTCGTCTTCTGGCCGCCAACAACGCGGCCCTGGACGTCATGGCCTCCATGGAAGAGGCCCTGCGCGGCCAGAAGCCCTTCGGCATGACCTTCGTGCGCGGCCAGTGCGCCCGTGCGGCCGCCAATGTCTTTCAGATCGTCCGCCAGCTTTCGATTCTCGCCAACGGGCGCTACGACGCCCTGTTCGAGCGCCTCAAGGAGATCCAGGCCGCCATCGCCCCGCACGTGGAGCCCCACTCCGGCGGCGTCGCCGGTCCCCTGGTCCTGCCCCTGGCCGAGGCCGGGGTGGACCTGGCCGACGAGGTGGGCGGCAAGATGGCCAGTCTGGGCGAGATCGTCCGCCGCCTGGGTCGGCGCATCCCTCCGGGTTTCGCGGTCACGGCCTCCGGCTACCGCCGCTTCATGGAGGCCTCCGACCTCCAGGCCGAGATCGACCGCCGCATCCAGACCGCCGACGCCTCCCGTCTGGACGAGCTGTTCGCCCTGTCCTCCGCGCTCCAGGGATTGATCCTGGCCGCGCCCCTGCCCGGCGACCTGAAACGGGCCATCTTGGAGGCTTACCGGAGCTTGGAGGTCCAGGCCGGGGAGGGGGTGCGCGTGGCCCTGCGCAGCAGCGCCGTGGGCGAGGACGCCCTGGGGGCCTCCTTCGCCGGACAGTACCAGTCCGAGCTGAACGTGCCCGGCGACGAGATTTTGGAGACGTACAAGGAGATCGTGGCCAGCAAGTACGGCCTCACGGCCATGACCTACCGGCTCACGCGCGGCATCCCGGACGAGGACGTGGCCATGTGCGTGGGCTGCATGGCCATGGTCGGGGCCGAGGCCGGGGGCGTGGCCTACAGCCGCGACCCCCTGGACATCCGGGGCGGGGCCGTGGTGGTCAACGCCGTGCATGGTCTGCCCAAGGCCGTGGTGGACGGCAGCTTCGACCCGGACGTGTTCATGGTCGAGCGCGGGGAGCCCATGCGTCTGGCGCGCGCCGAGGTGGCCCGCAAGCCCACCAAGTACGTCTGCGATCCGGCCCAGGGCATCGCCCTGGTGGACGTGCCGCCCGAAGAGGCCGGAGCGCCCTCGCTCACCGAGGCCCAGGTTCTGGGGGTGGCGGCCCTGGCGGCGGACATGGAGGAGTTCTACGGCCTGCCCCAGGACATCGAGTTCGCCTTGGCCCCGGACGGCGGGATCGTGTTGCTGCAGAGCCGCCCCCTGCACGAGAGCGGACGGAGGGAGGAGGCCGCGCCTTCGGACTCGGGCTTGCCCGTGCTCCTCTCCGGCGGGACCACGGCGGCCCCGGGCGTGGGCTGCGGCGCGGCCTTCGCGGTGCGCAAGGACGCCGACGCCCTGCGCTTCCCGGACGGCGCGGTGCTCGTGGCGGCCCAGGCCCATCCACGCTGGGCCCCGTTGCTCTCGCGGACCGCGGCCGTGGTCTGCGAGGCGGGCAGCGCGGCCGGACACCTGGCCAACGTGGCCCGCGAGTATGGCGTTCCGGCTCTGCTCGGCGTGGCGGGAGCGCTGGAGGCCCTGGACGGCGCGGGCGAGGTCACGGTGGACGCGGACAACCGCCGCGTGCATCCGGGCCGGGCCGAGGAGTTGCTGGCCCTGCGTCCGGCCCCGCGCAACCTCATGGAGGGCAGCCCGGTGCATGCCGCCCTGGCCGGGGCCTGCGCCCACGTCGTGCCCCTGAACCTCATCGACCCCGACGCGCCGGAATTCACGCCCGAGAACTGCCGGACCCTGCACGACATCACCCGTTTCTGCCACGAAAAGAGCGTGCGCGAGATGTTCCTGGAGGGCGAACAGGCGGGGCTGGAGGGCTTCAGCAAGCAGCTCACCTGCGGCAAGAGCAAGCTCAAGTATTGGGTCATTGATCTTGAAGACGGCTTCGACGGTCCGGTGGAAGGCCGCTTCGTGGACATCACGCGCATCGCCTCCGGGCCCATGCGCGCTCTCTGGCGAGGCATGACCGCCGTGCCCTGGGCCGGGCCCCCGGCGGCCGACGCCCGGGGCTTCCTCGCCGTGGTGGCGGGCGCGGCCAGCAACCCGGAGCTGGAGCCGACCGTGGCCAGCGCCTTCGCGGTCAAAAATTACTTCATGATCTCCAGGGATTTTTGCAATCTTCAGTCCCGCTTCGGGTTCCACTTCTGCACCGTGGAGGCCCAGGCCGGGGACGATCCCCAGGAAAATTACGTCAGCTTCCAGTTCAAGGGCGGGGCCGCGGACCTGCCGCGTCGCCGGAGCCGCGCTCTGCTCGTGGCCGGGCTCCTGGAGGAGCGGGACTTCCGGGTTGAGGTGCGGGAGGATGCGCTCTTCGCCCGTCTGGAAGGCCTGGACAAGGCCGCCACCCTGGATCGCGTGGCCGTGCTCGGCTACGTGGTCATCCACACCCGCCAGCTGGACATGGCCATGGGCAACGAGGCCGTGATCGGCCCGCTGCGCGAAAAGATGGAAAAGGACATCGCCGGGCTGTCCGGCTGACTCTCCGCCTCCGTTCCGCCACTTCCAATTCAGGCGAGGGCCTGAACCCCACCGACGCCGACACGCGCATCGTCATTCGGGAACCGGATCCGCGCCGCGGCCCGCAAACGAAATGGTTGGCAGCCTGCCAACTCGGGTTGGCGGCCGCCAGGATTTTTCGCGGATAGAATCAAACGATTCAAGCTGGTTGCCGTTCCCGGTCGGTTGGCATGTCTCTTGGAAGGCCCGGCAATGGGCCCGCCGACCCGCGACTTCCCGCCGTGAGTCTCATTTCGCGGGTCGGGCGGCAGGGCCGTTCAGGCGAAGGAACGGGACAGAGCCCCCCCGTTGCGGGGAGGCGCCAACAACCATGTGGAGGTCACGATGAGAAAATGCATTGTCCTGTGCCTCTTGGTGTTTTTTTTCGCAGCCGCGGCCTGGGCCGCTGAATTCCCGTTGCGCGAGAAGCCCGAGTTCAAGGAGCTGACTCCGGTCACAACGGCCGACCTGTACGCCTGGGGCAAGGCGGGCCAGTCCGTGGTCGTCGACGTCCGCTCGATCGAGGAATACGAGGTCATTCACGTCAACGGGTCCAAGCACATCCCGATTTCCCAGAAGGACTTTTTGGCCCAGTTGGAGAAGGCCAGAGGCAAGTCCGACGGAAAGAAGCTGGCCTTCTACTGCAACGGAGTGACCTGCGCCAAGTCGTATGAAGCCTGCCGGGCGGCCAAGGACGCCGGCTTCATCAATGTCTTCGTCTACGACGCGGGCATTCCGGAGTGGGCCGCCGAGCACGCCGAAGACACCACCCTGCTCGGGAAGACTCCCGCGGACCCGTCCAAGCTGATCACCAAGGCGCAGCTCAAGGACCACACGGTGGATTTCGCCGCCTTCAAGGCCAAGGCCGCCTCGGGAGCCGAGGTCATCGACATTCGCGACCCGATGCAGCGCAAGGACCAGCTCCCCGGAGTGGCGGGGGTGAAGAGCATTCCCTTCGAGCGCATGGTTCCGCTGCTGCAGAAGGGAGCATTCAAGGGCAAGACCCTGCTCATCTTCGATGCGGTGGGCAAGCAGATCCAGTGGCTTCAGTACTACCTGGAGGACAGCGGCCAGAAGGACTACCTGTTCCTGGAAGGCGGCGTGCGCAAGGCCCTCCAGGGCTGACGCCGGTCCCTGGACAGCAGACTGCGGACGCCCGGGGCCGAGTCCGGCCCCGGGCCTTTTCCGCGACAAGAGGTTGCAGATATGCAGACACCCGCGTCAGCCACCTGGAGAAACCTGTTCCAGACCATCAAGAATTCCGTCAGCATCGTGGCCTCCGTGGCCGGCATCGTGCTGGTTCTCGTCTGGATGGCCAACAATCACATCGAAACGCTCATCGAGGCGTCGCAGGCCACGCTCGAGGAGCGCAACGAGGCCCTGGGCAGGCTGATGCAGAACCAGCAGGAGATATCCGCTGGCTCGGTGCTGGATTCCCTGGTGCTCGGTTCGGGGGGCCTGATCAACAACTACGACTTCGAACCGCTCAAGAGGATGCTCACCATCCGTGAGCAGAATCCCTTCATCGCTTCGGCGCGCTTCGTCAACGGCGATGGTTCACCGCTCAAGGATCTGGAGAACGCCCCTCTTCAGTCCGGCTCTCCGGTCGCCGGGGGCAAGGTTTTGTCCAAGCCCGTCCTCTTCGGCGACACCGTGGTGGGTCATGTGGAACTGGGGCTCGATCCCGCGCCCATTCGGATAAAAATCCAGGAGCTGGCGGCGGCCAACGCCCGGACCAAGGCCGATGCCTTGGACTTCAAGAACCGCGTCCAGAAAACCATGATGGTCTCCGGCGCGGGCTTGCTGCTGGCGGCCACGGTGCTCATCGTGATGTTCCAGAAGATGTCCCTGAACCGGCTGTTGGTGCGGCCCATGCGCCGACTGGCGGATTGCGCGGAGAAGATCGCCGCAGGGCAGCTCGACATCGAGGTGGACATCCGCCGCGATGACGAGGTCGGAATGCTGGCCGACGCCTTCCGCGCCATGATGCGCAGCCTCAAGCGGAGCATCGAGGATGCCGAGGCCAAGAGCCGGGAGATCGAACAGCAGGCCCGCCTGGCCGACCAGGCCAAGGATGCGGCGGAATCGGAGCGGACCCGGGTGTCCGGCCTGCTGACCGCCATGACCGAGATGGCCACCCAGGCCACGGACTACGCCGACCGCCTGGCCACGGCCTCCGAGGAACTGGCCGCGCAGTCCGAGCAGATCGCCCGGAGCGCGGACAGTCAGCGTCAGCGTCTGGCGGAAACCACGAGCGCCATCGGGCAGATGGATTCCACCGTGACCGACATGGCCCGCAATGCGGGCGACGCGGCCCAGACCGCGGACGAGGTCAAGAAGAAGGCCGAGCAGGGAGCGGGCACCGTGGCCAGCGTGGTGGACGCCACCACCCAGGTGCAGCGGAAGGTCGCGGAGATGAAGGTCAGCCTGGACGACCTGGGAGACAAGGCCGAGCGCATCGGCGCGGTCATGAACGTCATCGCCGACATCGCCGACCAGACCAATCTGCTGGCGCTGAACGCCGCCATCGAGGCCGCCCGGGCCGGGGATCACGGCCGGGGATTCGCGGTGGTGGCCGACGAGGTGCGCAAGCTCGCGGAAAAGACCATGACCGCCACCAAGGAGGTCGAACAGGCCATCTCCTCCATCCAGGACGGCACGCGGCGCAACATCAGCGAGATGGACGGCGCGGTCGCTGCCGTGGCCCGGTGCACCACGCTTTCAGGCGAAGCCGGCCGCGCGCTGCAGGAAATCGTCCAGGTCATCACCTCCAACGCCGCCCAGGTGGGCTCCATGGCCGCGGCCGCGGAACAGCAGTCCATGAGCACGAAACAGATCAGCCACACCGTCGGGGAGATCAACGGCATCGTCAGCGAAACCGCGGGCGGCATCCGGCAGACCGACCAGGCCGTGCGCGACCTCTCCGATCTGGCCCAGGGCCTTCATGGGCTCATCGCGGAAATCAACAAGGCGGCCAATGGTCCAACGACCACGGAGGGTTCCGGGGAAACGGCCCGGAGCATGTTCCTCCAGGACGGCGGGGCGCGGACATCCCCCCCCAGGCGGGCGGACCGGTGAGGACCGGATTCCCCCCGTCCCGGCTCCGCCGCTGGACGGATCGGCCGGCCAGGATGCTTCGGGGCCGGGGCATCCTGGCCGCCATCCGGTTCGTCCTGGCCCTGGTCTTCATTTACGCCGGGGCCATGAAGCTGATCGATCCCGGTACGTTCGCCCTGGCCATCGACAGCTTCGGCCTGGTGCCCTGGCGCACCGCCAGGGTGTTGTCCGTCGCCCTGCCCGTCTTGGAGGTCGCCGGCGGGCTGGGATTGGCCTGCAACCTGCGGGGGGCGCTGTTCCTGGTGGCGGGGCAGCTTTTGCTCTTCATGGCTGTGCTCGGGTACGGCGTTCTGGGCGGTCTGGAGGCCGACTGCGGCTGCTTTGGGCTCGACGGAACCGCGCCGGTCGGGACCGAAGAGCTGAAGGCCGCCATGCTTCGGGACGCGTTCATGCTGGGCGGCTGTCTGTGGCTGCATGTCGGGCGTCGCCGGGCCGAGGCCCCGGGACGGCCTTGAGCCCCGGGCCAGGGAGTGAAACCCGGAAGCATTTCGTTTCCTGAACCGCGCGGCCGTTCTCGGACCCGAGGTCAGCCACGCCCGCCGTCAGGGGTGTTTTTCGGTCGACTGGGCCTCGATGAAGAGTTGGAAGACCACGAGGCACAGGCTCATGGAAATGGGGCCGTAGATCAGGCCCAGCGGGCCGAAGAGCAGGACGCCTCCCACGATGGAGACGAAGATCATCAGCGTGGGCAGGCGTGCCCCGCCGCTGATGAAGAACGGCCGGACGATGTTGTCCACCGTGCTCACCACCAGCAGCCACCAGGCGAGAAGGAAGAGCGCCTTGCCCGTCGCGCCTCCGGCGAGGAGAAAGACGACGATGGGCACGTGGATCAGGGCCAGGCCGACGAAGGGCACGAGGGAGGCCGCCACGGCGACCATGCCCCAGAACAAGGGGTCGACGCCGACGATCCACAGGCCGACGGCGGTGGCCACGCCCTGGGTCAGGCCCGCCGCCAGCCCGCCCGCGAGGATGGACTGCATCACGGTCTTGAGCCGCCCGGCCAGTTCCTGTTCCTGGTGGGGCCGCAACGGGGAAAGCCGACGCAGCCCGGCCACCACCCGGTCCCTTTCGGCCAGGAAGTAGAACAGGAACAGCAACAGCATGAGCACCTGGAACAGAAGGTTCGCGGTCTGCCCGGCGACCCCCCGGCCGGCGGCCAGCAGTCCCTTGCCCGCCTGCGTCGCTGTGGCGGCGAGGCCGTCCCTGATCTTCTGGGGGTCGGCGAGCGTCTTGTCCACGATGTCGCGCAGCCAGTCCGGGAGATGCATCGACGTGATCCAGTCGACGAGGGAGGCCACCCCTCCCTTTTGGAACCAGACGACTCCGGCCTCGATGACCGCGCCTGCCTCGTTCGCCAGGACGGTGGTCAGCAGCGCGGCGGGCATGAGGATGAAGAGCAGGGTTGCGATGGTGAGCAGGGCCGCGGTGAGGAACCGCGATCCCCGCATCAGCGCGGCCAGGCGCTGGCGCAGGGGGTTGAGCAACAGGGCCAGGATGGCGGCCAGGAAGACCGCGTGACGGAACGGCCAGAGAAGCGCCCCGAACAGGAGCACCGCCGCGATGAAGACGAGCAGCAGGAAGGGCCGGTAGAAGCGCGCGTGCAGGGGGCCCACGTCTTCCGTCCGCGTGGTGTGACACTCTTGCGGCGCCGGGCCGGGATCGGAGTCCGGAGAAGACTGGAGCGGCGGATTCGTTTCTTCGCGGGGGTCGATGTCCATGGTGTCGCCTCGTCGTCATAAAGTCGCCGACGTCGAGCCGCCGGTATTCAGTTGTTGCGGGTTTCGCCGTCGTCGGCCGTCGGGCCGTCCTTTTTGGCCGGGCTTCCCGGCACCCACCAGCGGGCCGCCTGTCTGCGGTCCTCCTCTTCCGGCGCGGCGCGGGTCTTGAGCAGCGAGATGAGCATGGAGCCCGCGATGATCGCGGCCGTGGCCCCCAGGGCCCATTCCGTGGGGATGACCTTGGCCTCGAACCAGGCGTTCAGGAGCATCTTCGCGCCCACGAGAACGAGCACCAGCGAGAGCCCGTACTTGAGGTAGTGGAAGCGGTGGATGACCCCCTCGAGGGCGAAGTAGAGCGCCCGCAGGCCGAGGATGGCGAAGACGTTGGAGGTGTAGACCAGGAACGGATCCGTGGTGATGGCGAAGATGGCCGGAATGGAGTCCAGGGCGAAGACCACGTCCGTGAATTCGATGAGCGCCAGGACGATGAACAGCGGCGTGATGTGCAACGCACCGTTCCGCCGGACGAAAAAGTGGCGGTCTTCGTAGCCCTCGGTCACGCGGAAGTGGCGGCGCATGAAGCGGTTCACGGGGTTGCGCGCCAGGTCCGGTTCCTTGCCCACGGTGATGAGCATCTTCACGCCCGTGAACACGAGGAAGGCCCCGAAGACGTAGATGAGCCAGTGGAAGGCCGCGATGACCGCCGCTCCAGCCACGATGAGCGCGGCGCGCATGGCCAGGGCGCCCAGGATGCCCCAGAACAGGACCCGGTGGCGGCAGTCCTTGGGCACGGCGAAGTGCGTGAAGACGAGGACGAAGACGAAGATGTTGTCGACGCTCAGGCTTTTCTCGATGAGATAGCCCGTCAGGTACTCGGCGGCGGCCTGGGGCCCGAGGAAGTGGTGGAGGCCCGCGCCGAAGGCCAGGGCCAGGATCACGTAGCCCAGGCTGAGCAGCAGGGATTCGCGCACCCCGATCTCGCGGCCGCCCCGGTGCAGGACGCCGAGGTCCAGGGCCAGCAGGGCCAGAACCAGCAGGTTGAAGCCGATCCACATCCAGGCGGTGCTCATCATCGCTCCGTCATATCATGGTTGTCCGTCGGAATGAAACCCGGACCGGGATTTTCCCGGCCCGGGTCACGAACGGGCACTCAGTTCTCAAGCTGCTGGATGCCGTCGAGAAGCCATTCGGGCTTGGCCGAGGACTCGTCGCGGCGGATGCGCCAGACCTCGCGGGCCTGGCCGGGCATGGAGGCGGCCTGGTCCTCGCGCAGCAGGGCGTCGAAGAGCACGGTCATCACCGTGTGACTCCCCTCGCGTTCCACCTCGACCACCCGGGCCTCGACCATGAGCACGTCGGTCTTGCCGGGATTCGGATCCTCCTGGGCCTGGCGGGCGATCTCCTCGAAGACCTCGGGGGTGGTGAAGGAGCGGATGTCCTCCAGGTCGCGCTTGTCCCAGGACGCTTGCAGGCGGGAGTAGAGGGCCTTGGCCCCGGCGATGAACTCGGCCTCGTCCACGCCCTCGGGCATGACCGGGCCGGTGGGGACGGTCGCGTCCTGCCGGGAGGAACCCGCGCGCAACGAACCCCAGCCGTCGGCGTTGTCGCGGACGTCGGCGGGGTCGGAAGCGGCCGGGCCGGAGGCATAGGCGAAGCGCTCGCCGCCGATGGGCGCGGTCCGCTGCTCCTGGGCCGCGCGGCGCGAGCGGAAGAACTTCATGAGCATGTAAATACCCACGCCCACCAGGAGCATTTCCAGGAGGCCGAAGCCGCCGCCGAAACCGCCGCCGAACAGGAGCGAGCCGATCATGCCGCCCATGAGCAGGCCGCCGATCATGCCGCCGATGCCGCCGAAGCGAGAGAGCCCGCCGCCGGCCTTGCCGGCCTGCTGGCCCGGGGCGGCCTGCTGGTTCTGACCCGCGTTGTCCTGTCGTTGGGTGGGCGCACCCTGTTGGTTGGGCGGGGGAGTGGGCTTGTTGTAGGGCTTGGAGTAGGAGCCCCCGCCGCCGAAGGAGCGCCCGCCTCCGAGGCGCTTGGCCTCGGCATGGTCGAAGGACGCGAAGAGCACGGCCGCCGCCAGCAGCGCGGCGAAGAAGCGGCGCGCGAAAAGCGCGGCCCCGCTGCGTGCGGGAGCCGTACGGAATGATCCGTCGTTTGTGGGGGGGATGGGGGAAAGCGTGTCGTGTCGCATGGAAGCCTCCAGGTCTGTTTTGGCTGGAGGTTCCAAAAAAAAGAGACCTCCAGCATGATCGCTCACGCGGAAGGTCTGGCTCATCGGTAGGTCACCGACGACAAGGCCAAGCGCCGAAAGCGGCGCCAGTATTGTTGACCTTGTCCGAAAGAGCTACTCCCCTTCGACTGTTGAGATGGCAGATAAACCGGATTTCACCAGCTGTCAAGACCATCCCGGCGAAAGTCGGGGGTGTGGTTCGACATGCTGATGTCACGAGTTGCTGATGCGGCGTGACACTTCGTGAAACGATCATTTTCGTGCCGAATCGTTCTGTTTCGCACAATGTCGTATCCTGTTCAAAGGGAGAAATGAGCAGAAAAGCATGATGTCGCGTCTTTCTTTTCACAATGGACGATTTTTCTTGACCTCCTGTCTTGTTTCATACCAATGGCCTTGAAGGAAAGTGAAACTTTCAGCCGCATGGAAACACGCACAAGGAGGATGACGATGACGCTTTCGTACCAGGACATGCAGCGCGTGCTCATGGAGGAGCTGCGGCTCTATCACTACCCCGTGGCCGTGCACTTCTTCTTCGACGACGCCGAACTGGAGCGCTTCAAGGCCGAGACCGAGTTCTACGTGCCGGTGAAACCCATGACCTTCTGCCAGTGGGAGATCGCCGCGCGAATGAAGGGCCAGACCGTGCTCGGCGCCAAGGAGACGTTGGGCTGCTCCAACGCCCTGGTCGGCTTCGGCTGGAAGGACATCGACGAGAACGAGATCAAGAGCCACCTCAAGTACTGCCGTGACGCCGAGCAGGCCGAGCGTTTCGTGCGCTCCAAGACCCGCCTGCCCCTGGGCGCGCTCAAGGCCGTCTCCGTGGGCCCCCTGGGCGAGGCCACCCTGCCGCCGTCCACGGTGCATTTCTACTGCGACAACATGCAGGCCTACCATCTCTGCGTGGACTACATGGCGGCCATGGACCAGCACCCGTTGCGCTCGAACATCACCATGAACTCCTCGGCCTGCGGCGGCAACGTCTATTCCTATTTGGAGAAGAGCGCCAACCTCCTGCCCGCCTGCTCGGGTTCGTACAACGCGGGCAAGACCGAGCGCGGGGAGATCAACTTCGTGCTTCAGGGCGAGGCCCTCGCGCCCACGGTGGAACGTCTGCTGACCCGCAAGCGTGAGCTGGGCAGCGGCGCCATCACCCGTCCCGGCGACCACTTCCCGGGCGCCGACGTCTGCAAGAACTGCCCCCTGATCATCTTCAAGAAGTCCTGATCCGCCTGTCCCGGCGGCGCGGATCCTCCGCGCCGCCGTTTCCTGGCGGAAACTCCGCCTGTGAAACGCTTCCCCGGCGGTCGGCTTTCTGCGCCGTCCCACCGAGAAATCCTTTGACAGCCGCTGTTCAGCGCCATAAACAACTGTTTCAACCTGCCCGTCGGAGGGGGAGGGGGTGCGGCATGACTCAGGACGGAACCCGCCAGCGGCTTCTGCGCGCCGCCGGGGAAATCATCTCGCGCAAGGGATTCCGCGCGGCCACCGTGCGCGAGATCTGCGCTCGGGCCGAAGCCAACGTGGCCTCGGTGAAGTATCACTTCGGGAACAAGCGGCGTCTCTACGAGGAAGTCCTGCAGGCGGCCTTCGAGGAGAGCATCCGCGACCACCCGCCCGATCCCGGCCCCGACTTTCCGCCCGCGGAGCGCCTGCGGGCCTTCATCCGCTCCTTCGTCTTCCGTCTGCACGGCTCGGGTCGGGGCTCCTGGTTCGGCATGCTGCTGACCCGCGAGATGTACGAGCCCACCGAGGCCCTGGACCAGCTCGTCCAGCGGGCCATCCGTCCCATGTCCAAGCTGCTCCAGGAGAGGGTCCGCGAATTGGGTGGTCCCGGCCTGGACGATCGCGCGGTGCTCTTTTGCGGCCTGAGCGTCGCGGCCCAGTGTCAGCATTTCTTTCGTTCCAGCGAGGTGGTTCGTCGCATCGATCCCTCGCTCCGCTTCGACCGCCAGGGGCTGGAGGAATTGGCGGACCACATTCTGGCCTTCTCCCTGGCGGCCATCGAAAATTACCGCCGCGCCGACAGCGCGGGAGGACGATCGTGATCACCCTCTTGCTCCTCACGAGGCCGCTTCATCCGGCCCGCCTCCTCTTCCGCCTTCTGCTCCCGCTGACCCTCTCGAGCCTGCTCCTGTTGCCGGGATGCGGCGGCAAGGAGGAGAAGGGCAAGAAACCCGTGCCGGTGTCCACGGCCACGGCCGAGAAGCGCACGATGCCCGTGGAGCTCAAGGCCGTGGGGTCGGTGGAGGCCTACGCCTCCGTGGCCATCAAGACCCGCCTGGGCGGCCAGATCCTGGAGCAGTTCGTGCGCGACGGCCAGGACGTGCGCCAGGGCGACCCGCTTTTCCGCATCGATCCCAGGCCCTACGAGGCCGCCGTGCGCGAGGCCCGGGCCAAGCTGGAGCGCGACCAGGCGCTGCTCAAGAAAGCCGCCGATGACCTTCGGCGGTATTCCGGGCTCATCGAGAAGAACGTCATCAGCCGGGAGCAGTACGAGCAGACCGAGGCCAACGCCAAGTCCCTGGCCGCCACCATCCGCCTGAACCAGGCCGAGCTGGAGAGCCGGGAGCTGGACCTCTCCTACACCCTGATCTCCTCGCCCATCGACGGCCGCGTGGGCCACATCCTGGTCACCCAGGGCAACGTCATCAAGGCCAACGACGACCGCGACCTGGCCGTGATCAACCAGATCCGGCCCATCTACGTGACCTTCGCCGTGCCTGAGCAGCACGTCACGGCCATCCTCCAGCGCATGCACGAGGGAACCCTGCCGGTGGAGGCGTATTCCTCCTCGGACGGCTCCTTCCTGGAGAGCGGCGCCCTCGCCTCGCTGGACAACGCCGTGGACAAGACCACCGGCACCATCAAGCTCAAGGCCGTCTTCTCCAACGAGAAGATCCTGCTCTGGCCCGGCCAGTTCGTGCGCGTGACGCTCAGCCTCTCCTCCCGCGAAGGGGTGGTGGTCGTGCCCTCGCGGGCCGTGCAGGCCGGGAACAAGGGACAGTACGTCTACGTGGTGACGGCCCAGAACGCGGCGGAGTTGCGCCCGGTGAAGGTCGGGACCATCATGGACGGGCTGACGATCATCGACTCCGGGCTGGAGGGCGGGGAAACCGTGGTCACCGAGGGCCAGATCCGTCTGGTGCCCGGAGCCCCGGTGCAGGCCGCCAAGGGCGCCGCGGCCCCGGCCGGGGCCGAAGGGGCGAAGCCGTGAACCTCTCCCGGCTGTTCATCGAACGGCCGGTCATGACCATCCTGGTCATGTTCGGCATTCTCATTTTCGGGACCATGGCCTACCGTTCCCTGCCGGTGTCGGACCTGCCCAACGTGGACTTCCCCACCATCCAGGTCACGGCCCAGCTCTCCGGGGCTTCGCCCGAGACCATGGCCTCCTCGGTGGCCGCGCCCCTGGAGCGCGAGTTCTCGACCATCGCGGGCCTGGACTCCATGAGCTCCACCAACACGCTCGGCACCACCAAGATCACCCTCCAGTTCAACCTGGAGCGCGAGCTGGACGGCGCGGCCCTGGACGTGCAGTCGGCCATTTCCGTGGCCACCCGCAAGCTGCCCGAAAACATGACCACGCCGCCCTTCATGCGCAAGGTCAACCCCTCGGACCAGCCGATCTACTACCTGGCCGTGTCCTCGGACACCATGCCGCTGTGGCAGCTCAACGAGTACGCCGACACGCTCATGGCCCAGCGCATCTCGTCCATCAACGGCGTGGCCTTGGTGAACATCTACGGTTCGGCCAAGTACGCCGTGCGCATCCAGGTCGACCCCGAGGCCCTGGCCAGCCGCCAGATCGGCATCGACGAACTGGCCGACGCCGTGTCCAAGGCCAACGTGAATCTGCCCACGGGCGTCATGGAAGGCGCCGACCGGGCCTACACCGTGCGCTCCGAGGGCCAGATCCTCAAGGCCGACGGCTACCGTCCGCTCATCGTGGCCTACCGCAACGGCTCCCCCGTGCGGCTCCAGGATGTGGCCCTGGTCTCGGACAGCGTGGAAAGCTCCAAGCGCGGCAACTGGTTCAACGGGGTGCCGGCCTTCGTCCTGGCCGTGCAGCGCCAGCCCGGCACGAACACGGTGGCCCTGGTGGACGCCGTCAAGGAACTCATGCCCAAGATCCGGGCCCAGGTGCCCGAGTCGGTGAAGATCGACGTGCTCTACGACCGCTCCGAGTCCATCCGCGAGTCCGTGTCGGACGTGAAGTTCACCCTGACGCTCACGGTCTGCCTGGTGATCCTGGTCATCTTCCTCTTCCTCCGCAACTTGCGGGCCACGATCATCCCCTCCCTGGCCCTGCCCATGTCCATCGTGGGCACCTTCGCGGTCATGCACGTCATGGGCTTCTCGCTGAACAACATTTCGCTCATGTCCCTGACGCTCTCCGTGGGCTTCGTGGTGGACGACGCCATCGTCATGCTCGAGAACATCGTCCGCCACATGGAGATGGGCAAGAGTCCCCTGCGCGCGTCCATCGACGGCTCCAAGGAGATCAGCTTCACCATTCTGTCCATGACCGTCTCCCTGGCCGCCGTGTTCATTCCCGTGTTCTTCATGGGCGGGGTGGTCGGCCGTCTGTTCCACGAGTTCTCCGTGACCATCATGGCCGCGATCCTCATTTCCGGCTTCGTTTCCCTGAGTCTCACGCCCATGCTCTGCTCCCTGGGCCTCAAGGCCCACCAGCCGGGCCAGGCCGAGAAGCCCAAGGGGCGGTTCCACGACTTCGCCGAATCCTTCTTCGATCGGTCGCTGGCGGCCTACGAGCGGACCCTGCGCCTCGTCCTGCGCCACCGCCGCCTGACCCTCTACGCCTCCTTCGGCCTGCTGGTCCTCACCGGCTGGCTCTTCTCCATCACGCCCAAGGGATTCCTTCCTTCCGAGGACACCGGCCAAGTCTCCGGCACGACCATGGCCGAACAGGGCGTCCCCTTCGAGGAGATGGTGGCCCGGCACAAGCGCGTCAACGAGATACTCCTGGCCGACCCCAACGTCGGCAAATTCACCACCCTGGTGGGCGCGGGCGGTCCCAACCCCTCGAGCAACAGCGGCCGCGTGTTCATCCAGCTCAAGCCGCGCAAGGAGCGGCCCCTTTCGGCCCAGCAGTTCGTGCAGTCCATGCGCGCCAAGCTGTCCTCGATTTCCGGCCTGCGGGTCATGCTCGTGGTGCCCCCGACCATCAACGTGGGCGGGCGGAGCGCCCGCGCTCTCTACCAGTTCACGCTCCAAAATCCGGACACCGAGGAGCTCTACCAGTACGCGACGGCCTTCGAGGCCCGCATGCATGAACTTCCCGGCCTGCAGGACGTGAGCAGCGACCTGGAGATCTCCAACCCCGAGGTCGTCCTGGACATCGACCGCGACCGGGCGGCGGCGCTGGGCGTCACGGCCTTCCAGATCGAGGACGCCCTGGCCTCGGCCTTCAGCACGCGGGAGATCTCGACCATCTACGCCAGCACCAACGACTACCCGGTGCAGATGGAGCTCCTGCCGCGCTACCAGGCCGACCCGGGGGCCCTGTCCATGCTCTACATCCGCACCAAGAGCGGCACGTTGGCCCCCCTGGACACCCTGACCAAGGTGGGCGTGGGGGTCGGGCCGCAGTCCATCAACCACACCGGCCAGATGCCTTCCGTGACCGTGTCCTTCAACCTGGCTCCGGGCCTGTCGCTGGGCGACGCCATGCCCCGGGTCCAGGGCCTGGCCTCGGAGATGCTGCCGGGCACCTTCTCCACCAGCTTCCAGGGCACGGCCCAGGCCTTCCAGTCCTCGTTCAAGGGCCTTCTGGCCCTGGTCATCCTTTCCATCGTGGTCATCTACATCGTGCTCGGCGTGCTCTACGAGAGCTTCATCCACCCCCTGACCATCCTCTCCGGCCTGCCGGCGGCGGGCGTGGGCGCGCTGCTGACCCTGCTGCTCTTCCGTCTGGACTTGGACATCTACGGTTTCGTGGGCATCATCATGCTCATCGGCATCGTGAAGAAGAACGCGATCATGATGATCGACTTCGCGGTGGAGGCCGAGCGCAAGGAGGGCAAGACCGCCGAACAGTCCATCTTCGACGGCGCGCTGGTGCGCTTCCGGCCGATCATGATGACCACCATGGCCGCGCTCATGGGCACCCTGCCCATCGCCATCGGCTTCGGCGCCGGAGCCGAGTCCCGGCGTCCCCTGGGCCTGGCCGTGGTCGGCGGCCTGCTGGTCTCCCAGCTTTTGACCCTCTACCTGACCCCGGTGTACTACATCTACCTGGACAAGCTGCAACGGCTGCTGGACCGGGCCTTCGGCCGGGCCCGCGGGGCCGGCGAGGCCGAGTAGAAAACTCGGCCTCGGGCTGAAAGGGCCTTTTTTCCGGCGAGATGCCGGGAGGATGCGCTTTTCAGCTTGACAGCGGGGCAAAAGATGTCGAGGTTGTGAAAAAAAGAACGCTGCGTTGTCGTGGCGTTAGATTTCGTCTTCGGGGGGCGTCGCGATGGAGGCGGGTCCGTCGCGGTTTTCCGGCCGGAAGAAGGGAAGGCTTTCGCGCATGGACTCGGGGCAGTTCCGCAAGCTTCCTCGCGGGTACTTCGACACGCGGGACTTCGACCTGCTCAACATCGTCAACGACGTGTTGAGCCGCAAGGATTACCCGAGCCTCAAGAAGCTCCTGTCCTCCTACCTCCATCCCCACGGCATCAAGGAGATGGCCGCCACCAAGGGCCTGCGCGTGGCCTACGCGGTCGTGCACCTGCTCGGCTCCCTGGAGACGGGGCGCACCGAGGATCGCCTGGACGCCCTGCGGACCCTGCGCGACGAGGTTCTGACCACGGCCACCAGCAGTCTGCGGCGCAACACCGCCCGGGTGCTCCTGCAGATCATGAAGGAACTGGTGCGCGGCCGGGGCGACCACGTGGCCCAGCTCAAGCTGGCCCGCGACTTCCGTTCCGCGGCCACGGGCAAGCCCCGCGTGATCCACGCCCAGCTGCGCAAGTACCACCTCATCGAGATGCCCGAGGAGTGGAACCAGGTCGCCTTCGACGACCACGTGCACGACGCCAACACCAAGGGGCGCAAGTCCGCCACGCACCTCATCATGGACGCCTGGATCAAGGGCATCCGCCGGCTCACGGTCATCTACTACAACTACGTGACCAAGGAGGTGGCCGAGGAACTGCTCGAGGCGGCCGCCATCATGGGCATGAACGTGCGCATCGGCATCGAGTTCTCGCCGCGTTTCCGGGGCCGCTACCTGAAGCTCATCCTGGCCTCGCGCGAGAACACCGACACCCAGGAGTATCTGCGCTTCCTGGCCGACCCCCAGGTGGCCGCCTTCATGGCCGAGGGCCAGAAGGTCTCCCAGTACCACCAGCGCTACGTCATGCGTGTCTTCGAGTCCTTCAACTCGAGCCACCGGCTGGCCCTCAACGAGCGCTTCGGCATTCAGCTCGACCCCCTGGAGAAGGACGACTTCCTGGCCTCCATCGGCACGGGCCAAGCCTCGCTCCTGCACCTGGGCAAGTTCATTCACGACGCCCTGACGCCGCTTCTGGCCGAGCGGGCCCAGCGTCTCTCGGCCTACTGCGCCCTCCCGGACAGCGAGGAGCGCCGAGGGCTCGACGATCTCGTGCGGGACATGAACGAGCTGACCCCGGAGTCGCTCATCGAGACCTACCTGGAGCCCGGCCGCAACCCGGACCTGCCCGACCCCAACGTGCCGGACGACGGCCCGGACGTGCCCTGGCTCCTGACCCTGGGGCCGGCCGAACTGGCCGAGGGCCTGACCCAGCTGCACGCCGGTTTCCGCATCGTGCTCAGCCTGTCCCGGCTGCGGGCCGAGGATGTGCTGGAAATCCTCTACGGCTGCCAGGGCCGCGTGACCCACCTGGAGGTCTTCAACCTCAAGGACTGCGCCCTGGGCAAGGCCGTGGACAACGAGCGCATCCTGGAGCTCCAGGCGGCCATCAACTCCCAGAACGTGGTGCGCCTGAAGCGTTTCATCCAGGGCGTCATCGCCAAGACCGAGACCTCCGCCGCCGCGGACGCCGCCGAGCGCGTGCGCGTCCTGGAGCGCATCCTCTGCGACATCCCCGGCTTCCAGTCCTACTACAAGTATACCCCGCTCAAGTCGCGGGTGGGCACGGACTCCACGGGCCAGTCCCACCGGCTGCACGGCATGGGCTACGTGATCCGCGAGACCCTGCCGGTACGGGGCCAGAAGGCCCTGGACTCCATTCAGTCCACGCGGCGGCGCATTCCCGTGCGGGCCAAGGCCTTCCTGCGCGAGACCTTCCGCCCCAGGGAGGGCGGCGGCTTCACCCGGCGCGGTCTCGGGCTGCTCGGCCGCCTGCCCGGCGGCCGACGGCTCTTCACCCGCGTGGCGCGCGACTGGGTGGTCCAGGACTACGCGGCCTCCCGGCCGGAGGAGAGCAACATCTACACCCTGGGCGGGGTGCAGAAGGATCCGCCCAAGGCCTACAGCCCGTGTGAGCCGCGGGAATCCCATCGAGCCATCCCGTTGCGCTACCTGAACAGCTGGCTCAAGAACTCGCTCAAGATCCTGCTCGGCTTCGTGCCCGCCTGCCTGACCTTCCTTCTCAGCAAGGACTGGTGGCTGCTGGCCTACGGCGGGGCCTTCATCTGGTTCGCCATCACCGGTGTGCGCAACGTCATCCAGTCCGTGCTCGGTTCGGGCGGATTCCGCCGTTCCCCGCTGCTGCGCTGGCGGGACTACGTGAGCTGGGAGCGGGTGGCCGACTCGCTGCTCTACACCGGCTTCTCCGTGCCCCTGCTGGACTGGCTGGTGAAGACCGTGATCCTGGACCGGGGCCTGTCCATCAACACCACGACGAGTCCCCTGGGGCTGTATGCGTTCATGGCCCTGGCCAACGGCCTGTACCTCATGAGCCACAACCTGTTCCGCGGGCTGCCCCGGGCGGCGGCTGTGGCCAACCTCTTCCGTTCGGTGCTTTCCATTCCCGTGGCCCTGGCCCTCAACGACGTGCTCGGCGTGGTCCTGGGCTGGGTCGGAGTCGTCGGCGTCAACGCCATCCTCCAGCAGTGGGCGGCGATCATCTCCAAGCTGGCCTCGGACACCGTGGCGGCCGTCATCGAGGGGCTGGCGGACCGGGGCCAGAACATGCGCATGCGGCGTTGGGATTACACCGGCAAGATCGAGCAGATCTTCAAGGTATACGCGCGGCTGGAGATGCTTTTCCCGCGCCAGGACGTGCTGCGGATGCTGGAGTCGCCCCGGGAGTTCCTCTCGACCATCGCCTCCGAGGGCCGGGACTTCGACAAGATCGTGGCGGTCAACGCCCTCGATCTTCTGTATTTCTGGTGGTACCAGCCCCGGGCCAAGAGCGTGCTCAAGCGCTGCCTGCGGGAGATGACCCAGGAGGAACGCAAGGTCTTCATCCTCTCCCAATACGTGCTGCTGGAGGCCAAGGAGATCAGCCAGCTTTTCCTTGACGGGCTGGTGGGCAAGGATTTCTCCAAGGCCCTGGCCTTTTATCTCGACTATTCCCGCAAGTACCTGGAGGAACTCCAGGAGCTGGCCCTGGGCAGCGCTCCGCAGGGGACCGCCGGCACCGTGAACGGGGCCGGGCTTGTCGCGAGTCCCTGCGCCGAGCCCCAGGGGCGCTGACATCCGGCGTCATTTCGTCGCGCGGAGGCGGTGGACAGCGTACGCCCCTTGCGTGTACGAAGACGGATACGATGACGAACGATTTCAGGCACGGACGCAGGTTTCTCGGCCCGGTCGCCGTTCTGGCGCTGGCCCTGACGCTGTGCCTTCCGAACTGCGCCCTGGCCATGAAACAGGCCGTCCTGCTTCTGCAATGGCTGCCCCAGGCCCAGTTCGCGGGCTACTATGTGGCCCAGGACAAGGGCTTCTACCGCGAGGCCGGGGTGGATCTGAAGATTCGGGCCGGCGGCCCGGACATCCTGGCGTCGCGCGAACTGGCCGAAGGAGAGGTGGAGTTCGCCACCATGTTCCTGGCCACGGGCGTCCAGCGCCGCGCCGAGGGCATGCCCATCGTGCATCTGGCCCAGATCGTCCAGCGTTCGGCGCTCATGCTCGTGGCCCGCAAGGACTCGGGCATCGTCTCACCCCGCGACCTGGGCGGAAGGCGCGTGAGCATCTGGGACAACGAGTTCCAACTCCAGCCCATGGCTTTGTTCCAGCGCCTGGGCGTCATCCCGGAACTCGTGCCCCAGGGAAGCACCGTGAACCTCTTTCTGCGCGGCGGCGTGGCCGCCGTCTCGGCCATGTGGTACAACGAATACCACACGCTTCTGGCCTCCGGGCTGGACCCTTCGGAGTTGACGGTCTTCTCCTTCTCCGACCTGGAGCTGAACTATCCGGAGGACGGCATCTACTGCCTCCAGACCACCTGGGACGAGGATCCGGAGATGTGCCGGGCCGTGGTCGCGGCCACCCTGCGCGGCTGGCGCTACGCCTTCGACAATCCCGAGGAGGCCTTGGAAATCATGCTCTCCCGCATGCGGGAGGCCAGGGTTCCGGCCAATCGCGCGCATCAGCGCTGGATGCTGGCGCGCATGCGCGACATCGTCATGCCCGCGGGGAACCGCCGGGGCGGCGGCGAGGCCCGCATGGGCAAACTGGACCGGCTGGGCTACCAGCGCATGGCCGCGGCGCTTCTGGAGCGGGGCCTGATCCCCTTCGCACCCACCTATGAGCGCTTCGCGCGGGAGGCCACGCCATGAGGCTCGGCGGCATCGCGCCCCGGCTGGCCCTGCTCGTGCTGCTCGGCGCGGCGGCGGTCCTCGGCGGGGTTTCGGCATATACCTACAAGGTCTGCCGGGACATCATCCTGGACAAGGTCGAGGAGAACGCGCGCAACCAGGCCCAGGCCACGGTGAACCGGATCGAGTCCGTGCTTTCGACCCTCCAGAAGGTGCCCTGGAGCACGGCCTACGCCTTGGAGAACGCGCCCCTGTCCAAGCCGGAGATCCTGCGCCTGGGCCGCCGCATCCTGGCCGACACGCCCGAGGTCTACGCCACGGCCGTGGCTTTCGAGCCTTACGGCTTCGACGGCAAGAGCCTGTATTACGCCCCCTATCTCTACCGCGACGGGGCCGACATTCGCGAAACCATGCTCGGCGGGGACTCCTACCGCTATTTCTATCAGGACTGGTACCAGCTCCCCCGGGAACTGCTGCGCCCGGTCTGGACCGAGCCCTATTTCGACGAGGGGGGCGGCAACATCCTCATGACCACCTACTCCGTGCCCTTCTGGCGCGAGGCGGACGGTGAGCGCCGCTTCACCGGCGTGGTCACCGTGGACGTGTCCCTGGAGTGGTTGCGTCGGATCGTCTCCGAGGTGCGCGTGCTGGAGACCGGATACGCCTTCATGGTTTCCCAGAGCGGGGTCTATGTGACCCACCCGGACATGTCCCTGGTGCTCAACGAAACCATCTTCACCCTTGCCGAGGAGCGGCATGACTCGGAGCTTCGGGCCGTCGGCCGGGACATGATCCGCGGCGGCTCGCGTTTCGTGGAGGCCGTGAGCCCCACCTCCGGCCGCGCGGGGTTTCTTTTCTATGCCCCCCTGCCCAGCAGCGGCTGGTCCCTGGGCGTGTTCTATCCCCGGGACGAACTGCTGACCGACGTGCGGCGCATGACCGCCATCACCACGGGCCTGGGCGTGGCGGGCTTCCTGGCCCTGGCCGCCCTGGCCGGGATCATCGCCGGCTCCATCACCCGGCCCCTGCGGCGGCTCTCCCAGGCCACCGGGGAGATCGCGGCCGGAAATCTGGACGCGGTCCTGCCCGAGGTGAAGCGCGACGACGAGGTGCGCGACCTGACCCGGGCCTTCGGCCACATGACCGCCTCGCTCAAGGACTACATCCGAGACCTGACCAGCACCACGGCCGCCAAGGAGCGCATCGAGAGCGAGCTGCGCATCGCCCACGACATTCAGATGGGCATCCTGCCGAAGATCTTCCCGCCCTTCCCGCAGCATACCCAGTTCGACATCTTCGCGGGCATCGTTCCGGCCCGCGAGGTTGGCGGCGACCTCTACGATTTCTTCCTCCTGGGCGAGGACCGCTTCTGCTTCCTGGTGGGCGACGTCTCGGGCAAGGGCGTCCCGGCCGCCTTCTTCATGGCCGTGGCCAAGACGCTCATGAAGGCCGTGGCCGATCAGGTCCACACCCCCGGCGAGATTCTCTCCAAGGTCAACGACGACCTGGCCGAGGAGAACGACTCCTGCATGTTCGTGACCATCTTCTGCGCGGTTCTGAACTTCCGCACCGGCGAGGTGGAGTGGGCCTCGGCCGGGCACAACCCGCCGGTGTTCGTCCGGGCCGGCGGGGAGACGGGCTGGCTGCCCGTGCTGCGCGAGCCCGTGGCCGGAGCCATGCCCGGCGTCCGCTACACCACCGAACGCTTCGTCATGAATCCCGGGGACACGCTCTTCGTCTACACCGACGGCGTCACCGAGGCCATGAACGGGGCCGAGGAACTCTACGGCGAGGATCGTCTGCTCCAGACCCTGGCCGGACTCCCCGGCCGCCCCGCCCGGGAGGTCATCGACGCCGTGGGCGTCTCGGTGGCAGCCTTCACCGGCGGGGCCGAGCAGTCCGACGACATCACCATGCTGGCCCTGCGCTTCCAGGGCGGCGAGGTGCGCGACCTGACCGGCGGAACCCAGGCTTTGCGGCTGCCCGCCGTCATGGAAAGCCTGGAGCCGCTGCGGGTCTTCGTGATCGAGCGCGCTGCCGGGCATCTGCCTCCGGAGGCCCTCTCCAAGGTGGAGCTGGCCCTGGAGGAGGCCTTGGTCAACATCTTCCACTACGCCTATCCCGGGGGGCAGGGCGAGGTGGAGGTGGCCTGCCCGCTGTCCGGCGAGCCCGGGGCTTTCGCCCTGAGCATCACGGACTGGGGCGGCGTCTACGACCCCCTGTCCGAGGCCGCCGTGCCGGACCTGACGGCCGGGCTGGACGAGCGTGAGCCGGGAGGTCTCGGCGTGTTCTTCATCAAGACCGTGACCTCGCACGCGCGCTACGAGCGCCGGGGCGAGGCCAACGTCCTCGTCCTGGCCTTCGGCTGAAGGAGGATCGGGTGAACGCGGCGATGGAAGGGATTCTCAAGCTGGAACTGCCGCCCGAGGCGGAATTCCTGTCCGTGGCCGTGGCCGCCGCCGAGGCCGCCGGACGGGCCTTCGGCCTGGGCGAGGCGCGTGTGCCCCGGCTGGCCCTGGCCGTGGAGGAGTTCTTCGAATATCTGCGCCGCGAGGCGCGCCGGGACGAGCCGTTGGGCCTGACCCTGCGCCGCCTGGGACCGGCCGCGCGGGCGGAATTCCGCTTCCGGGCCGAGCACCTGGATCTGCGGGCGTTGAACTACGCCGCCGGGGTGGCCCCCGGCGACGGTGGAGAGATGGGCCTCGTTTTGGCCGCGCGCTTCACCGACCGCTGCCGCCTGACCCTCTTGGGCAAGGACGACGTCCTGCTCGCCGCCGAGGTGGACCGCGAATATCCAGCGGCCGAGGCGTTGCGCGAGACGCCGAAGCTGACGCCGCCGTTCACACTCTCCGAGGCTCCGACCTCCGAGACCCTGCGCCACGCGGCCATGCTGGCGGCCGGGCGCTATCCCGCGCGGCTCTGCCCCAAGGGTTTCTTCAACCCGGGCCGGTTGGTGGACATGGTCGAGGCGGGCCTCTATTCGGCCTTGGCCGTCACCGACTCCGGCGGCCGTCCGGCCGGGCTCCTGCTCTGGCGTTCCCCGGGCGGACAGGGAGTGCTCTTTTCCGGGCCCTATGTTTTGGACCCCGAGCGCGGGCCGGAGATCGGCCGCCTGCTGGCGGAGGGATTCCTGGCCCGAGTGGCGCGCACCAAGGCCGTCTGCGCCGTGAGCGAACGACCCACCGCCGATCTGCCGGCCGAGTACTTCGAGCCCCTCGGGTCGCTGTTCTTCACGGCCGGGGGCGAGGTGGCCGAGCAGGCCGCCTTCTACCGCTCCCTGCGTGAGGATGAGGGCGCGGCGGTCTGGGCCCACCCGGACCTGGCCTCCTTTCTGGAGCGCGAGTACGACCGCCTGGCCTTCATGCGCGACATCCTGTCCCCGGACCCCGACGAGGGCCGGGAACGCGAGCACTCCCTGCTCTCCACGGAGCTGGACCTGCGGCGCGGGCTGGCCGTGCTGCGGCCCCTGCTGGGGGGCCGGGATCTGGCCGAAAATCTCGGGCGGCACGTGGAGGCGTTGCGGCGGGAGGGAATCCCGGACATCCTTTTCTACCTGGACATGGCCTGGTCCTGGCAGGCGGCCATGACCCCGGCGCTGCTGGCGGCCGGGTTCACTCCCCGGCTGGTGTTGCCCCATTCCGGCGTGTCCGACGAGGCGGTCTTCGAGCATGACCCCCAGCCTCGTTGATCTGGCCCCGGAGTATGTCCGGGGCTTCCAGGCCTACACCCCCAGCCGCCCCGATCCCATTCTGGCGCGTCAGTACGGCGTCACGCATCTGCACCGGCTGAACAACAACGAGAACGCCCTGGGCCCGACGCCCGCGTCCCGGGCCGTCATCGCGGAGTTCGCCCCGCCCCGCGCGGCCATCTACCCCAGCGGCGATTCCTACCTCCTGCGACAGGCCCTGGGCCGGGCCTTCGGCAAGGACCCGGACCGCTTCCTGGTGGGCAACGGCTCCTGCGAGGTCATCGCCAGCGTGATCAAGGCCTTCTGCGGCCCGGGCGACAACATCGTGACCGCGGACAAGACCTTCGCGGTCTACGAGTGGGTGGCCGACTTCTCGGGTTTCCAGGCACGCCTGGCCCCGCTCAGGGACTGGGGCTTCGACCCCGAGGGGATGCTGGCCGCCGCCGACGGCCGGACCAAGATCTTCTTCGTCTGCAACCCCAACAATCCCACCGGGACGTGGTGGGACGAGGGGCGCATGGAGCGCTTCCTGGCCGCCGTGGGCGGCCGGGCTCTGGTGGTGGTGGACGAGGCCTACCGGGAGTTCGTGGACACGCCCGGATTCCCGGACGGCATGGACCTGCTGGAGCGGCATCCCAACGTGGTGGTCTTCCGCACCTTCTCCAAGATGTACGGGCTGGCGGCCCTGCGCGTGGGCTACCTCTGCGGCGCGCCGGAGGTGGTGGACCTCATCCGCCGGACCCATGTGGTTTACTCGGTGAACACCCTGGGCCAGGAGGCGGCCCGGGCCGCCGTGGAAGACGACGGCGGGCACATGAAGGCCACCCGCGAGATGGTCGCCGCCGCCCGGGAGATCGTGCGCCGCGCCTGCGTGGACCTGGGCCTGGAGCACATCGGCGGGGAGGGCAACTTCCTCATGCTGCGCACGAAGCTCCCGGACACGCTCCTCTACCGCAAACTCATGCGTCGGGGCGTCATGGTGCGGACCATGACCGGCTTCCGTTTTCCCAACTGGATCCGCGTGACCCTGGGCCTCGCCCCGGTCATGGAGGAATTCACGGCCGCCTTGGCCGAGGTTCTGCGCGGGGCCTGAGCCCTGGAGCCGGAGACGGGAAGAAAGGCCCCGGGATCCGCCGTCGTGGGGTTCCGGGGCCTTTTCGCGTCGTATGGGGGTCAGTTCACGAACTGGGTCCAGTACTCCACGTCCGGGTGGATGTTGGTCAGGCCCAGTTCCTGGCCTAATTCGAACACGAGCACCGCGCCGAACAGAACCAGCAGGGCCACGGCCAGAATCCGCTTGGGGCCCGTGGCCTGGCGCAGCAGGAGAAAGCCCGGCAACACGCCGAAGAGCAGGCAGATGCCCACCCCGCCCACCAGGTTCATGGCCGTCAGGAAGATTCCCGGATAGAAGATCGAAACCAGGAGCGGAGGCAGGAAGGCCAGGGCCCAGATGAGGATCTTGCTGCGTGTGCGCAGATAGGTGCTGGTCAGGTCCAGAAGGAAGTCCTGGAGTGCTGTGCCGTTGGCCAGGAAGGCCGCGCTCATGGACAGGATGGCGAAGATCAGCCCGATGTTCGTGAAGAGCTTGGAGTCGAGCAGCAGGGACAGGGGCACCGTGGCCGGAAGGTTGGCCTTGTAGGCCCAGAGCAGGGAAATGCTCTCCGGGCCCTGCATGGGCAGGGAGCAGAACACGGCTCCGGTCCAGGCCAGGTTCATGGCCAGGCCGATGAGCGAGCCGTAGAGGACGGCTCTCCGGACGGCCGCGCGGTCGCCCATCTCCCGGCAGAGCGTCGGGATGAGGTTGTGGAACAGGAAGGCGGTCAGGGCCACGGGCATGGCCGCGGGCAGGAACCCCCAGCGCATGGGCAAGGCCCGGGCCGGCTCCACGTGGCCCAGGGTCATGGCCACCATGGCCGAGAAGGTCAGGCCCATGCAGACCAGGATGACCGTGTTGCAGCGCCGCAAAAGGCTCATGCCGAAGCCGGTGAGTCCGGCCACGATGACGAAGTAGGCCAGGGTGGCCACGGGCTTGGACACGGGCAGAATGAACAGGTTGGTGAGGATGGTGGTGGTGCCCGTGAGGTAGGCCGTGAGCACGCCGTAGAACACGACGAGGTCCGCCGCCACGGCCAGCCACTTGGCCGCCGGGCCCATCTTGGCGCCGAAGAAGGAAGGCAGTCCGCCGGAGTCGCCCTGGACGAGATCGTCCTGGCCGACCAGGATCCAGGCGCTGGCCAGCATGATGGCCCAGACCAGGACGATGCCAGCGGCCGCCGGGATCATGCCCGCCGGGCCCAGGTTCACGGGCAGGGCCAGGATTCCCGCACCCAGGAGATTGCCCGTGACGAGCAGGGACATGGTCGGCACGGAGGCCTTGCCGGTGGTCGCGGCCATGTGGCGCTCCTAGAGTTTCTTGTTGAGCATGATGTCCAGGATCACAGGGTCCAGTCCGGCCAGGCCCTTGCGGGCCACCAGCCCCAGGTTGCGCATGGTCTGCTCGGCGCTCGGGTCCACCACGCCGTCGGTGCCCCGGACGATGCAGCCGCCCAGGGCCAGGAGCCCGCTCTTCACGGCCGAGGCGACCATCTCCCCGACCTTCAGGGCGCAGCCGGTCTTGGCTCCGTCGCAGGCCACCGGGCAGGAGCAGGCGATGTGGTTCTTCACCGCTCCGCCGATCTTCTCCACCGTGCCGCCGAAGAGGTAGGCCGTGGCCGCGGCCACGCCCGCGCCTCCGGCCACGCCGCTGCCGCAGAGCGCGGAGAGCCGCCCGACGCCGATCTTGATGGAGCAGGTCACGAGATAGCTGAGCATGACCGCCCGGGGCATGAGATCCTTGTCCTCCACGGCCGCGAATTCGGCGGCCGAGGCCACGGGGATGCCCGAGGCGATGCACTGGTTGCCCGATCCCGCCAGAGTCATGGCCGGCAGGGGCACGCCGCCCATGCGCGAGTCGATGCCCGAGGCGGTGCGGATGCCGGCCCAGACGCAGACGTCCTTCTTGAGCAGGCCCTGGCGCAGGAGCCCGAGCTGGGCGCGGCCCACGCCGATGCCCGGCCCGTGGGCCAGGCCGTATTCCACCAGGGCCTCGTTCAGGGCCAGGCCCTCGCGGATGTAATTCAGGTCCGTGGCGTCCATGCCGTCCACCAGGTCCACGAGGTCGTCCAGAGTCAGGCCCAGGAGCCATTGCTCCAGGCCCTCCAGCCCCCCGTCGGACGCGCCGCCGCCGTCGCAGGCGTCGCCGCCCAGCTCCTTGCCGTCCAGGGTGCGGGCCACCACCCGGTCGTGGCGTCCGGCCACCGTGGCTGTGGCTTCATGGCCGTCGGAGGTCAGCGTGACCTTGACGAACAGGCCCTGGACATCCGGGGCGATGCCCGCCTGAACCTTGCCCGCGCGGAGCAGGGCCTTGGCCCGCTCCAGACCCTCGGAGGCCACGGAGGCGAAGACCTGGAGTTTTTTCGCCGGGTCGCCGGCCGCCGCGCCCATGGCCGCCGCCAGGGCGACCCCGGACTCGGAGCCCGAGTTGGGCACGATGACGCCCATGGCGTTCTTGTAGATGTTCGGGTCGGTCTCCACCCGCACGGACTCGATGGCCGAGCCCGGGGGGAGCAGGGCGGCGGCGGTGGCGGCGCAGAGTCCGATGGCCGCCGGTTCGGTGCAGCCCAGCCCGGGATCGGTCTCCAGCCGCAGGAGCTGGCGGGCGTTGCCGTGGAGGATGTCCTTGAGGCTGAATCCCATGTTGGCCTCGCTTGCCAAAGGTGTGGGCCCGTCCGCGTCGCGCCGGGCCTCTGATGGTAAGGCACTCTATCTACAGGGGAATGCGGGCGCAAGCGGGAAGTCGGGCCCGGGGCGGAAAAGGCGCGGGGGATAAAGAAAAGGCCCGGCGTGGCCGGGCCCCGATGTCAGTGCGGGATGACCTTGCCCAGGAAGTCCCGCAGGCGGGGGTTCTTCGGGCTGGCGAAGAACTCCTTGGCCGGGCCTTCTTCCTGGATGCGGCCCTCGTCGATGAACAGCACGCGGTCGGCCACCTCGCGGGCGAAGCCCATCTCGTGGGTCACGACCACCATGGTCATGCCCTCGCGGGCCAGCTGCTTCATGACCTCCAGCACCTCGCCCACCAGTTCGGGGTCCAGGGCCGAGGTGGGTTCGTCGAAAAGGATGACCTTGGGTCGCAGGGAGAGCGCCCGGGCGATGGCCACGCGCTGCTTCTGGCCGCCGGAGAGCTGGTCCGGGTAGGTCTGGGCCTTGCCGGCCAGGCCGACCTTGCCCAGCAGGTCCAGGGCCAGATCCTCGGCCTTGGCGCGGGCCATGCCGCGCACCTTGATGGGGCCGATGGTCACGTTGTCCAGCACGCTCATGTGCGGGAAGAGGTTGAACTGCTGGAAGACCATGACCGCCTCGCTGCGGACCATGTTGATGTCCGTGGCCGGGGCCATGATGTCGTGGCCGTCCACCACGATGTTCCCGCTGGAGGGTTCCTCCAGGCGGTTGATGCAGCGCAGGGCGGTGGACTTGCCCGAACCCGAGGGGCCGATGATGCAGACCACCTCGCCGGGCCGGACGTGCAGGTTGATGCCCTTGAGGACTTCCAGGTCGCCGAAGCGCTTGTGCAGGTTGGTGATGCGTATCATGCGATGATCCTTACTGGCGGATGCGCAGGCGGCGCTCCAGCCGCTTCAGAGCCTCGGCGATGCTCAGGGTCATGACGAGGTAGACCAGGGCCACGGCCAGATAGACCTCGAAGGCCCGGAAGTTCACGGCCACGATCTCCTGGCCGGTGCGCAGCAGTTCGCCGACGCCGATGACCATGAGCAGGGAGGTGTCCTTGAGGCTGATGATGAACTGGTTGCCCAGGGGCGGGATCATGCGCCGGAAGGCCTGGGGCCAGATGATGTAGCGCATGGTCTGGAAGCCGGTGAGGCCGATGGAGCGTCCGGCCTCGGTCTGGCCCGAATGGATGGACTGGATGGCTCCGCGCACGATCTCCGCGATGTAGGCCCCGGAGTTGACGGCGATGACGAGGCCGCCCGCCAGCAGGGGGTGGATGCGGATGCCCAGGGCCATGGGCACGCCGTAATACAGGAACATGGCCTGCACGAGCATGGGCGTGCCCCGGATGGTCTCGATGTAGGCTCCGGCCAGCTTGCGGGGCCAGGGGGAGCGGGCCAGTTTCATGAGCCCGAAGAGGGCTCCCAGGAGGAAGCCGAAGCTCAGGCCGCCCACCGTGATGAGCACGGTGAACTTCAGCCCGCGCATGAGCATGGGAAAAGTCTCGATGACCACGCTTGGTTCAAACTGAAAGGCCATGGGAACCTCGTCTCAAGGCGGGACCGAGGCCCGGACGCCTAGGCGTCCGGGCCTCGGTCGTGAAAGGCGTTGGGGTTACTTCGGCTCCGTGCCGAACCACTTCATATACAGGGTGCGGTAGGCGCCGCTGTCCTTGAGGGCCTTCAGGGCCGCGTCGGCCTTGGCCTTCAGGCCGCTGCCCTTGGGGAAGGCGATGCCGTAGGACTGGCCCTGGTACAGGGGGCCGACGACCTTGACCTGGCCCTTGCCCGCGGTGCGCATGAAGTCGGAGACCACCGGGGAGTCGAAGACCACGGCGTCGGCGCCGCCGGAGAGCAGCTCCATGAACATGGCGTCGTTGTTCGGGAAGAGCTTCACGTCCTTGGCTCCGGCCTCCTTCTTCACGAAGTCCTCGCTGGTGGTGCCGAGCTTCGTGGAGACGACCTTGCCGGCCAGGCTCTTCACGTCCGTGATGTCCTTGTTGTCGCTCTTGACCAGGATGAGCAGGCCCGCGTTGTAGTAGGGGTCGGAGAAGTCCACGACCTTGGCGCGCTCGGGCTTGATGGTCATGCCCGCGATGCCCACGTCGATCTGGCCGGACTGGAGGCCGGGAATGATGCCGTTGAAGTCCATGGGCTGGAGGTCGTACTCCGCGCCGATCTTCTTGGCGATGGCGTCCCACAGCTCCACGTCGAAGCCGGTGTGCTTGCCGGAGGCCGGATCCTTGAATTCGAAGGGCGGGAAGTTGGTGTCCGTGGCCACGATGAGTTTCTTGGCCGAGGCTGCTCCCGCGAAGGAGACCAGCAGAGCGGCGGCGAGGAACAGGGAAAGAATGCGTTTCATGGTGCTCTCCAGGGTTCGGGTTGCTGGGATATTCCACGCCCCTCGCTGAGGGGCGGAACGGCCTGCCCGTATTTCGCTGCGCGGGCAGTATGTCGCAGGACGGTTCAAGTAGCAAGAAAACGATCGGGAATCACTCCCCCTGGATTCCGCTCCCTCGATCGGTTCCACCGCGCATCCCGCCGGGATGCCAGGGCTTTGCGGGCCGGGGAAATATCGGGTATGTCCGCAGATGGAGCGGCGCGGCCGGATGCGCCCGCACGGACAAACAAGGAGCGAGGGAGATGAAGAGAATCCTCATGGCGGCGCTGGCCGTCGCGCTGGTGCTGCTGGCCGCCTCGGCCGCGTTCGCGGGAAACAAGGTCCGGGTGGCCTTCGTGCTGCTGGAGACGATCAACGACCAGGGCTGGACCGCCAGCCATTACGCGGGCATCGAACAGCTCAAGAAGGAGCTGGGCGACAAGGTGGAGGTGTCCTACACCGAGAACGTCATGAGCCCGGCCGACTCCGAGCGGGTCATCCGCTCCTACGCCCAGCAGGGCTGCGACATCGTCTTCGGCACCACCTTCACGCACATGGACGCCATGTACAAGGTGGCCGGGGAGTTCCCCAAGGTGAAGTTCATGCACTGCGCGGGCTACAAGACCCGGCCGAACATGGGCACCTACATGATCCGCATCGAGCAGACCGAGTATCTGGCGGGCTACCTGGCCGGACTCATGGGCTACAAGAACGTGGGCACCGTGGCCACCCAGCCCATCCCCGAAGTGGTGCGCGGGATCAACGCCTTCACCCTGGGCCTGCTGCGCGGCCTGGGCGAGGCCAAGGCCACCCACGACCCGGCCAAGGTGAACACCGTGGTCTGGCTCAAGGCCTGGCGCGATCCGGTCAACGAAACCACCCTGGCCGAAACCCTGGCGGGCCGGGGCCACGACCTCATCCGCCAGATGGCCGACACGCCCGACAGCGCCAAGGCCGCCTGCGCCAAGGGCGTGGCCGCCGTCGGCTACTGCGACGACGTGGCCCGTTACGGCGCGGACTGCGCGCTGGTCTCCACGGTCTTCCACTGGGGCCGGGTCTATGTGGACCAGGTCCGCAAGGTTCTGGACGGAACCTGGAAGCCGGTGGAGTACTTCGGCGGCATGGAGGACGGGGTCGTCGGGCTTTCGCCCTTGGGCAAGGCCGTGCCCCAGGCCGTGCGCGACAAGGTCCAGGCCGTGGCGGCCCGGATGGAGAAGGGCCAGGACGAGTCCTTCGCCGGTCCCATCCTGGACCAGTCCGGCAAGGAACGCATCGCCGCGGGCCAGAAGGCCTCGGACAAGGATCTGCTGACCATGCAGTGGTTCGTCAAGGGCGTCGGCGGCAAGCTGCCGAACTAGCGTTCCGACGCGCAACCGGGGGACCGGCTTCCGGTCCCCTTTTTCGCCATGCCGCATGACACGCCGCTCCTCGCCTGCCGGGGCCTGACCAAGCGCTTCGGGCCGTTCACGGCCAACGACGCCGTGGACCTGGACCTGTACGCGGGCCGGGTCCACGCCCTGCTGGGCGAGAACGGGGCGGGCAAGAGCACGCTCATGGGCATGCTGGCCGGGAGCCGCCGCCCGGACGCCGGGACCATCCTCCTGCGCGGGGTCCCGGTGCGCCTGGACTCCCCGGCCCGCTCCCTGCGCCTGGGCATCGGCATGGTCCACCAGCGCTTCATGCTCGTGGGCCCCCTGAGCGTGGTCGAGAACCTTTCCCTGGCCCTGGGCCGCCTGCTCGGCCCCGGCGAGGTCCGGGATCTGGGCGAGCGCTTCGGCATCCCCGTGGAGCCGGAGCGGCGCATCGACGACCTGTCCATGGGCGAGCGCCAGCGGGTGGAGATTCTCAAACTCCTGGCCCGCGATGCGGGCGTGCTCATTCTCGACGAGCCCACCTCGGTGCTGGCCCCGGAGGAAATCCGTGAACTCTACGCCCTGCTGCGCCGTCTGGCCGCCGATGGCCGGGCCGTGGTCTTCGTGAGCCACAAGCTGGAGGAGATCGGCCTGGCCGCCGACGAGGTTTCCATACTCCGGCGCGGTCGGGTGGTGGCCCGCAACCTGGGCCCGGCCTCGGAGCTGGACCCCGCCGAACTGGCCCGGCTCATGATGGGCGGGGAGAGCGGGACGCCTCCGGCCCGGCTCCGGCGCGCGGCGGGCGAAACGGTCTTTTCCGCGCGGGGCCTGGGCGGCTCGGACGCCCAGGGGCTGCCCGCCTTCTCCGGTGTCGACATCGAGGCCCGACAGGGGGAGATCGTGGCGGTCACGGCCGTGGCCGGCAACGGCCTGGAGGCCCTGGCCCAGGCTCTGGGCGGGGTGCGGCCGCCTGTGTCCGGCCGGATCGTTTTTCTGGGCCGGGACATGGACGCGCGTCGCTGGCCGCCGGAACGCGAGCGGGTGGCCTTCGTGCCCGAGGACCGGCACGGTCAGGCCACGGTCCCGGACCTGACCCTGCGCGAGAATTTCCTGCTCACCACGCCCGGCGGCCGGAGCCTGTTCCCGGACTTCGCCGGGGCCGACCGGCTCGTGCGTCGGGCCATCGAGGAGTTCCGCATCGCGGCCTCCGGTCCCGGAGCCCTGGCCCGCGAACTGTCCGGCGGCAATCTGCAGAAGTTCATCCTGGCGCGAGAACTCCACAAGGAAGCTCCGTTGCTGGTGGTGGAGCAGCCCACCCAGGGCCTGGACGTGTCCGCCGTGGCCGAAGTGCGCGCCGCCCTGGCGCGCGCGGCCGACGACGCGGCCGTGATCCTGCTCACCGGCGACCCCGAGGAGGCCCTGGCCCTGGCCTCGCGGGTGATGGTCCTCTATCGCGGGCGTCCGGCGGGCTGGGTCGATTCCGGCGCGCCGGGGGCCCTGGACGTCCTGGGGCGGCTCATGTCCGGTCTGGAGGCCGCGTGATCCGTTTGGAAAAGCGTCACGGCCCGCCGCCCCTGGGCGGGCTCCCGGCCACGGGAGCGGCCCTGGTCCTGGCCCTGGTCCTCGGCGCGGCGGCCTTCGCCGCGCTCGGAGCCGACCCCCTGGCGGCCTACGCGGCCATGATCCGGGGCGCGCTCGGGTATCCCGGGGCCTTCACCGAGGTACTGCTCAAGGCCGCGCCCTTGACCCTCACCGGCCTGGCCGTGGCCCTGTGCTGCTCGCTCCAGGTCTGGAACATCGGAGCCGAGGGCCAGTTCGTGTTCGGCGCGGTCGGCGCGGGCCTGGTGGGGCTGCGGCTCTGGCCCGAGGCCGGTCCCTGGGCCCTGATCCCGGCCTGCCTCCTGGCCGGGGCCCTCCTGGGCGGGCTCTGGGCCGGGTTGGCCGCGCTGCTCAAGACCCGCTGCGGGGTCAACGAGATCCTCTCCACCCTGCTCCTGAACTACGTGGCCGTGATCTTCATGGAGCACCTCTATTTCGGCCCCTGGCGCGATCCGGCCGGGTTCGGCTTCCCGGGCACGGCCGAGCTGCCCGCCGCCTCCTTCCTGCCGGTCTGGCCCGGCACCCGCCTGCATCTGGGGCTGGCCCTGGCCCTGGCCTGCGCCGCGCTCCTCCTGTTCCTCCTCCGGCGCACGGGTTTCGGCTACCGGGCCCGGATCATCGGCCACAGCCCGTCCGCCGCGCGCTACGGCGGGTTCCGGGTGGAGCGGATCACGGTCCTGGCCCTCTGTCTTTCCGGGGCCCTGGCCGGGCTGGCCGGGGCCTGCGAGGTCCTGGGCATGCAGCACCGCCTCCAGGACGGCCTGGCCTCGGGCTACGGCTTCGACGGCATCATCGTGGCCTTCCTGGCCCGGCTGCACCCCCTGGCCGTGGTTCCGGCGGCCGTGTTCCTGGGCGCGGCGGAGGTCGGCGGGGACCAACTCCAGACCGCCCTGGGCCTGCCCGGGGCCGTGGTTGCGGTGATCGAGGCCGCGCTCCTCTTCGGCCTGCTTCTGGGCGAGTGGATTTCGGGCCGCCGCGTGGTCCTGGGCGGCGCGGACGGAGGCGGCCGTGGGCAATGACCTGATCCTGGTGGCCCAGATCGCGGTGAAGTCCTCCATCGCCGTGCTCCTGGCGGCCCTGGGCGAGGCGCTTTCCGAGCGCGGCGGGGTGCTCAACCTGGGCCTGGAGGGCATGATGCTGGCCGGGGCCCTGGCGGGATTCGCGGTGGGCGCGGCCACGGGCGATCCCCTGGCCGCCGTGGGCGCGGCCGCCCTGGCGGGCATGGCCCTGGCCTCGCTGCACGCCCTGTTCAGCGTGGGCTGCGGGGCGGACCAGGTGCTTTCCGGCCTGGCCGTGGGTCTGCTCGGCATAGGCGGCACGAGCTTCCTGGGCCGGGCCTGGATCGGCGGCCAGGGTCTGCGCCTGCCGTCGTACGACATGCCGCTGCTGGCGGACATCCCGGCGCTGGGCGACGTCCTGTTCCGCCAGCCGCCCCTGGCCTACGCGGCCTATGTCCTGCTGCCCCTGGTCTGCTGGTTCCTCGCGCGCACCCGCGCCGGTCTGGCCGTGCGGGCCTCGGGCGAGAACGCCCAGGCCGCGGACGCGGCGGGCGTGCCGGTGCGGCTGACGCGCAGCCTCTGCGTGCTCTTCGGCGGGTGTCTGGCCGGTCTGGCCGGGGCCTACCTCTCGCTCTGCTTCACCCCGGGCTGGAAGGACGGCATGAGCGCGGGCCAGGGCTACATCGCCATCGCCATGGTCGTCTTCGCCGGCTGGCGGCCCGGCCGGGTGGCCGTGGGCGCGCTCCTCTTCGGCGGGCTCTCGGCCCTCCAGTTCTACTTCCAGGCAGCGGGACTGGACGCGGTCCCGGTCTGGATCCTGCGCGTCCTGCCCTACGTCCTGACCCTGCTCGTGCTGGCGGCGTCCAACCGGCTGGAGCGTCTGCGGCGTCTCGGCAACGCCCCGGCCGACCTGGGCCGCCCGTTCAGCCGGGAAGGCTGAGCCCCGGCCTCGTCAGCTCCCGATGAAGCGTGGCCGCATCATGTTTTCGGGTGAAAGCACCTCGTCCATCTTTTCCTTGCTCAGCAGCTTGTATTTGAGGACCAGGTCGTAGACGGACGCGCCGGTCTCCAGCGCCTCCCTGGCCACGGCGGCGGACTTCTCGTAGCCGATGAGCGGGTTGAGGGCGGTGATGATGCCGATGCTGTTCTCGACCATCCGGCGGCAGTCGTCGCGGTTGGCGGTGATGCCGTCCACGCAGCGGTCGCGCAGCACGCGGCAGGCGCGGCGGAGCATGTCGATGCCCTGGAACAGGCAGTTGACGATGACCGGCTCCATGACGTTCAGCTCCAGCTGGCCGCCCTCGGCCGCCAGAGACACGGTCACGTCCTTGCCGATGATGTCGTAGGCCACCTGGTTGACCACTTCGGGAATCACGGGATTGACCTTGCCGGGCATGATCGAGGAACCGGGCTGCATCTTGGGCAGGTTGATCTCGTTCAGGCCCGCGCGAGGGCCGGAGGAGAGCAGCCGCAGGTCGTTGCAGATCTTGGAGAGCTTCACGGCCACGCGCTTGAGCACGCCGGAGACCTGCACGTAGGCCCCGGTGTCCCAGGTGGCCTCCACCAGGTTCGGCGAGGTGACGAAGGGCAGGCCGGTCTGCTCGCGCAGGGCCTCGGTGGCCAGGCGGGCGTAGCCCTCGGGGGAGTTGATCCCGGTGCCGATGGCCGTGGCCCCGAGGTTGATCTCCAGGACCAAGTCGCGGGCCTCGCGCACGCGGCAGATGTCCTCGCCCAGGGTCGTGGCGTAGGCCGAGAACTCCTGGCCCAGGGTCATGGGCACGGCGTCCTGAAGCTGGGTCCGGCCCATCTTGAGCACGTCGGCGAACTCCTCGCCCTTGTTGGCGAATCCCTCCTGCAGATGGGCCATGTCGCCCGTGAGCGCGGTCAGGTCGTTGTACAGGGCCAGACGGAAGGCCGTGGGATAGACGTCGTTGGTGGACTGGCAGCAGTTCACGTGGTTGTTCGGGTGGCAGTGCTCGTACTGGCCCTTCTCGCGCCCCAGGAGTTCCAGGGCGCGGTTGGCGATGACCTCGTTGGCGTTCATGTTCGTGGAGGTGCCCGCGCCGCCCTGGATGCAGTCCACGGGGAACTGGTCGTGGAGGCTGCCCGCGATGATTTCGTCGCAGGCGGAGCGGATGGCCCCGCCGATCTCGGCCGGGACCACGCCGAGTTGCATGTTGGCCGTGGCCGCGGCCTTCTTCACCTGGGCCAGGGCCGTGATCATCTCGGGCCAGTGGGAGATGGAGCGGCGGGAGATGTTGAAGTTCTCCACGGCGCGCAGGGTCTGGATGCCGTAATAGGCGCCGGAAGGAATCTCCCTCTCGCCGAGAAAGTCGTGTTCGGTGCGGGATTTCATGGGATCGGCTCCATGTGCTGAGTGTGTTCTCTTCTCGTCCGCGCGGTGCTGCTCAGGACCGCCTCACGGATTCGTCGGCCCGCCGCAGGAAATCGGCCACGGCGGCGAGAAAGGCTTCGGTCTGTTCCAGGTGGTGTTCGTGGGAGGCGTCCTCGAAGATCCGCAGCTCGGCTCCGGGAATGCTGGCTCGGTATTCCTCCGCGGTCTCCGGCCGCGCTTCGTCCAGGCGGCCGCAGGTGAACAGGACGGGGGCATCGATCGCCCCCAACTCCTCGGTTCGGCCGTGGTTCCTGAGCGTGCCCCGGGCGGTGAATTCGCTCGGTCCCCACATGTGTTCATAGATCGCCGGGTTCATTTTCTCCACGGCCCGATTCAAGCACTCGGGCCAGGGGTCCAGGCGGCAGACGTGTTTCCGGTAGTACTCCATGATGGCCGCCTGGTAGTCGGGCGCGGTGAAGTCGCCGGACGCCTCCGCCTTCAGAACCGCTTCGCGCACGGCCTCGGGCATGTGTTCGAGATGGACGCGCTGGTCTTCGGCGAAGCGCCGCGAGTCGAGGCAAGGGCCGCAGAGCACCAGGCTCGCCACCCCGGCGGGACGGCTTACCAACATGTATTCCACGGCCAGCATGCAGCCCCAGGACTGGCCGAGGAGGTGCACCCGCTCCAGGCCGAGCTCACGGCGCACGGCCGCGAGTTCTTCCACGAAGCGGGGCAGGGTGTAAAGGGAAAGGTCGCCCGGCCGGTCAGATTCGCCGCAGCCGAGCTGGTCGTAGAAGACCACGGGCCGCTCGTCGGCCAGAGCCTCCAGCGGCTCCAGATAGTCATGCGGGATGCCGGGGCCGCCGTGCAGCGCCAGCAGCGGAACGCCGATCGCGTCCTGGCCGATGATCCGGTAGAAAACCCTGCCGCCGGGAGCCGGGATGAAACCCTCTCGCATGTCGTCACCTCCGTGCTTTCACCACACGGGAGCGAGGATAGTCCACGAAAATCCCGGGGCCAAGGCCTTTTCGGAGGAGTGAGCGACCTTTGTCCCGTGCGGTCGGCGAACCCCAGGCCGCCGGCCGACCGCCGATCACCCCTGCTCGTTCAGTTCCCGGATGAGATCCTTGAGGTTGCCGGTGAGCGTGGAGAGCTGGGCTGTGGCCTGCTCGGAACGGGTCATGCCGTCGGAGGTCTCGCGCGTGATCTGTCCCACTTCCTCCACGGCCTGATGGATGCGTTCGGTGGCCACCGACTGTTGTTCGGCCGCCGCGGCGATGCCCTGGACCTGGTTGGCGCTGTCCAGGGCCAGGGCGGCGATGCGATCCAGGGCCCGGCCCGAGTCCCGGCTCAGGGCGGCGGCCTGGGCCACGGTGGCCGCGGTGGTCTCCACGCTGGCGATGTTGCTGCTGGTGGCCTCGCGGATGGCGCTGATCTTCTCGCCCACCTCCCCGGTGGCCCGCATGGTCATCTCGGCCAGCTTGCGCACCTCGTCGGCCACCACCGCGAAGCCTCGCCCGGCCTCGCCCGCGCGGGCGGCCTCGATGGCCGCGTTCAGGGCCAGCAGGTTGGTCTGGTCCGCGATGTCGTTGATGACGCCGATCACGCCGCCCACGGCCTGGGCCTGTTCCCCGAGGGCGGCGGTGTCCGCGCGCAGCTTGGCCGTGGCCTGTTCGGTTCGGCCGATGATCTCGATGGCCTGACAGACGATGTCCGCGCCCTCGTGGGCCTCGGATTTGGCGTTTTCCGCGCTGCTGGAGGCCCGGGAGGCGTTCTTGGCCACCTCCAGCACGGCCGCGTTCATCTGCTGCATGGCCGTGGCGATCTCCTCCATGCGCCCCTTCTGCACCTCGGCCCCCCGGGCGGTCAGGTCCACCCGGCCCGAGAGGTCGGCCACGGCCACGGAAACACGCCCGGCGATGTCTTCGACCCCGCCCGCGGCTTCGCGCATGGTGGCGATGAGCGCGGCCACCCTGGCTTCGCCCGCCTTGGCCTGCGCCAATGCCGCGCGGGCGTTTTCGGCCTCGCGGTCGGCCTGGCCGCTCTTGGCCTGGATGTCCGACAGGTTGCGTTTGAGTGTGGCGACCATCTCACGCAAGGCCTCGGCCAAATGGCCGATCTCGTCCCGGCGCACGATCGCCAGTTCCCGGTCCAGGTTCCCGGCGGCGACGGCCCTGGCGAAGGCGACGCCCTCCACCAGCGGCAGGGTAACGGCGCGGGTCATGAGCACGGCCGCGGCGACTCCTATGAGCAGAGCCGCGCCAAGGCCGATCAGAAGGCCGGTCCTGGACCGGGAAAGTTCGTTCATGGTGGATTGGGCGGAGGTCTTGGAGCTGGACAGGCCGGAGCGTACGGTTTCGCCGGCGAGGGATTCGAGATGTTCGGCCGTGACGCCCAGGGCCGTTCCGGCCGCGCCGATGGCGCGTACGCCTTCAAGCACGGCTTCCTGGCTGGCTTGGTATTGCTCCAAGGCCGTACGCATGGGCTCCAGGAGCTTGATCTCCTCGGCCTTGAAGGCCGACTGGCGCAGCGTCCGCACCCGCTGGGCCGCGTCGGTGTGCAGATCCCCGGCGCTCTGAACCAGGGAGGCGTCGCGCAGGGCCTGGGCCCGCCAGTTGGTTTCCCGGATGCGGGCCGCCAGTCCCATGACCTCCGTGGCCAGGGCGATCTTGGCTCGACGGCCGGAAAGCTCCGCGGGGTCGGCGTGGGCCTCGATGCCCTCCTCCAGGCGGGCATGCTCCAGTTCCAGGAAACTCGTGAGTCCCTCGTCGAAGACCTCGGCCCACTTGAAGAGTTCCTCGCGTTGACTCTTGACCGTCTCGCTGACGCTGCGCACCTCCCCGATGCGGCTACGGTATTCGGCGGCGGCCTGACGCATGGGATCGAGGCTCTGGCGCAACATCTGAAGTTCGGGCGCGCGCTTGCCCAGCTCTTCGGCCTCGCCGAGCAGCCGATCCACCTCGTCCATGGCTTCGGCGGCGTCCTGGAGGCAGGCCGCGTCCTGGGAGAGGGTGAAGGCCCGCATGTCGCCCGCGGCGTCGCCCACGGCCCGGCGCAAGGAGGTCACCAACTCCACCTCGGGCATGTATTCCTGGATGAGGGTCGAGGACTGGCGGGCGACGGAGGACATGCTCCAGAAGGACAGTCCGCCGATGCCCAGGCAGAGCAATAGCAGGACGCCGAACCCCAATCCTATCCTCGTGCCGAGTTTCATGCCGTCCATGTCCGCTCCCGCTTGCGTGTGGGTTGTCCGCCCGGAGGCGAGGTCATGTTCGGGTCAGGCGCGCCATCAGCTTCCGCCCGGTTTCGCTGATGCGGTAGCTGTAGGCCAGATCCCCGGCGGAATCCCGGGAGGTCTCCGCGATTTCGACGATGCCCACGGCCTTGAGGGCCTGGAGATGTTCCTCCAGGTTCCGGCGCGTGAACTGCTTTTCGCCGCCGTAGAGCGGCTCCAGGCTGCGCATGAGTTCATCGACCCGACCGGCACGGCCTTCGGCCAGCAGTCGCGCCACCATGAAACGCAACGGGGGGTGCATGCCGAACATCGTCGTTTCCTCGGCTCAGGCCGTCTTGCGCAGGCTGGTCATCTCGCGCGGGTTGCCGACCACCAGGACCATGCCGCAGAGGATGACCAGCGCCCCGGCCACCAGGTTGGCGGTGATCTCCGTGTCCGTGAACAGGGCGCTGAAGAGGATGCCCCAGAGGGCGTAGGTCACGTTGCAGGCCATGGCCCGGCTCACGCCGGTCATGTTCATGCCCCGGTACCAGCAGAGATAGGAGCAGGCCCCCAATCCGGCGGCCAGGCGGAGCAGGAGCGCGGCCTCGGAGAAAACGGCCTGCCCCAGCATGGACCAGCCCCCGGCCAGGGGCAGGACCACGAGGAGGTAAGTGCAGCCGCTGATCAGCTGGCGGATGTTCAGGGCCACGGCCGGGTCCAGCAGATCCATGCCGCTGGTGGAGAGCACGCCCTCCGCGCCCCAGCCCAGGGTGGCCAGGGCGGCGATGCCGATGCCCAGGAAGAACATCGGGCCGGGCGCGGACTCGGGCGGAGCCCAGCCGATGACGGCCACGCCGCAGACGCAGAGGGCCAGGCCGAACCATGCCCTGGCCACGATCTTCTCCTTGAGGAAGATCATGGCCAGGGCGGCCGCCACGGCGGGGTACAAGGAGGTGATCGGCAAGACGTAGGCCGGTCCGGCCAGATTCAGTCCGATGAGATAGGATCCCATGCCGACGGGGCCGCCGAACAGGGCTCCCAGGCAGACCATCAGGCCCGGCCGGGTGAACAGGCTGCGCCCGATCTCGCGCAGGCGGCCGGTCCGCCAGTTGTAGAGGAGGTTCCAGAATCCGGAGATCACGTCGTGCATGCCCGCCAGGGTCAGCGGAGCCAAGAGCCAGAGCGGCGACCCGGCGAAGGGCTGGCGGTTCAGGGCCAGCCCGAGGATCACGCCGTTGGCGCCCCAGAGGGCGCCGGAGAGCAGGGCCCAGAGCAGGCCTTTCCTGGCGAATGTCAGGTCGCGCCGGGCGACCAGGGCGGTTGCGGAAAGAGAGGCTTCGGACATCCGGGGGCTCCTTGGTGACGTTGGGCGGGGTAAGCAGTTTTGGTGCCAGGAGCTTGTACCCTTGTGGAACAAGGGTTCCCGGGCGGCGACAGCGGATATCGACCTGGCGGCGCGGCCGGGCGGCATGACTGTTTTGTCGTTGCAATGAAAGAAGTGAAGGGTTACAGGGAGTTCAGACAACGACATTTTTGCCGCCAAAAGCGACATGTTTTGGCGAAGAGGATAAGCCCGTGCCGCGACATTATGACGAATTGGTCCGCGAAAACGAATCCCTGCGTGAACAGGCGGACGAGAGCGAGGACATCCGCCGCCGGCTCCGCAAGAGCGAGGACAAGATCGCGCGGCTCATGGACAGCCTGCCGGGCATGGCCTACCGCTGCACCATCGGCGAGGGGTACACGTATTCGCTGGAGTTCGTCAGCCGGGGCAGCATCGACCTGCTGGGCTACACCCCCGACGATCTGGTGCGCGGCCGCAAGAACACCATTGAGCGCATGACCCATCCGGACGACCTGGAGCGCATGCGCCGGGACGTGCTGCGCGGTGTTCTCGAGCGCACGCCCTACAAGACCATGTACCGGGTGACCATGTCCTCGGGCGAGGTCAAGTGGATCTGGGACCAGGGCGAGGCCGTCTACGACGAGCAGGGAGTCGCCGTGGGCCTGGAAGGCATCATCATGGACGTCAGCGCCCAGAAGATGCAGGAGCTGCGGCTCCAGGAGGAGAACGAGCGGTTGCGCTCCTCGGTCAAGGGCAGCTGCGGCCTGGGCGAGATCGTGGGCAAGAGCGAGGCCATGAACAACGTCTACACGCTCATCCTCAAGGCCGCGCAGAGCGACACGAGCGTGATCATCCTGGGCGAGACCGGCACGGGCAAGGATCTCGTGGCCCGGACCATCCACGAATTGAGCGGGCGGCCGGGCAAGTATGTGCCGGTGAACTGCGGGGCCATTCCGGAGCAGCTCCTGGAGAGCGAGTTTTTCGGGCACAAGAAGGGCGCCTTCTCCGGCGCGGTGGACACCCGCCAGGGCTATCTGGCGGCGGCCGACGGCGGCACGCTCTTCCTGGACGAACTCGGGGAGCTGAGCCTGGGGCTCCAGGTCAAGCTTCTGCGGGCCATCGAGACCAAACAGTATATCCCCGTGGGCGAGACCGTGCCCCGCCGTTCCGACTTTCGGCTCGTCTCGGCCACCAACCGCGACCTCAAGGAGATGGTCCAGCAAAAGACCATGCGCGCGGACTTCTTCTACCGCGTGCACGTGCTGGCCATCCACCTGCCGCCCGTGCGCGCGCGCAAGGAGGACATCCCGTTGCTGATCGACAGCATCCTCTCGCGCAAGACCGGCGTGGAGAACAGCGCGGCCATGCTTCCGCCGGGCCTGCGCATCGCCCTGGAGAACTACGACTGGCCGGGCAACATCCGGGAGATGCAGAACCTCCTGGACCGCTACGTGACCTTCGGGGAGATCGACTTCCTGGAGTTGAGCGGCAAGGCCCCGGAGGTGCCCCTGGAGGCCGATCTGCGGGAAGCGGGCGCCCTGACCTTCGACGAGGCCGTGGCGCGCTACGAGAAGGCGCTCCTGCTCAAGGCCTTGGAGCGGAACCGCTGGCGCAAGGCCGAGACGGCCCAGGCCCTTGGGCTGAACCTGCGCACCATGCAGCGCAAGATCCGCCAATACGGCATCTGATTCCGGCTCAGAGGGGCTTGCGGCCGCCGAAGGCCCCGCCGAGCACGTTGAAGGTGTTCTCGACCACGAACAGGGCCTTGGGGTCGATGCTGAAGACGAGATCCTCGAGCCGCTTCACGTGCATGTTGTCGGTGATGGAGAAGAGCAGCTCCACGTCCGAGCCGCTGAATCCCCCCTGCCCCTTGAGCATGGTGGAGCCCAGGTTGGTCTCGCCGGCCAGGGCCTTGGCGATGCGCCCGGACTCCGGCGAGATGATCCAGACCGCCTTGCGCTGGTTGAAGAGCGAGAGCACGTACTCCGTGACCAGGGAGCTGACGAACTGGAGCACGATGGAGGCCACCACCAGATCGGCCTCCAGCCGGACCGCCGCGGCCAGCATGAGCGCGGAGTTGACCAGGAAATAGAAGACGCCGATACGCAGGCCGTAGCGCCGGTTGAGCATCACGGCCAGGACGTCCAGTCCGCCCCCGGCCCCGCTGGAGCGCAGGATCACGCCGCTGCCCGCGCCCATGACCGCCCCGGCGGCGATGGCCGCGTGCAGCCGGTCGTGGATGCCCAGGTCCACGGGCAGGTAGGCCGTGAGTAGGGCGATGACGGCCATGCAGTAGAGGTTGAGCAGGAAGAAGCGGGTGCTGACCCCGCCCAGGGCGTAGATGAAGACCGGGATGTTCAGCAGGGTGTACCAGAAGGCCGTGGATTGCAGCCCGGTCCAGTCCTGGATCAGGGCGCCCAGGCCGTAGAGCCCGCCGGGGATGAACTGCTGGGAGGCGGCGATGCCGTTGTAGCCGAGGACGTAGAGCAGGGCCCCGGCGGTAAGCAGGAAAAGGTTGGCGGCCAGCGAGTTGCGCGGGACGCGGCGGATCAGTTCGGCGACCATGGATGCCCTTGTGTTTTGTCGGTTCCTGAAACGGAAAAGGGATGGGCGCGCACAGGGCTCGCCCATCCCGGCGGAGGACCGTCGACCTCCTCACTCATGGTGACAGCATATCACGCGCAGTCGTGTTTGTCCCAGGGTTCGCGATTGTCGCGCTGGAGCGCGGTTTCCATGCGGGCCAGGGCTTCCTTGAGCTTGATGAATTCGTTCAGCTTGAGGTTGGTTTCCTTGAGCACCTGGTAGAGCACCGCGCCGGTGGTGTCGTCGGGAATGGGCAGGTCGGCGATGTGGGCCAGGGTGGGCACCACGTCGCGGGCGAAGGCCTGACGATCGGTGGAGCCGGTCTTGGTGTTCACGCCGAGCCCCTGGAAGGCCAGCAGGTTCGATCCGGCCAGAACCACCAGGGTACGGCGGTCGGCGGCCTCCAGGGCCTTGGCCAGGGCCGCGTCCAGGGCGGCGGCGTCGGGTGCGCCGAGTTTGACCACGCAGAGGGCCGCGCCGGCCTCCAGGGTCTGGGCGATGCCTTCCGGGGCCACGGCGGCGGCGCCGGCCACGCGCAAGGCCTCGGCGGCCACGTCCCCGGCCGTGTAGTTGTTCACGAGCACGGCCTTCTTCTTGAACTTCTTCGCGGCGTCGCCGCCGTCCAGGCTGACCTCTCCGGCCAGCAGCAGGATCACTTTCTTTTCAGCCATCGCGGATCTCCTTTCGCGCTCCCCGGGGCTCGGCCCCGGGGAACTGGTTGTTCAATCCTTGGTCCCGTTCAGGTCGGGGTTTTCCATGATTTGGTAGATGGGGCCGCCCTCGGCGTCGGCCGGGATGGGATTGCCGGTCATGTAGCAGAGGGTGGGCACGATGTCGGCCAGCCAACGGGGCCGCTCGTAACGGAAGTTGCGTTTGACGTTCGGGCCCTTGAAGATGAGCACGTTCTTCAGTTCGCCGCAGCCGGACACGCCCGTGGGCAGGCCGTAGCCATGCTCGGCCATGTATTCGGGCTTGAGGGCGTAGACCACGTCGCCGGCCTGGGCCCCGCCCATGCCGAAGACCTTGGCGTCCTCCTTGCGCACGGCCAGGAGCACCGGCCGCTTGCCGGTCTGGGGGTGCTTGTAGTCCAGCAGGGCGTCGATGATCGCGTCGCGGACCTCTTCGTAATCCTCGGGCTTGACGATGCCGCCGGGATACTTGCCCTCCTGGTTCACGTAGACGAACATGTAGCGCTGGGGCACGGCCTTGGACTTGGTCACGTCCAGGATGTAGTTGTAGCCCTCGGACTCCTCGTATATCTCCCAGTAGTTTTCCGAGGCTTTGGGCTCGTAGTGGCACAGCCCGGCGGCCTTGAGGGCCTCGGCGGTGTTGAAGATCGGGCCCATGGGCGTGGCGCCGTGGTCCGAGCAGAGACAGACCAGGGCGTCGTCGCCCAGGGCCTTGAGCAGGTTGCCCAGCAGCCGGTCCTCGATCTGGTAGATGCGGCGCTCCATGTCCAGGGCCCGTTCGCGGCGGACCGCGTCCTCGCTGTCCATGTCCGAGAGCCAGCCGTGGTAGAACCAGTCCACCAGGTGGGTGTGCATGTAGAAGAGATCCCAGTCCGGGTTGGCCTTGAGCGTGGACGTGGCCGCGGCCGTGAGCCAGTCGGAGTGGAACTGGGCCAGCTCGACCACGGTGTCCATGTCGATGACGCCGTGGATGAAGGCCACCAGGCCCATGTCGTTGCAGATGACCTGGTCGGAGATGGCCAGCTTGTCGGCCGCCTCGGCCGGGGCGGTGAAGCCGCTGAAGCCGGAGATGCCGGTGATGTAGAGCCGGAAGCTCTCGGCGTCGTCGGAAAGCTCCATGAGCTTGCAGCGGAAAGTGCCCTTCTCGGTGCGGCCGTCGGCGGCGATGGTGAAGTCGTGGGTCACCACGTCACTCCACTGGCCGGCGCCGATGGTGAAGAAGGCCTTGGAGAAGTCGCGCTCGGGACAGAGGGCGAAGCGGTCGTAGCCGTCGTCGCCGCCTTCCCAGGTTAGGGCGTACCAGGTCTGGCCCTTGAGGGGCTCCATGGACTCCTTGAAGGTCATGGGAATGACCGCCTCCAGGGGCTCCTCGGCCCCGGCGGGCAGATTGGCCCAGCCCTTGGCGTCGTCGAAGCGGGCCTGGACGCCCATGGGGTAGAAATCCGAGGAGATCACGCTTTCGGAGGCCAGGTACTCCTTGTGGCCGTTGCCGAGCTGCTGCCAGCGGGTTTCGGCCGGGGAGAGGCCCTCGCCCATGACCATGACGCCGTTTCTCATCTTGCTCGGCCAGGACATGGGATAGTTGACCACGATGCACTTCCTGCCCCTCTTGTCCCAGGCGTCCCAGATGGTCTCGGCGGTGAGGATCTCGGAGCCGAAGGCCTGGCAGGTCTTCTTGTGTTCCAGGCTCTCGCCCTCGAGGTAGTAATAGTAGTCCTCCACGCCGTGAGTCCGGGGATAGGCGCCGGTGCAGATGGTGGCCCAGGACGGCGGGGTCACGGTGGGCAGGTTGTAGCCCTCGGTCATGTAGCTGCCGTCCTCGATGAACTTCTTGAAGTTGGGCAGGGCTCCTTCGGCCACCAGGGCCTGCAACCGTTTCGGTATGGCGCAGTCGAATCCTATGACGGCCGCCTTTTTCGCCATTGTCTTCATGGTATGATCTCTTCCTTGCTTCTGTTGTTGTCCGCGTCGATTGTCCAACCCGCGGGGCGGGCCCGGAACCGTTCGAGCCGATGACACTTTTTTCTCCGAACGCGCCGCGTAGCGACGATGATGAAAGGGGCGGCCTGATCCGAAACAATGACGGCGCCCGGAGTTTCCCGGCCTATCCAAAAAGCGGGCCAATCCGTCGGCAGCCGGAACTCAAGGAAAGCATAGGGGATAATGGACGAAATCCAGATGCGGCGACACCGTGCCATGACATATGTGTCGTCATTTCCAAGAGTGATCCTGGCAACATGTCGGTTTTATGATTATTTTGTGCTCATGCCAGGTGTGACGCCTTTGGTGTCATAAATGTCGTATTTTCCCCGCCGCAGGCGACGGATGGGGCGCTTGTCCCGTTTTGAACCTGCCGGGCATGGGCGGCACATGCCGTCGGCCGCTGTCGCCTATTGCGATCCATGATGATTAAAATCAGTATATTAAAACCTCGACGCCGCGAAATCCCCGAGCCCACGGCCTTTCAAACAAGAAATGTGCGAATTGGAACAAACGTCGTTTCGTCTGAAAGAGGACCGGGTGATGCGCCGGGAAGCAAGGCCGCGCATAATTCCGTACTAAATCAGTCGGAATTTTTGGCGCACAAGGGGATGGCTCCCTTGTGAATTTCGTGGCATGGGCCTTGCTTTACCACGGTCACGATGATGAGAGGCCTGATCCGTACGCAACATCTGAGGAGTGGAGTCTGCACAGTTAGCGTCCCGCACCTGGAGTGCCATGCAATGTGACGCGACGATGAAAAAAGAAGCCAACCGTGATGCGACTTCGCATCAGTTGATACGGAGCATGCATATGCCAGAGACTATGACCCTGACTTTCGAACGCGGCAGTGATTCCCAGTGGAAGATCGGAACCGGCTCCGCCGCGCTGCCGGTCATCAACTACGACAGCTCGGCCTTGACCCCGGACCAGAAGGCCAACGAGCACATGGGCGGCCGTTTTCTCGTGGCCGCGGCCATCGCCTGCTACACCAACTCCCTGTGGAACGACATCAAGCGCGCGGCGGGCAAGCCCGTGCGCATGACCGCCGAGGCCACCGTCTCCAAGGAAAAGACCGACTCCATGCGCACCGCCTTCACGCACATCGACCTGCGGGTGCAGGTCAGCGCGGAGGACCTGGACGAGGCGGCCTTCGACACCATCCAGACCGCCCTCTATCGCGGCTCCCTGGTGACCTACTCCATGGAGGAAGGCCTGGAGTTCGACTACGAGATCGAGCGGGTCTAGACCCGGCTTCGCGGAGACATCGCCATGCTGCTGCTTCTGAACAAGATGCGCAAGGAATACGCCGAGGAGATCCGGGTGCTCGCCGGAGACGAGGACAAGACCGTCCTCCTGGTGGGCGACGCCGTCTTCTTCGGCCTCCCGGGCATGTTGCCCGGGCTCGAGGAATTGGGCGTGGAGGAGTTCTACGCCGCCGAGGACGCGGTCAAGGCCCGGGGGCTGGCCCTGGACCCCAAGGTTCGGATCGTGGACTACCCCGGCATGGCCGGGCTGATCCTGGACGACCACGACCAGTTCGTGGCCCTGTAGGAGGAGAAGGCATGTCGCGGACCATCACCCTGGTATTGCTTTCCGGCAGCACGGAAAACGACGACGCGGTCTTCGCCGTGAACCTCTCCAAGGCCATTCTGGAGAAGGGCGGCAAGGTCAACCTCTTCCTTTACGGCAACGGCTGCAACCTGGCCAACAAGCCCGTGCCCGTCGAGGGCCGCTCGGCCATCTCCGACGCCCTGCGGGCGCACATGGACGGCTACGTCCTTTCGGAAAAGATCGAGGAGCTGACCCGGCTGGGGGCCAAGATCGCCACCTGCCACACCACGGAATACAGCCGGGGCACCGAAGGCTGCCCCTATCTGGACGGCGTGGAGCGCGGCGACGTCGGCAACTCCTACACCCGTTTCCTGATGGCGACGGACGTGCTTCTCGCCATCGGCAACTAGGAGGCCCCGGATGTTTTCCACTGTCAATGTCGTGGTGCGCAAGGCTCCCGGGCAGGAGCCCGCGGTGCTCGGTCTGCGCGCCGCCTGGGCCATGCTGACCAACGGCGGCTTCGATGTGCGCCTGCTCTGCATGGGTGACGGAGTGTTCAATCTCCTGGGGCTGCCCGGCTACGCCGGGGACATGCTCCGGCGTTTCATGGCCGAGGGCGGCAGCGTGCACGCCCTCGGGACCAGCCTTGAGGAGCGCGGGCTGTCCCCCGAGGCGCTCATCGACGGCGTGGAGGTCGTCGACGCCGAGGAGGCCGCCGAAATGGTCCAGTACGCGGAGGCCACCACCGCGTACTGAGGTCCCGGCAACCAGCGATGTGGTTCGGGAATCGCCGGACCAGGCGAACAAGCAGCGAGAGCATTCGAGGAGAGAAACGTGGCTGAGTGTGACGACCGGCAACCCAAGATCCGCGTTGCCGACCTGACGAAGAAGTTCGGGGACCTGCTCGTCCTCGACAAGATCAACTTCGACATCAGGGAAGGGGAACTGGTGAGCATCGTCGGGCCCACGGGCTGCGGCAAGACCACCTTCCTCAACTGCATGTCCAAGCTGGCCGAAACCACCGAAGGCAACATCTTCATCGACGGCGAGGTGGCCAACCCGACCAGGCACAACCTGGCCTTCGTCTTCCAGGAACCCACGGCCCTGCCGTGGCGGACCGTGCGCCAGAACGTGGCCTACGGCATGGAGATCAAGAAGTTCGGCAAGAAGGAGGCCGCCGAGCGGCTGGACTACATCCTCCACCTCGTGGGGCTCGAGGACACCGCCGACCTCTATCCCAACCAAGTCTCGGCCAGCATGATGCAACGCATCGCCGTGGCCCGGGCCTTCGCCGTGAATCCCGATCTGCTGCTCATGGACGAACCCTACGGACAGCTCGACGTGAAGCTCCGCTTCTACCTGGAGGACGAGCTGGTCAAGCTCTGGCAGACCCTCAAGAGCACTGTGCTGTTCGTGACCCACAACATCGAGGAAGCCGTCTACGTGGCCGAGAGGATCATCGTGCTGACGCCCAAGCCGACCAAGGTGCGGGCGGAGGTGGTGGTCGACCTGCCCAGGCCGCGCAACTTCCTGGACCCCCGTTTCATCGAGATCAGGCGGCACGTCACCGAGTTGATCCGCTGGTGGTAGCTCCGGGTCCATGAAGAGAGCGAGAGGAGAACATCGCAATGGCCTATGAAACAGTGAAAGTGCACAAGCCCTTGCTGCTCCGCGTCCTGCCGGTGCTCAGTGTGGCTTCCTTCATCCTGCTCTGGGAGTTCTGCGTCGCGCCTCCGGGAGTCGAGGACTGGCGCATTCCCTCGACCCTGCTCAGCCGCCCGTCCGATGTCGTGCTGCTGGCCATCGACAAGCTGACCAACGTGAATCCCGATGGCGCCACCCTGCTGACGCACGCCTGGGTGAGCATGCAGGAGGCCTTCCTGGGCTACCTTCTGGCCCTAGTCGTCGGACTGCCCCTGGGCCTGCTCATGGGCTGGTTCGCCACCGTGCGCGGCCTGGCCCGGCCCATCTTCGAGCTCATCCGGCCCATTCCGCCCATCGCCTGGATTCCGCTGACCATCTTCTGGTTCGGCATCGGCCTGGGCGGCAAGGTCTTCATCATCTGGATCTCGGGCATCGTGCCCTGCGTCATCAACGCCTTCATCGGCGTGCGCATGACCAACCCGGTGCATATCCAGATGGCCCGGACCTTCGGCGCCGGGGACTGGAAGATATTCACCAGCATCTGCGTGCCCTCGGCCCTGCCGATGGTCTTCGGGGCGCTCCAGATCGCCCTGGCCTATTGCTGGGTGACGCTGGTGGGCGCGGAACTCCTGGCCTCGGACCAGGGCCTGGGCTTCCTCATCACCATGGGCCGCAACCTCGGCCGCACCGACATCGTGATCCTGGGCATGGTCAGCGTGGGGCTGGCCGGCGCTGTCATCGGCGTGATCATCGACAAGATCGAGGCCAGGCTCCTGGCCGGAATTCGGAGATAAGCCATGAGCAACAGCGCCGAATCCGTCTGCAACGAAGTCATCCTGCGCGCCGGGGAGCGCAAGCGGATCACTCTGGGGAGAGTGCTGCGCAACGAGTACTTCCTGAACACCGTCTCCCTGATCGCCTTCTTCGGTTTCTGGCACTGGGCCGCCGCCAGCCAAGTGCTCGGCAGCTCCAGCGCCCTGGCCACGCCCTTTCAGGTCGTGGACAAGCTGCATGAGCTGTTCACCGAGACCTTGGCGGGCCTGACCATGTGGGGCCACATCCTGGCCAGCCTGAAGCGGGTGCTCATCGGCTTCCTGCTGGCCGCCCTGCTGGGCGTGCCCCTGGGCCTGCTCATGGCCCTCAATCCCTACGTCAACGCCGTGGTCAAGCCGATCGTGGACATCTTCAAGCCCATGCCGCCGCTGGCCTGGATCTCCGTGGCGATCCTCTGGTTCGGCATTCAGGAGACGCCGAAGATATTCATCATCGTCATCGGCTCGTTCGTGCCCGCCCTGCTGAACGCCTACAACAGCGTCCTGCTCATCGAACCCGAACTCTACGACGTGGTCCGGGTCATGGGCGGCAGCCGCTGGGACGAGGTCCGGCAGGTCTGCATTCCGGCCTCGCTGCCGGCCATCTCCGCCGGGCTCCAGATCGCCATGTCGAGCGCCTGGGGCTGCGTGCTGGCCGCCGAGCTGGTCAGTTCCCGCTCCGGCCTCGGCTACATCATCATCCAGGGCATGAAGGTCTCGGACCCGGCCATGGTCCTCGGCGGCATGGTCGTCATCGCGGCCATCGCCTGGATTCTGTCCCAGGCCATGGACTGGCTGGACCGCAAGCTCTGCCCCTGGCGGCGCGACATCAAGGGCCTCTAGGCCCGCCAACCACGGAAAGGAAGCGGACGTGAACACCACTGAACAACAGCCGCGGGTGAAGATCGCCTGCGAGAACCTGAGCAAGACCTTCATCCAGAAGGGCACGCAGCGGGTTCCCGTGCTCCGGGAGGTCTCCCTGGAGGTCTACGACGAGGAACTCCTGGTGGTCCTGGGGCCGGGCCAGAGCGGCAAGACCACGCTCCTGCGGATGATCGCCGGGTTGGAGACGCCCAGCGAGGGCCGCGTGCTCCTGGACGGCGAGGTCATGACCGGGCCGGGCCCCGACCGGGGGCTGGTCTTCCAGAGCTACATGCTCTTCCCCTGGAAGACGGTGCTCGGCAACGTGCTCCTCGGCCTGGAGATGAGCGGCGTCCCCCAGGAGAAGCGCCGCGAAATCGCGGACCACTACCTGAACATGGTCGGGTTGAAGGGCTTCGAGTCCTACTACCCCCACCAGCTCTCCGGCGGCATGAAGCAGCGCGTGGGCATCGCCCGCGCCTTCGCCACCCAGCCGAAGGTCATGCTCATGGACGAGCCCTTCGGCCAGCTCGACGCCCAGACCCGCTTCTTCATGGAGCAGGAGACCGAGCGCATCTGGCTGGCGGAGAAGCGCACCATGGTCTTCGTGACCAACAACATCGACGAGGCCCTGCTTCTGGGCGACCGCATCGTGACCCTGGAGGGCAAGCTCCCGGGCCGCGTCAAGGCCTCCTACGACGTGGACCTGCCGCGTCCCAGGGATCCCATGGACATCGAGTTCCTGCGCCTGCGCCAGGAGATCACCGATGCCCAGGAATTGACGCTCTAGCGGAGAAAGAACGGGAGCGCGCGAGAAGGCGTTCCCTCAAACCGGAAACTGAAACGACTGGAGGTTCTGCATGAGACGGTTCATGGCACTGGCGCTCTGCGCGGTCTGCATTCTGGCCTGGTCCGGGGCGGCCTTCGCCCAGCAGAAGCTGGTCAAGATTCCCACCTGCTGGATGGACTCTTCCGAGGCGTTCAACATCTGGTACGCCAAGGAAAAGGGCTGGGACAAGGAAGAGGGTCTGGACATCGAGATGCTGCTCTTCGGCAGCGGCCCGGCCCAGATGGAGGCCTTGCCCGCCAAGCAGTGGGTCATGGGCGGCACCGGCGTCGGCGGCGTCCTCATCGGCGGCATGCGTTACGACATCTCGCTCATCGCCCCGGTCATCGACGAGAGCGAAGTGAACGCCTTCTATGTCCGCGCCGACAGCCCGATCCTCAAGACCAAGGGCTTCAACCCGGCCTACCCCGACGTGTACGGCAGCCCGGACGCGGTCAAGGGCAAGACCATCCTGCTCACCTCGCAGACCACCTCCCACTACATCGTGGGCAAGTGGCTCGAGATCCTGGGCCTGAAGGAAGGCGACGTGAAGATCACGAACATGGAGCAGTCCTCCATCGTGGCCGCCTTTGAGAAGGGCATCGGCGACGCGGCCTCGGTCTGGGCGCCGTTCACCTTCACTTGCGAATCGCGCGGCTGGGTCAAGGCCGGCTCCACCGGCACGACCAAGGCCAACACCGCCACCGTCCTGGTGGGCGACAAGAAGTGGTGCAACGAGCATCCCGAGCTGACCGCCAAGTTCCTGCGCGTGTACTTCCGCGCCTCCAAGGCCATGCGCGTCGCGGCCAACGCGGACGAGATCGTCAAGGCCTACCAGAAGTTCATGAGTGACTTCTGCGGCACCAAGATGAGCGTCACGGACGCCAAGAACGACTTGGCCGTGCACCCGCGCTGGACCCTGGACGAGGCCCTCAAGCTGAACAGCGGCTCGAATTCCTCCGACATGGCCAAGTGGCAGGTCGAGGCCGCCACGTTCTTCACCAAGATGGGCCGTTTCTCTCCGGCCGAACTGGAGAAGTTCAAGAAGGCCGACCTGGTCACCGACAAGTTCCTGAAGATCGCCGCGGAGAAGCCCCTGCAGTAGGCTGAGCGGACCTGATATCCTCCCGATCCGATCCCCCGCCGCCCGGCGTCGCGCATCCCCGCGCGACGCCGGGCACCCTTTTTCTCCTTCCGTGTCGCCGCTTCGCGAAGAGTATTCGCCGCCCGCTGTATCGGGAAGCCGGAAAACCGCCGCTTCGCGGCATCTTCGGCGCGATCTTGGAGATGCCGGATTACCGCCTTCCAGGCGGCGCGGGTGCTGTTCGGTTTCAAGGCGATGGCGCGACGGATGCGGTCGGCGTCGTTGAAGCAGACCAGCCCGATGACTCCGTACAGGGTGTCGCCGCCCACGATGGGGGTGGCGAGGGAACAGCCCTCCATGCAGTTCCCCCGGTCCGGGCAGCGGGCGCAGATGGCGTGTCGGCGCGGGGAATCCTCGAGGATGGTCTCGTGCGTCCGCATGGCCTCCTTGTAGATCTCTCCAGCCTGCTCCATGCTGTTGCCCACGCCGGGCGCATGCATGCCCGTGCCCGCGATGCGCACCATGTCGTTGTCCATGATCTCCACGTCGATGCACGTGACGTGGGAGATGACGTCGGCGTGGGATTGGATATAGGCCTGCATGTCGGCCAGGCCGGCTGTTTTTCTGGTGATGGCGGTCACCTCCATCGGATGGGCGTGTCGGCGGCGGAACTCCGGTGAAGCCGGGTGGTTCCCGCGCCGTCGCCGGGACGTCCGCAAGGCCGGAGACGTCTCTCGCCCCGCCGGACACGGTGCCTTCCATGCTTCGCCCGGCCTCCGGCCGCCCAGACTCGAATGCGGCGGCCCTCGGCGCGCGGCGCAAGGCCGAAAAAAGCCCCCGCGAATGGGCTCCCTCATCCCGCGCATACCAAGGGTGGCATATACCCGGGGCTCACCCCGCGGCGCCGGTTTTTTTGCGGCGACGGCCTTCCGCGTCGGCAGCCTTGATGGCGGCGCGAACCAGATCCGGAGAGACTTCCACGGGCTCGTTGTGGATGCTTTCCCCGGGTGCGCAGGCCTTTTCAGCAACGCGCGCCAATTCGTGCTCCGTGATTCCGTCGAGTCCCAGATCGGCGAGCGTGGTCGGCAATCCGAGTTCCCCGCACACCGTGTAGACTTCATCCACGAGCATCAGCGGCTTGTCGGTCAGGAACAGGGAGGCGAGGACGCCGAAGGCGACCTTTTCCCCGTGGTTCAGCCGATGGGTGGCGGGCAGGGCGGTCAGGCCGTTGTGCATCGCATGAGCCGCTCCCAACCCTCCGCTTTCAAACCCCAGGCCGCTCAGAAGCGTATTGGCCTCCACGACACGCTCGAGCGCCGGGGTGACCACACCTGCTTCGCAGGCCGTGCGCGCGGCCAAGCCCCAGTCCCGGACGGTCTCGTAGCATGAGCGGGCCAGGGTCAGCGCGGTCATGGAGCAGACGCCGCCGGCGATGGTCGTCGCGCGGCTGATGCGGCAGGAGTCAGCCTCGAACCACGTCGCCAGGGCGTCTCCCATGCCCGCGACAAGATACCTGGCCGGGGCCTTCGCTATGAGTTCGGTATCCACGAGAACCAGGTCGGGATTGCGGGAGAGCGTTTCCACCCGCTCGAATTCGCCCTGGGGGGAATAGATGATGCTGACCGAACTGCACGGCGCATCCGTTGAGGCGATGGTCGGAACCAGGGCGACGGGGAGATCGAGCCCTGCCGCCACCATTTTCGCGGCGTCCAGGGTTTTCCCGCCACCGACCGCGGAGACCGCTTCGGCCCCAAAGTCCCGGGCCAGCGCTGTGAGCCGTTGAATTTCCTGGTCCGAGCATTCACGTCCGAAACGTTCCGTCCGGATGTCCCCGATCGTTTTCAGTCCGGGCAGCAGCGGAGGCAGCACCTGCTCCAGGGGAGTCGGCGAACAGATGAGAAAATGCCTGCGGCCCATGCGCGCCAGTTCGTGGCGCAGGCGGGACAGGGCTCCGGCCCCCTGCATGTACCGGCCAGGAAACAAGGTGCAGCTGATCATGGTGTTTCCTTTGACTCCGCGCGTTGCCCCGGCGTTCACCATAACGCATCTATTGTAGGGAGAAGTCGAGGACGACCGAGCCTGATTTTCGCTTTCGATAGACGGGAAACGATAAACATTCAAGCATGGTATGTTCACGCGCAGGCTGCCGCGCCGGTCCCAATGGTGCGCGCAAAAAAAGAACCCCAACGTCCGTTTTTCGGGAATCGTTGGGGCTCTGGTCTTCCGTGGTGCCGAGGGACAGAATCGAACTGCCCACACGGGGATTTTCAGTCCCCTGCTCTACCAACTGAGCTACCTCGGCACGGGTGAGAAGCGGTTATTAACGAATCCGGCGATCCTTTGCAACCCCTTTGTGGCGGGGCGGCGCGGAATCAAGCCGGAGCCTCGTCCTCCAGGGGTTTGCCCAGTTCGCGCAGGCGCTTGGCGTAGGCTCGGCGCAGGGCCTCCATGTAGACCGGGTCCACCGGTCCCTTCCAGGTGCTCACCTCGGTGAAGCGCTTGGGGATGCGCACGGCCTCGGGGTTGAAGCCCGTGGCGAAGCGGGTGCGCCAGCGCAGCCGCCGGATGTGCTCCCCGACCTGGGCCATGTTTCGGGCCAGGGCCGTGTAGCCCACGCTCTCCAGGGCCTGGGCCAGGAGCTCGTCCTTGTACACGCCCCGGGCGAAGAGACAGGAGACCATGGAGGTCAGGAAGGACCGGCCGGACTCGTCGGCCACCAGGAACTCCACCCCCTTGTCCACGTCCTTCTCGTCGTGCTTCTGGTCCCAGGAGTAGGCCGCCGAGTCCAGGTGCGAGTGGCGGAAGCCCAGGGCCTGGGCCACGAAGTAGAGCTCGCCCGTGGCGTAGCCCGCCATCTCCTGGCCCAAGACGCAGGCGAAGTCCGCGCCGCCGTAGGTGTCCGCAGCGACCAGTGCGCCCCGGCCCAGGTCGCGGTAGAACTCGTTGGCCGCCCGGCCCAGGTGCTCCACGGCCCGGGCGTAGGCGTTCGCGTCGCCGAAGGCCAACGGCTCCAGCACCTGCCCCGGCGTGAGCAGGCCCTTCTCCAGGGCCTCGGTGGCCCAGGCCAGGGCCACGCCCGCGCCCATGACGTCCAGGCCCTGCTTCTCCACCGCGTCCACGATGCGCAGCACGTCGAAGGCGCTGGTCACGCCGAGCATGGAGCCCACGGCGAAGATGAGCTCGTAGTCGTAGGAGACCTGGCGGTAGAGCCAACGGTTGTCGGCCATGAACTTCTCGCGCACGAAGCCGATATGCACGCAGCCCACGGGACAGCCCGCGCAGGCCGTGTTGCGCAGCAGGGTCTCGTCCGCGAAGCGTTCGCCGGAGATGCCTTCCACCCCTGGGTCCGTGGTCTGCTGGAGGTTGCGCCAGGGCAGGGACTTCAGTTCGTTGAGCGCGGCCACGTTCCCGGCGGTGCCGAGGTTGTGGTACTTGCTCATCATCTGGGTGTCCGTGAGCTGGCGGTGGATCTCCTTGAAGAGCTTGGGATAGTCCTTGGACACCGCGCCGCCGCAGGCCGCGCCGCCCTGGTCGAAGGGAAAGTCCGCGTCGCCCCGGATGGCCACGGCCTTGACGTTCTTGGCCCCCAGCACGGTGCCCGAACCCAGGCGGCCGAAGTGGCGGTAGGTGTCCACGTTGATGCAGGCCAGGGCCGAGCGGTTCTCGCCCGCCGGGCCGATGCGCAGGATGCTCCGGTGGCCGGAGCCGCCGGACATCTGGCGCAGCCGCTTGGCCACATTCAGGGCGTCCATGCCCCAGAGGAACTGGGCGTCCCTGAGCTCCACCCGGCGCGAGCCCACCACGAGCACCGACGGCCGCGCCGCGCGGCCCACCAGCACCAGGGCGTCGTAGTCCGCGAAGCGCAGCGCCAGGGCCGAACGGCCCCCGGCGTGGCTCTCGGCGTACTGGTCGTGGTAGGGCGACTTGAAGGCCGCCACGGTCTTGCTCATGAGCGGGAAGTAGCCGGTGAGCGGGCCGATGGCCAAAATGAAGGGCTGCGCGGGATCGTCCCAGGGCCGGTCGGGGAGGCCGTAGAGGTTGAAGAGCAGGGCGGCCAGGCCCGATCCTCCGGCCACCTCGTCGCGGCCGTCGATCTTGGCCACCTTGCCCTTGCCCGCCGCCAGGTCCATGACGAGCACGCGGAAGTGGTCGCGGATCATGCGGGCACCTCCTTGTCGCGGGCGTGGAGTTCCTCGACGTCGACCATCTCCAGGCAGTCGTGGGGGCAGAACTCCACGCAGCGGCCGCAGTGGATGCAGACGTAGGGCGCGCCCTCGAAGTCCTCGGCGATGGCGTCCACCGGGCAGGCCTTCACGCAGGCCCCGCAGCGGATGCAGAGATCCTTCTTGACCACCACGCCGCCGCCCTTGCGCGGGGAGTAGGCTCCGGTGGGGCAGGCCGCCGCGCAGGGCGGCGGATCGCAGGCCAGACAGGTCAGGGCCTGGAAGCCCGTGGAGATGCCGCCCGAGGAATGGATTCGGATGCCCGCCGAGGACCAGGACAGGCGCTTGTGCACGAGTCTGGCGCAGGCCAGGGAGCAGGAATTGCAGCCGATGCAGCGCTCCATGCGCGCGGCCGAGAGGATCTTCATGTCACGGCTCCGGGAGAAAGTATGCTTCCGGCGGGACGGCCCCGCTGGTTCCGCCGTTTCCCAGGCTGACATGGAAGCGCCCCGGAGGCAAGGCCGTTATGACCGTCCCGGCGCGGACTCAGTCCGGGCGTCGCTCCAGCTCCAGGACCATGTCCACCATGCTCTCGTCGTGAGGGTCCGGGGAGATCGCGAAGCCGAACTTGCGGGCCAGGCCCTGCATGGCCTTGTTCTCCACCAGGGTCTGGCCCGCGATGTGCCGTGTGCCGCGCGACTCGGTGTAGCGGATCATCTTCTGGAACAGCAGGCTGCCCAGACCCGAACCCTTGAGGTCCGAGCGGATGACGATGGCGAATTCGGCCTCGGAGTTGTCCGGCCGGGTGGAGGTGCGCACCACGCCCAGGGTCTCGGGCCGTCCGCGTTCGTCCTGGGCCGTGGCGATGAAGGCCATTTCGCGGTCGTAGTCGATCTGGGTGAAGCGGGCCATGTCCTTGTGGCCGAAGTCGCGGCGCACCACGCCGAAGAAGCGCAGGCGCAGGTCCTCGTCGCTGAGCCGGGAGATGAACTCCAGGTGGGCCGGTTCGTCCTCGGGCCGGATGGGCCGCAGCGTGACCTTGCGGCCCTGCTTGGTGACCACGCACTCCTCCAGCTCGCGGGGATAGGGGCGGATGGCCAGGCGGCCCTGGCCGTCGCCCGCGTAGGGCGTGAGCCGGATGCGCGCGCCCAGGGCCAGCACGCCCAGGTCGTCGGCGTAGAGCGGATTGATGTCCAGCTCGGCGATCTGGGGCACGTCGATGAGCAGCTGGGAGACCTGGATGAGGGTCAGGCTGACGTCGTCCAGGTCGGCGGCCGGATGGTCCGGGGTGCCGGAGAGCAGGCGCGAGATGCGCGTGCGCGAAACGAGTTCGCGGGCCAGACTCATGGACAGGGGCGGCAGGGCCAGGGCGCTGTCCTGGATGAGTTCGCGGGCCATGCCGCCGTGGCCGAAGCGGATCACCGGGCCGAAGGTCGGGTCCACGGCGGCGGAGATGAACAGTTCATGGGCCCCGGGGCGGCGGCCCATCTTCTGCACGGTGAAGCCCTCGATGTAGGCGTCGGGGCGTTCGCGGGAGACCCGGGCGAGGATGCCCGCGCAGGCCTCCCAGACCTTTTCCGCGCTCTCCAGGTCCAGGATCACCCCGCCCACGTCGAAGGGCTGGGATATCTGGGGCGAGCGGAGCTTCACGGCCACGGGATAGCCCAGTTCGTCGGCGGCGATGACCGCCTCTCGGGCCGAAATGGCGAGGCGCGTCTCCACCACCGGGATGCCGTAGGCCGCCAGCACGTCCTTGGCCTCGGGCTCGGTGAGCCCGTCTCGGCCGGAGTCCAGGGCCTTGAGCACGGCCTCGCGGGCCGTGGTGGTGTCCGGGAAGAAATCCGAGGGCAGGGAGTCCGGCGTCTCGATGAGTAGTTCTTGGTTCTTTTGGTATTCGACCATGTAGAGGAAGGCGCGGATGGCCGTGTCCGGGGTCTCGTAGGTGGGAATGCCCGCGTCCGAGAGCCGGGCCCGCGCGCGTCCGGCCGAGCCCGAGCCGAGCCAGGAGGCCAGGACCATGCGTTTGACCCGCTTGAGGGTCTCGGCCACGGCCTGGGCCACTTCCTCGTCGGCCAACCCGGCGAACGGCACGTGCATCACGAGCACCGCGTCCACGCCCGGGTCCTTGACCAGGACCTTGAGGGCCTCGGAGTACTCCTTGCCGCCCGCGTTGTAGGGAACCCCCACGGGGTTGGAGTGGGCCCAGGAGCCGCCGAGGGCGTTGTCCAGGGCCTCGCGGGTGTCGGCGGAGAGTTCGGCCAGCCGCCCGCCGCCGCGCAGCAGGGCGTCGGCGGCCTGGACCCCGGCGCTGCCGCCGTTGGTCAGGATGGCCAAGCGGTCGCCGCGCACGGCCTTGGGCTGGGCCAGGGTCTGGGCCGCGTCGAATAGGCCGTCGATGCTGTCCACGCGGAGCATGCCCGCGCGGCGGAAGGCCACGTCGTAGACGTCGTCCGAGCCCAGATCCGCCTCGGCCAGGGTGGCCTGGACCTCGCGCAGGGCCAGGCCCGGACGCATGACCACCACGGGCTTGTTGCGCGAGGCGGCGCGGGCGGCGGACATGAAGGCCCGGGCGTCGTGGGTGGACTCCACGTAGAGCAGGATGGAGCGGGTCAGCGGGTCCGAGGCCAGGTAGTCGAGGATGTCGGAGAAACCGACGTCCAGGCGGCTGCCCAGGGAGACGATGTGCGAGAAGCCGATGCCCTGGGACATGGCCCAGTCGAGGACCGCCGTGTACAGGGAGTCGGACTGGGAGATGAAGGCGATGCGCCCGGGCAGGGCCTTGGCGTGGGCGATGCTGGCGTAGAGGTTCACGGCCGGGACCATGAAACCCAGGCACTTGGGCCCGAGCACCCGGACATCCGGCGGGTTGGCCACCGTGCGGATGGTGTGGGCCACGTCCGCGCGCTCCTCGGCGTCCATGCCCGCGTATCCGGCGGCCAGCAGGACCACGGCCTTGGTGCCGAATTCCTTGAGCCGCATGAGGATTTCTGGAACTTCCGGCAGGGGGCTGCAGACGATGGCCAGGTCCGGGGTCTTGGGCAGCTTCTGCACCGAGGGATAGGTGAGCACGCCGGCGATGGCCTCGGCCTCGTCGGACACGGGCATGACCGGACCCAGGAAACCGCCGGTCATGATGTTGCGCATGACGATGTTGCCCGGATTCTGGGGCTCGTTGGTGGCCCCGATGACGGCCACGGACTTGGGATTGAACATGTGTTCGAGGTTGCTGATGCCCATGTGGCCCTCGTGGTCGGCGGTTTGCTCCGGATGTCCGGGGCAGGATAGCCCGAAGGCGGCGGCCGAGGCAACCGGAGAACCTAAAGTTATCTTAGCGGCCTGTCGATAAAAGGGGGAAAGCAAGGAGCGAATGTATGGCCATCAGCGCGATCGGCACCGGGTTGGTGCAGGGAACCAGCGTGTTCCAGCTGGCCGGTTCCGGGGGCGCCTCGGACGATACGACCCAGACCACGGCCTCCGGCGACACGGTGAGCATCTCCGAGGAGGGCAAGTCCCTGGCCCAGGCCGCCAAGACCGGCACGTCCGAAGAGTCGAATTCCGCGGAGGACGCCGCGAGCAGCACCGTGGAGAAGATCCAGAAGCGGATCAAGGAGATCCAGCAGAAGATCCAGGAGCTGGAGGGCAGTTCGGACCTGACCGACGAGGAAAAGGAAACCAAGATCCAGGCCCTGCAGACCGAGCTGATGACCCTGCAGAGCGAACTCATGATGGCCCAGGCCAAATCCGGCGGCAACCGCAACCCCGGCGGCACCCCGGCCAAAGGCTTCGCCAGCAGCCTGACCTGAGGGGCTTCGCCCCTGCCCAAAAAGATAATTTCGGGAGGGCGGCGCGGCCGCTCTCCCATTTTTTTATGGGCCGCCGAAAGGCGGTCTTTTTTTCGCCGCCCGCCGTTCACCCCCGCATTTCGCCGTTCACCGGAAAAATTCTGGGTCGGAATTGAAAATGGGGTAGAGCGGGAGCGTGGCCGCGCGGGTCCGCCGGGCGACCCCCCTGGAGGCAGTCTTTCCTCGCAACACAGCAGGAGTGAGTCCACATGAGCGATGAACGCAAGATCGAAAGCATGATGAAGGAAGGCCGGGTCTTCGAGCCCCGCGCGGACATGCAGGCCCAGGCCTGGGTCAAGAACATGGCCGAGTACGAGGCGCTGGCCAAGCGCGCCGGCGAGGACCCCGAGGGTTTCTGGGGCGACCGGGCCAAGGAGCTGGTGACCTGGTTCAAGCCCTGGAACAAGGTCATGGACTGCGATCTGCACAAGCCCGAGGTGAAGTGGTTCACCGACGCCAGGCTGAACGTCTCCTTCAACTGCCTGGACCGCCACCTGACCGACGGCCGCCGCAACAAGGCGGCCATCATCTGGCAGGGCGAACCCGAGGACGACGTCAAGGTCTACACCTACCAGATGCTCCATCGAGAGGTCTGCCGCTTCGCCAACGTCCTGAAGAAGAAGGGCGTGAAGAAGGGCGACCGCGTCTCCATCTATCTGCCCATGATCCCCGAACTGGCCGTGGCCATGCTGGCCTGCACCCGCATCGGCGCGGTCCATTCCGTGGTCTTCGCCGGCTTCTCGGCCCTGAGCCTGCAGAACCGCATCCAGGACTGCCAGGCCAAGGTGCTCGTCACGGCCGACGCGGTGCTGCGCGCGGGTCGGGCCATCCCGCTCAAGTCCAACGCCGACGAGGCCCTCAAGGAGTGCCCCACGGTGGAGCAGGTGGTCGTGGTCAACCGGGCCAAGACGAACATCAACATGGTCGAGGGCCGGGACACCTGGTGGCAGGACGAGATGGCCGCCGAGGACGTCTCCGACGTCTGCCCGCCCGAGGAGATGGACGCCGAGGACTCCCTGTTCATCCTTTACACCTCCGGCTCCACGGGCAAGCCCAAGGGCGTGGTGCACACCACCGGCGGCTACCTGACCTACGCCGCGCACACCACCCAGTGGGTCTTCGACCTCAAGGACGAGGACGTCTACTGGTGCACGGCCGACGCGGGCTGGATCACCGGCCACACCTACATCGTCTACGGCCCGCTGGCCCTGGGCGGCACCTCGATCATGTTCGAGGGCGTGCCCTCCTGGCCCAAGCCGGACCGCTTCTGGAAGATCGTCGAGAAATACCGGGTGAACATCTTCTACACCGCGCCCACGGTCATCCGCGCGCTCATGCGCGAGGGCGCGGACTGGACCAAGCGTCACGACCTGAGCAGCCTGCGCGTGCTCGGCAGCGTGGGTGAGCCCATCAATCCCGAGGCCTGGATGTGGTACCACGAGCACATCGGCGGTTCGCGCATCCCGGTGGTGGACACCTGGTGGCAGACCGAGACCGGCGGCATCATGATCTCGGCCCTGCCCTACGCCACCCCGCTCAAGCCCGGCTCGGCCACCAAGCCCCTGCCGGGCGTGGCGGCGGACATCATCCGCGCCGACGCCACGGACGCCGGGGCCGACGAGGGCGGCCACCTGGTCATCAAGAAACCCTGGCCGGGCATGCTGCGCGGCGTGTTCGGGGATCCCGAGCGCTACAAGAAGACCTACTTCGAACGCTTCGCGGGCATGTACGAGTCCGGCGACGGCGCCCGCAAGGACGAGGACGGCTACTTCTGGATCATGGGCCGGCTCGACGACGTGATCAACGTCTCGGGCCACCGCCTGGGCACGGCCGAGATCGAGTCCGCCCTGGTGGCCCACAAGGACGTGGCCGAGGCCGCGGTGGTGGGCATGCCCCACGCCATCAAGGGCCAGAGCATCTACGCCTACGTGACCCTCAAGGGCGACGTGGAGGAGTCCGACGACCTGCGCAAGTCCCTGGTCTCCTGGGTGCGCAAGGAGATCGGGCCCATCGCCACCCCCGAGGTCATCCAGTTCGCCGACGGCCTGCCCAAGACCCGCTCGGGCAAGATCATGCGCCGCATTCTGCGCAAGATCGCGGCCGGACAGGTGGAGGACTTCGGCGATACCTCGACCCTGGCCGACCCGACCGTGGTCACGGCGCTCATCGAGGGCAAGAACGCCCTGTTGGGCCGCTAGGGCCAAGGGCTCCCGAGAAAATGACGGGCCTCCGCGCATCCGGCGCGGGGGCCCGTTTTTTCGTGGGCGCGGCGAAGTCCCGTCGAGGTTGAAGTCTCGCGTTGGTGCTGGTAGTTTCGCCACGAAGCCGGTGGATCGTCCGGCGGCTTCGAACCCGGCGCGGCCGGGTGCGGGAACCCCTGATGACGCATCCCTCGCGAGGCGCGGTCCGATTCGCGGTCCTGGGCTTCGCTCTCCTTCTCTTTCTGGCCGGCCCCGCGCGGGCGCAGAGCCTGTTCCTGAACAACCTGGTGGTCGACAACCAGGCGGGCAGCTTCATGGCCCGTTTCGGCGTGGTCGTGGAAGGCATCGAGGACGTGGCCCTGAACCTGGACAACGGCGTGGTCCTGGGGCTCACCTGCGACGCCCGGCTCTCGCGCAAGCGCAGCCTCTGGTCCAACAAGACCGTGAGCGAGATCCAGTGGGTCAGCAGGCTCCAGCAGGACGCGCTGACCGGCGAGTACGTGCTCGTCATGCCCGGCCGCGAAACCCCCTACCGCGAGAAGGACCTGCCCCGGCTGCTGACCCGGGCCTGGTCCACCATCGCCGTGGACCTGGGCCCCTGGAGCAAACTCGAGCGCGGCGAGGAATACATCCTCGACCTGTCCATCAAACTGAACCAGGTGGACATCCCCGGCTGGTTCCGGCGCACCCTCTTCTTCTGGTCCTGGGACGTGGTCCCGGCCACCACCTACCAGCTGGAATTCCGGTACTGAGATGAGCCCGGACACCATCAACGTGAGCGCCACGGACATCCGCGAGAGGAAGCGGCGACGGAGGGAGCTGACCCTGGCCCTGGTCTGTTTCCTGGCCGTGATCGTGCTCACCTGGGTGGAACTGCGCTTCCTGGGGGTCAATTCCTACCTCTTCCTGGGCCTCTTCAACCTGAACTTCATCCTCCTGCTCCTGGTGCTCTTCATCGTGGCCCGCAATGGCGTGAAGCTTCTTTTGGAGCGCCGCCGCAAGGTGCTCGGCTCCAAGCTGCGGACCCGGCTCGTGCTGGCCTTCATCTCGCTCTCGCTCATTCCCACGGTGCTCATGTTTCTGGTTTCGTTGAAGTTCGTGCAGACTTCGGTGGACTATTGGTTCAAGGGCCAGGTGGAGGACTCCATGCAGCAGGCCCTGGAGCTGGGCCGGGCCTTCTACGCCTCGGCCCAGGAGCGCCTGGAGCGCCGGGGCCGGACCATGCTGGGCGACATCCGGGCCCGGAACTACGCCTGGGGCGGCCGGGCCATGGACAAGTACCTGGACGAGAAGTTCGTGGAGTTCGACCTGAGCCTGCTGGGCATCGTCGGGCCGGACGCCAAGGATCTCAACCGGCACCCCGACCCCGGCTGGGAGACGCTCTGGCCGGAGATCAGGGAGCGGGTGGACTGGGAAGGGCTGCGCTCCACGCCGCGCTACTGGTCCACGATCATGCCCACGGCCGGGCAGGATCTCATCGTGGGTCTGCTGCCTGTGGACGAGGGCCGCCTGGGCTACCTCCTGGTGGGGGAAAACATCGGCCAGGGCCTGCTCTTCCGCCTGGACCAGGTGGTCCGGGGTCTGGACGAGTACAAGAAGCTCAAGACCCTCAAGTCGCCCTGGAAGATGACCCTCTACCTGACCCTCGGGGTCATGACCATGCTCATCCTCCTGGGGGCCATCTGGTTCGGTTTCCGGCTGGCCAAGGAGATATCCGCGCCGGTGCAGGCCCTGGCGGCGGGCACCGAGCGCGTGGCCAGGGGCGACCTTTCCGTGCGCCTGGAGGACCCCTCGGACGACGAACTGGGCTTCCTGGTCCAGTCCTTCAACCGCATGACCGAGGATCTTTCCGAGAGCCAGCAGAGCCTGACCGAGGCCAACGAGCGCCTGGCCCAGCAGAACAAGGAGCTGGAACGCCGGGGCCGCTACATCGAGGCCGTGCTCGACAACATCACCTCGGGGGTCATCTCCATGGACCCCCAGGGCTTCATCGGCACCGTGAACCAGGCGGCCCAGAACATCCTCGGCGTGGACGCGCGCTTTCTCATCGGCCGTCGGCCCATGGACCTGCTCTACGGCGAATTCGCGGAACTCATGAACGAGGCCTTCCTGGCCGTGACCGGCAATCCGGCCGCGTCCTGGCAGCGCGCCTTCGACCTGCCCCTGCCCAGCCGGTCGCTGAAGATCCTGGCCAGCGTGGTGGCCCTGCGCGGCGAGGACGGCCGTACGGCGGGCCTGGTGGCCGTGTTCGAGGACATCACCGAGTTGGAGAAGATCCAGCGTCTGGCCGCCTGGCGCGAAGTGGCCCGGCGCATCGCCCACGAGATCAAGAACCCGCTCACGCCCATCAAGCTCTCGGCCCAGCGGCTCCAGCGCCGCTTCGGCCAGTTCGCGGACGACACGGTCTTCGAGGAATGCACCGGGATCATCGTCAAGCAGGTGGAGCGCATGCAGCAGATGGTCACGGAGTTCTCCTCCTACGCCAAGCTGCCCGAGGTCACGCCCCGGCCCGGCTCCCCGGCCCCGCTCCTGGAGGAGGCCGTGGGCATGTTCGCCGTGACCCACCGCGAGATCGACTGGAGCCTGGACATCCAGGGCGTCATCCCGGAAATTCCCCTGGACCATGAGGCCATGCGCCGGGTGCTCATCAACCTCCTGACCAACGCGGCCGAGGCCCTGGAGGGGCAGGAGGGAGGCGCGGTGGCGGTCACGGCCCGGCACGACTCCGCGCGAGGGGTCGTGGAGCTGCGCGTCCGGGACAACGGCCCGGGATTCACCGCGGAGGAGCGCTCGCGCATGTTCGAGCCCTACTACTCGCGCAAGAAGACCGGCACGGGTCTGGGTCTGACCATCGTGCGCTCGATCATCACCGACCACCACGGCCAGGTGCGGGTGGAGCCCAACGCTCCCCAGGGTTCCGTGTTCATCGTCGAACTGCCGGATCGCTGATCGGAACATTAGAATCTGCACCGCCGTTCTTGAGTTTCTTGGCGGGAGCCCGTATCATTTTTGTATGCGCGTCTTCATCGCCGGAGGCAGCGGGTTCATCGGAACCGCGCTCTGCCGGGCCCTGATCCGGTCCGGACATTCGCCCGTGGTGCTCACCCGGGGGACGCCCCGCGCCCTGCCGCCCGAGGTCTCCGCCGTGGGCTGGAACGGCCGCGACGGGGAGGGCTGGACCCACCTGCTGGAGCGCGACTCGGCCGTGGTCAATCTGGCCGGAGAGAACATCGCCGCCGGGCGTTGGACGCCCGAGCGCAAGGAGCGCATCCTGCGCAGCCGTCTGGCCGCTGGTCAGGCCGTGGCCGAGGCCGTGGCCCGGGCCCCGGAGGCCCCGCGCGTGCTCGTCCAGGCCTCGGCCGTGGGCTGGTACGGTCCGCGCGGCCCCGAGTTGCTGGACGAGAGCGCCGCCTCGGGCCAGGGCTTTCTGGCCGAGGTCTGCCGCCGCTGGGAGGAATCCTCCGTCGCCGTGGAGGCCGGGGGAACGCGCCGCTGCGTCATCCGCACCGGCCTCGTGCTGGGCCCCGGCGGGGCGCTCACGCGCATGTTGCCGCCTTTCCGCTTTTTTCTCGGCGGCCCCCTCGGCGACGGCCGCCAGGGCGTGTCCTGGATTCACCTGGACGACGAGGCCCAGGCCATCCGCTTCCTCATCGAGAACGAGGACTGCTCCGGCCCCTACAATCTCACCGCCCCGGACCCGGTGGACTCGCGGACCTTCGCCAAAGCCCTGGGTCGGGCCCTTGGACGGCCCTCCTGGCTGCCCGCGCCGGGGGCCGCGTTGCGCCTCCTTTTGGGCGAAATGGCTTCCGAGGTTCTGCTTTCCGGTCAGTTCGTGCGGCCAACTCGGCTCCTCGCGGCGGGCTACCGTTTTCTGCGTCCCGACCTCGACGGAGCCCTGCGCGCCTCCCTGCATCCTTCCCGGGAGGCCGCATGATCTGCCCCAGGGATTTCACGCCGGGCCCGAAGGACCGTCGGGAGAGCATCCTGGTGGTCGAGGACGAGCGCATGGTGGCCCTGGACATCGAGCGGCTCGTGCGCGGCATGGGCTACGAGGTGATCGGGATCAGCGACTCGGGCGAGGAGGCCGTGGAGATGGCCCGCGCCCTGCGTCCCGGGCTGGTGCTCATGGACATCCGGCTCAAGGGGGCCATGGACGGCATCGAGGCCGCCGCGCTCATTCAGAAAATCCACGACACCCCAGTCATCTACCTCACGGCCTACGCCGACGACACCACCCTGGAGCGCGCCCGGCTCACCGGCCCCTTCGGCTACCTCATCAAGCCGTTCGAGGACCGGGAACTGCGCCTGACCATCGAGATGGCGCTCTACAAGCACCGGCTGGACGCCAAGCTCCTGGACAACCGCATCTGGTTGGCCACCACCCTGAAGAGCATCGGCGACGCCGTGCTGACCACGGACCCCGACGGCATGGTGCGCTTCCTGAACCCGGCGGCCGAGGCGCTGCTGCAGCGGGCCGAGGAGCAGGCGCGGGACATGCCCGTGTCCGAGGTCTTCCGGGTTCTGGACGAGGAGACCCTGGCCCCGCTGGCGCTGCCGTTGCCGGACCCCTCGGGCGGCGCGGCCAGCCGCGACATGCTCCTGGTCACCTCCTCCGGCGAGAAGCTGCCCATCTCCAGCAGCGTGGCGCCCATCGCCAACGAACAGGGCGAGCTTCTGGGCGCGGTGTTCGTCTTTCGCGACATCGCGGAGAAGAAGAAGGCCGAGGAGTCCCTGCGCCGGAGCGTGGCCCAGTTGCGCCAGACCCTGGAGGAGACGGTCAGCGCCCTGGCGGCCATGTCCGAGAAGCGCGACCTCTACACCGCCGGGCACCAGCAGCGCGTGGCCCATCTGGCCTGCGCCATGGCCGAGGAGATGGGACTTCAGGGCGACCGGGTCAACGGCCTGCGCGTGGCCGGGAAGCTTCACGACATCGGCAAGATTTCCGTGCCCGCCGAGATCCTGGCCAAGCCCTCGCGGCTCACGCCCATCGAGATGAGCATCATGAAGACCCACAGCGAGGCGGGTTTCGAGATCCTCAAGCGGGTTTCTTTCCCCTGGCCCGTGGCGCGCATGGTCCTCCAGCACCACGAGCGGCTGGACGGCTCGGGCTATCCCGAGGGCCTGCGCGGGGACGAGATCATGCTCGAGGCCCGCATCCTGGCCGTGGCCGACGTGGTGGAGGCCATGAGCTCCCACCGTCCCTACCGGGCCACCCTGGGCCTGGAGCGGGCCCTGGACGAGGTCGGCATGCACAAGGGCGGCCTCTACGATCCGGAGGCCGTGGACGCCTGCCTGCGCCTGTTCCAGCACAAGAACTTTACATTCGAGGCCGAGACCCCGTAGACTGCTCCCAGCGGACGACCGCCGGAGAACAGCACAATGGGTGGACAGATTCTCATCGTGGACGACGAGGAGGGCATCCGCACCTCCCTGCGGGGCATCCTCGAGGATGAGGGCCATTCGGTCCTGGAGGCCGAGAGCGGCGAGCGCGGCCTGGAGATCCTGGAGGCCGAGGCCCCGGACCTGCTTTTCCTGGACATCTGGCTGCCGGGCATGGACGGGCTGGCCGTGCTGGACCGTGTGCGCGAGGACCATCCCGGCCTGCCGGTGGTCATGATCTCGGGCCACGGCAACATCGAGACCGCGGTTTCGGCCATCAAGAAGGGGGCCTACGACTTCATCGAAAAGCCCCTGTCCCTGGAGAAGGTGCTCATCACCTCGGCCAAGGCCCTGGAGTTCTCCCGCCTGCGCCAGGAAAACCTGGCCCTCAAGACCCGCATCGAGACCGAGCAGACCTTCCGGCTCACCGGCGAGTCCGAGGCCATCCGGGAGTTGCGCCGGGCCATCGAGCAGGTGGCTCCGACCAACGCCTGGGTGCTCATCACCGGCGAGAACGGCACGGGCAAGGAGATCGTGGCCCGCTGCATCCACGCCCAGAGCCGCCGTTCGGAGCAGCCCATGGTGGCCGTGAACTGCGCGGCCATTCCCGAGGAACTCATCGAGTCCGAGCTGTTCGGCCATGAAAAGGGCGCCTTCACCGGCGCGGACAAGGCCCAGGCGGGCAAGTTCGAGCTGGCCGACGGCGGCACGCTCTTCCTGGACGAGATCGGGGACATGAGCCTGAAGACCCAGGCCAAGATCCTGCGTATCCTCCAGGAACAGCGCTTCGAACACGTGGGCGGCCGCAAGACCATCACCGTGGACGTGCGCGTCATCGCGGCCACGAACAAGAACCTCCTGGAGGAGATCGCGGCCGGGCGCTTCCGCGAGGATCTCTATTTCCGCCTCAAGGTCTTCCCCCTGGAGGTGCCGCCCCTGCGCGACCGGGCCGAGGACATTCCGCTGCTCATGGACGAGTTCGTGCAGGCCTATGTGCGCCAGAACGGACTCCGGCCCACGGAGTTCACGCCCGAGACCCTGGCCGTGCTCGCGGCCTACCCCTGGCCGGGCAACGTCCGGGAGCTGAAGAATTTCGTGGAGCGCATGCTCATCATGCATTCCGGGAAAGCGGTGGACCCCGGCCATCTGCCCCCGGAAATCCTCATCCACGCCTCGGCGGGCGAGGAGGAGGGGCAAGCGTCTTCCGGCGAGGGCGCGGACGATCTGGTTCTGGCCGCCGAAGCCCTGGTCCTGGGCAAGGGGCCCATGGACCTGAAGCAGGCCCGGGCCGACTTCGAGGCCGCCTTCCTGCGGGCCAAGCTGGCCGAATGCGAGGGCAACATCAGCAGACTGGCCAAGGCCGTGGGCCTGGACCGCTCCTCCCTCTACAAAAAACTCAAGGAATACGGCATCCTGGAAAGGTAGCGGGGCGGCATTCCGCGCCGGGATGCTTTTCGAGACAAGGGCTTCCGGAGTCGTGCATGACCATGCGCAAGATCGACATCGAGGCCTGGGAACGGAAGGAACATTTCTTCTTTTTCCAGAACAGGATCCGTCCGCAGGTGGAGGTGACCGCCCTCTTGGACGTGACGCGGTTGGCGGCCTATCGGAACGCCCTGGGCGCCGGGAGCAGGCCGCGCCTGTCGGACATGCTCTACTTCCTGGCCGCCCGGGCGGCCAACGGCATCGAGGAGTTCCGGCAACGCCTCGTGGAGCGGGCCCCCGTGGTCTTCGACAGGGTGGACTTGGCCTTTACCTACGTGCCCAAGGGGCGGCGGCTGCACGCCAACTGCGTGGCCGCGTACTCCGAACGCTTCGGCGAGGCCGCGGCGGCGATCGAGGCCGCGCGGTCGGCGGCGGACGCGCACCCGACCCTGACTCCGGCGGGCGGCGGCGGGCAGGACATGCTCTACTTCAGCATCGTGCCCGGGCTCCGCTTCAGCTCCATAAGCAACCCCTGGGGCGATCCCTGGGCCGATTCCGTGCCGCGCATCATCTTCGGCCAGGTGCATGAGGTTCCCGGAGGCGGGCAGGCGGCGCCCGTGTCCGTGGAGGTTCTGCACAGCTTCATCGACGGACGGCACATCGAGGCGTTCTTCGAGTCCATGCGGGCGGCCTCGGACGACGCCGAGCGGACCTTCGCCTAGAACGGCTGGCCGATCGGGAAGGGGCGCGAGCCTCAAGCGGGCGGTTTTGCCCATTCCCAGCCCGCCACCTCGGCGCGGAGCTGTTCCGGAGTCAGGGCTTCGATGCGTCGCAGCTCGGCCAGATTGGCTTGGTGGCGCGGGCTCTCCGGGCCGATGAGCCCAGGGGGACGAGGATGGGCCAGATGGAAGATGGGGCCCGGGATGCGCGCGATCCGGCAACCCAGGATGGACAGCCGCCGCACCCGCTCGTCGTCCTCGCAACCCCAGCCGTACATCAGCTCGTTTTCCAGCCCGGCCTCGAAGTAGGCCTCGCGACGCAGGAAGGCCGCCCCGCCGTAGACGTCCGCGTGGCGCAGCGGGCAGTTCTCCTCCGAGAGACCGTCCAGGGAGAGGGTGGCGTGGATGCGCGCGATCTCCGGCTCCTCCACGTTCAGGCAGCGGCCGCCGAAGGGCAGGACCATGTGGCAGCCCCGGGCGGCCAGATCCCGGGCCGCCAGGTACTTGCCCGGCGGCAGGAGCACGTCCGTGTCGTGGGTCAGAACCAGGTCCGTGCGGGCCATGCGGGCGAGGGCGTTCAGGCAGCGGGTCTTGTGGAAGTGCTCGGAGCGGGCCTCGAGAAAGACGTGTTCCAGCCGCCCCTGGAATTCGGGCAGGAAGTCCCCGGCCCGGGGGCGTTCGCCTTCCTCGCCGAGCAGCACCCGGACACGGAAATGGTGCAGCAGGTAGCGCAGGACCACCTTGAGGTTGCGGACCCGGCCCGTGGAGTCGAAGCGGGCCGGGATGAGCACGGTGACGTCCGGCAGGACGGTCATGCGGCGGATCAGCCCAGGTTGCGCTGCTCCACCTGGCGCTGTTCGAAGGCCAGGCTGATCATGCGCAGCAGTTCATCGGTCTTGCAGGGCTTGAGCAGGTAGTCGTAGGCTCCCATGTTGATGAGCTCCACGGCGTCGTCCACCGAGGCGTGGCCGGTGAGGACCACGACCTTGGCCGGGTTCCTGGCCTCGCCCAGTCGCCGAAGCACTTCCTTGCCCGAGAGCCCGGCCATCTTCATGTCCAGAAGGATCACGTCGTAGGGCTTGCGGGCCGCCTCGGCCAGGGCCTCCTCGCCGCCGGCGGCGTGACGGGCCTTGAGGCCGTTGGCTTCGAGGATTTTGACCATGTTCTGGCCGAAGCGCTCCTCGTCGTCCACCACGAGCACCTTGGCTGCGGTTGCGGTCATGGGTTCCTCCTTGGGGTTCAGGCCGCCTGGCGGCGAAGGGGCAGGACGACCTCGAAGCGGGCGCCCTGTCCGGGGGGGCTGGCGGCCTGGATGGTTCCTCCCAGCCGCTCCATGATGGTCAGGCACATGGAGAGCCCGAGACCCGTGCCCTGTCCGGGCGGCTTGGTGGTGAAGAACGGGTTGAAGATCTTGGAGATGTTTTCCGGCGAGATGCCCGGGCCGGTGTCGTCCACCGTGATGCGCACCCGGTCGCGGGCGGGCATGTCCGTGCTCACGGTCACGCTGCCCTGGCAGCCCACGGCCTGCATGGCGTTGTTCAGAAGATTCAGGATCACCTGGCGCAGCAGGGCCGGGTCCGTGGCCGCCGGGGGCAGGGCCGGGGCGTAGTTGCGGTGGATGACGATGGACTTGAGCCCGGCCTCCTTCTCCACCAGCAGGGCCATGTCCTCGGCCAGGGCGTTCACGTCCGTGTCCTGGACGATGGCCTCCAGCTTGCGCGAGAGCGAGAGGAGCTTGTGGGTGATCTCCCGGCAGCGTTCCACCTGGAGGGCGATCTGGCGTACGCCCTCGCGCGTGCCGTCCAACTCGGGCCGGGATTTGAGGGCCTCGGATTCGAGGTCCAGGAGCAGGAGTTCGGCCTCCTGGCCGATGACCGCCAGGGGGGTGTTGATCTCGTGCGCGATGCCCGAGGAGAGCTGGCCCACGGCGGCCATCTTCTGGGATTGCAGCAGCTCCTCGCCCAGACGGCATTCCTCCTGGCGGGAGCGCACGGTCTTGTCCGCCAGCCAGGATACGGCCCAGTATACGGCCCCGGCCGTGGCCAAGCCCAGGGCCAGCCGGCCCCATTCGGGCAGAAAGCGGGCCGCGAAGGCCGAGGTGAACACCAGCAGCGCCGGGCCCAGCCGCAGGAGCTTGCGTCCTTGCTCCGAATGCAGCAGGGGTTCCATGCCCTATTCCTGCCGCTTTTCGTTCAGGGCCTTGCGCTCGCGGGCCTTGTTGATGCGCACGAGCAGGTCCTCGATGTTGAAGGGCTTCATGATGAAGTCGTAAGCCCCGTGCCCCATGCCCTGGAGCCCGGCCTCCACGGAGCCGTGGCCGGTGAGCATGATGACCTCCACCAGGGGGTGGCGCTTCTTGATTTCCTTGAGGGTCTCGATGCCGTCCATGCCGGGCATCTTGAGGTCCAGGACGACCACGTCCACGGGTTCCTCCTGGAGCGTCTTCAGGGCCTCCTGGCCGCTGCCCGCTCCCAGGGCCAGGACGTTGCGTTTGTTGAAGCGGTTGACGAAAAGGTCCACGAATTCCTTTTCATCGTCCACGACGAGCACCCGCGCCTTCTCCATGTCACGCTCCCTTGGTCAGACCAGCGGTAAGAACACCGTGAAGGTGGAGCCCTTGCCTTCCTCGCTGCCCACCTCGATGCGGCCGCCCAGCTTTTCCAGGATGCCGTAGCAGATGGCCAGGCCCAGGCCCGTGCCCTCGCCGACCCTCTTGGTGGTGAAGAAGGGATCGAAGATCGTGTTCAGCTTTTCCTTGGGGATGCCGCAGCCGGTGTCCGCGATGGCCACGTAAATCTCGTGGCCGTTCTCGCTCTTGCCGGTGGACACGGTGATGCTGCCGTCCGAGCCCACGGCGTCGATGGCGTTGTCCAGGATGTTCAGGATCACCTGCTGGATTTGGGCCATGTCCGTGGTGGTGTTGGGAATGGACTCGTCCAGGCGTTTGATGATCTCGATGTTGCGGTGCAGGGCCTCGCTCTCCAGGAACTTCAGGGTCTGGTCCGTGAGCAGGTTCAGGGAGACGTTCTCCTGCATGGGCTCCATGCGCCGTCCGAAGCCGAGCATGCGGTGGGTCACGGCCTTGGCCCGGTCCACGTGTATCTCGATCTTGTTGGCCGCGGTGTCGATCTCCTCCAGGTGGAGCATCTTCTCCGGATCCTCGTCGATGAGGAGATCCTTGATCCAGCCCGCGCTTTCGCGGATGAGCGTGAGCGGATTGTTCACCTCGTGGGCCACGCCCGCGGCCAGCTTGCCCAGCGCGGCCATCTTGCTGGACTGCATGAGCGAGGCGTCCAGGGCGGCCTTCTCGCGATCGGCCTTGATGAGCTTGTTGATGATCGAACGGGCGGTCAGGGCCGCGCCGGTGATGATCAGCAGGATGCCTCCGGCCACCATGGCGGCCGCGATGGACTGGGCGCGCACCAGAGCCGAGAGCTCCTCCTTGGGATCCTCCATGATGACCAGGAGCCAGGGCACGCGCTGGAGCCAGGCCATGCCCACGATCATGGTCCGGTCCTTGACCGGACGTTCCTCGATGATCGTGCCGTCCTTGTTCCCGGCCATGGTCGGGCTGGGCAGGGTCATGGAAAGCTTGCTCATCACCGGCCCGGCGAAGCGGGAACTGGTCTGGAGCACGCCCTCGGCGTTGACCAGGTAGGCGTCGCCCAGTTCGCCCGCGTGGATGCCCCGGACCAGGGAGCTGAACGCCTCGGAATCGATGGTGGCCCGCAGAATCCAGGTCCGGTCGCCCTCGCGGCGCATGACCGCGATGATGAAGTGCGGGAATTTGCGGAAGCCCATGAACACGTCCGAGACGTATTGGCCCTTGAGCATGGTCTCGTGGAACCAGGGCTCGTCCTTGTAGTTCACGCGCTTGAGGGAGAATGGGCCGACGTAGGCCATGTGCTCGCCGTTCTGGTCGATGACGCCCAGGTCGACGTAGGACTTGGAGTTGGTCTGGATGACGTTGAAGATGGCGTTGAGTCGGGCGGGGTCGGAGAGTTGCTGGTAGGAGTGGGTGTAGGCCAGGCTTTTGAGCTGGGACACCCGTTCATCGAGAAAGATGTCCAGGGCCTTCTGGCGGTTGTCCACCGCTCGTTCCAGGTTGCGTGCGAGCTTCTCGTGGTAGGTCTTTGAAAATTGGAGATGGACGAAGAATCCCAGCGCGAACAACGGCACCAGGGAGAAAACCAGGGTTACGGTCATGATCTTGCGGCGCAGCCGTCCGTATCCTTGGGTATCCATCCCTCCCTCCGGGTATGCCCCGTTTTTTAGCAGAGAGTTGCATGGGTTGCCAATCTTTTCTCCTGCTGGAGGTTGGCAGGGCGGCCCTCGCCGTTTATAGGGAAGATGCCGCATGTTCCGGAACGGGAGGATCGCGATGAGGGATACGCAGACGACGGCCAGGGCCCGCATCCTGGTGGTGGACGACGATCCGGTCTTCCGCGTCTATTTCGCGGGCATCCTTGAGGACATGGGGCACGAGCTCCTGGAGGCCGCCGACGGCGAGGAGGGGTTGCGGCGCTTCCGCGAGGCCGCGCCGGACATGGTCCTGCTCGACCTGCGCATGCCCCGGCTGGACGGCTTGGCCGTGCTCGACGCCATGGCCGCCGAGGCCCCGGGAGTGCCCGTGGTGGTGGTTTCGGCCACCACCGAGATCCGCAACGCGGTGGGGGCGTTGCGGCGGGGAGCCTGGGACTACGTGGTCAAGCCCATCCAGGATCCCGACCTTCTGCGGCATGTGCTGGACAAGGCCCTGGCCCACGCCCGCGTACTGCGCGAGAACTGGCGCTATCACGAGCGCTTGGCCGAAGAGGTCCGCGCCAAGACCCTCGAACTGACCGAGGCCAACGAGCGCCTGGCCCAGGAGAAGTCGCAGGTGGAGGGCATGAACGTCACCCTGCGCAACGTGCTCGGCGCGGTGGAGCGGGAGAAGCGGGCCATCGTCCAGGAATTCGGCGCGGGGATCGTCGGCCGCGTCCTGCCCGTGGCCGAGCGCATGGCCCGGGAGTCCTCCCCGGAGGTGCGGGCGCGTTTCCTCACGGTGCTGCGCGAGGAGTTGTCCAGGCTCTGCGGCGACGGCGGGCCGGGGCCGGCCCTGTTCGGCCTGACTCCCACGGAGATGGAGGTCTGCCGCTATCTGGAGCTGGGCAGGGGGAGCAAGGAGATCGCCGATCTATTGAACTGCTCCATGGAGACCGTGCAGACCCACCGCAAGAACATTCGGGCCAAGCTCGGGATCAAGGGCGAGAAAGTCAACCTGAGCGCGTTCCTGCGCACCCGGGCTCCGGCGCGTTGACGGCCGGGGCGCCCCGGCGTGAGCGCAGCTCGCGCTCCAGCGAATCCAGAGAGTGGAGCAGGCCCTCCAGGCAGCGGTCCAGTTCGCCGCCGTCCCGGGCGCAGGTCTCCAGGGCCCGCGCCGCCTCCTGCAATCCGAGCGCGCCCACCAGTCCGGCCGAACCCTTGAGGGAATGGGCCTGATGTTCCAGGGCCGCGTTGTCCCCGGAGTCGCGTCCCTGGAGCAGGGCCCGGCGGCGGGGCGGGATGTCGTCCAGGAACGTGGCGCAGATGCGCTCGTACAGCTCCCGCTTGCCGTTCAGGTTGTCCAGTCCCTTGCGCACGTCCAGCACCGGCCGCCCGAAGACGTTCGGGCAGAGATCCCGGATGGTCTCCATCAGAGCCTCCAGGCGCACCGGCTTGGCCGTGAAGGCGTTCATGCCGGTCTCCAGGCAGCGGCGGCGGAATTCGGGCAGCGAGTGGGCCGTGACGGCCACGATGGGCACGCGGCGGCCGACCTCTCCCGCCTCGCCCAGACGGATGCGGCGGGTGGCCTCGAAGCCGTCCATGAGCGGCATCTCCAGGTCCATGAGCACGATGTCGCAGGGCCCCTCGGCCAGGGCGGCCAGGGCCTCCAGGCCGTTGGTCGCGACGCGGGCGGCGTGGCCCAGATCCGCGAGGAAGCAGCAGACCACCTCCCGGTTCACGGGATTGTCCTCCACCACCAGGACGGTCAGCGGTCGTTTCGGGCTCATGTGCCGGGTTGCGCTCCACGGAATGGACATGGGTATGCGCTGGACGATACCTTCTCCAGCATATGCCCCAAGGCGGAGGGAAAGGCAAGGCGGAAGGCCGGAAAAAGGCGTCTCAGGTCCTGCCGCCGGAACGTCCGGCGCCGTGCTTTTTCAGCAGTTGGTAAAGCCGCGCGGGCTTGAGCCCGGATATCCGGCAGGCGTGGATCATGTCGCCCCGGCAATGGGCGGCGAGGTCGCGGAAGTAGAGCCGCTCGATGACGTCCATGGCCTTGTCGCGGTATTCTCGCCAGGGTTGCAGCTCGGGCATGGGCATGCCCTCCCGCCCGTCCCCCGGCGGGCCGGCGGAGGGCCGGGCCGCCTCGCGGACGAGCTTCACCCGCAGATCCATGGGCAGGTGCTGGGGGTAGAGGGTCGGCTCGGCCTGGGCCGAGGCCAGACTCGTCTCCAGAACCTGGAAGAGTTCGCGCACGTTGCCTGGCCAGTCGTGCCGCCAGAGAGCCTGAACGAAGTCCGGCGAGACGCCCTTGATGCCGCCCTGGAAGCGGCCGCCCGTGCGGGCCAGGTAATGATGCACCAGATCCTTGATGTCGTCCTTGCGCTCCCGCAGGGGCGGCAGTTCGATGACGAAGGCCCGCAGCCGGAACATGAGATCCACCCGGAAGGTCCGCTGTTCGGCCATGGCCGCGATGTCCCGGTTGGTCGCGGCCACCAGGCGGAAACGGCTCTCCACCTCGCGGGTGGAGCCCACGGGCCGGAAGCGGCGTTCCTGGAGCACGCGCAGGAACTTGGCCTGCAAATCCAGGGGCAGTTCGCCGACCTCGTCCAGGAAGAGGGTGCCGCCGTGGGCTTCGCGCACCAGGCCGTCGCGGGCCGTATCCGCGCCGGTGAAAGCCCCCCGGGCGTGGCCGAAGAGGATGCTCTCGGCCAGGGTGGCGGGCAGGGCCGTGCAGTCCACGACCACGAAGGGTTCCTGGCGTCGGCGGCTGTTCTCGTGAATGGCCCGGGCGAAGAGTTCCTTGCCCGTGCCGGTTTCGCCGCTGATGAGCACATCCACTTCGCAGGCCGCGGCCTGGGCCAGGCGGTCCAGGCAGATACGCAGCCGGGGACTTTCGCCGACAAGATTGTCGCGTTGGAGGATGCGCGGCTCGAGGTCCGCCCGCCGGGCGCGTGAGCGCAGGGCGCGGCGCAGCGGGGCCAGCGCCAGTTGAGGTGCGCAGGGTGTGCCCAGGCACTCCCAGGCTCCGCTGCGCAGGGCGTCTTCCATGGCGGCTGGGTCGCTTTCGGAGGCCAGGGCGATGATCTCCGGCGGATCGGGCAGAGCCCGCAGACGCGCCAGCAGATCCTCCCCGCCGGGCAGATCCAGGTCCAGGCAGACGGCGTCGTAGACCTGCCCGCGCGTCAGATTCAGCACGATCTCGCCGTCTCCGGCCAAGTCCACCTGGTGCCCCTCGTCGCGAACGGCCCCGGCCAGGTCGATCCGCCGCTGCTCGTCCCCGTCCGCGATGAGAACCCGCGCCATGTCCGCCTCCCCAAATCCCCCGCCCGTCACGGGTTGTGATTGTCAAATGCTATCGCATGATTGCCGGGAAAAAAACAGGAAAAAACCGCTCCGGCAGAAAGAAAGAGATTTGTGAATATGGGGAGTCTTGCCCGAAATGACGGCCATGGTGTATAGTGCAATGGAATTTTCTTTTCCGATCGTGGCTGGGGCGGGACTCAGCCCAAACGGCGACCGGTGCAAGGACTCCAAGGGGGGGCGGCATGAAAGGCGAGATCATCAGGCAGGCGCAGCAGGCCGTGCTGGAAGGCGGGAAACCGGCTCGGGAGGTGGCCGAGGCCATCGGCAAGCCCTATTCCACGCTTTTGCGTGAACTCAATCCCTTCGACGCGCAGGCCAAGCTCGGCGCGGAGACCCTGCTGGAGATCATGCGCGTGACCGACAATGTGGACCCTCTGCGGACCATGGCCAAGGCCCTGGGGTTCGAACTGGTGGGCGTCTGCCTGCCCGCGCGCGCGGCCCGGAGCCGGCGTTCCCGGCTGGATGGGGAGCGGGATCGGGCGGCCAAATCTGCTTGAGGGCTGTTGGCGACGCGGCCGCCCGAGGAAAGGGCCGGGAAGAATCCCGGCCCTGGGGGAGGATGGAGGTTGGGAAGCCTCCGGGGAGTTCGGCTTGTCCAGCTCGGCACGTCGCCTGAACCCACCTTCCGTATACCAGGAAAGCGAAACGGCGGGGCATTATAATCTCGCTTTCGGCTTCAACTGAACAGGGCCCGCACCTCATCCAGGGCCGTGATCACCGAGGCCAGGGCCGTCTCCAGTCCCGCCGTGTCCAGCCCCAGGCGTCGGGCCGCCTCCGGAGACGGGCGGTAGTTGAGTCCGTCCAGACCCACTCCGAGCCCGGTCATCATGGCCAGGGCGCTGCCCATGTGCACCAAGTCCAGAGCCAGATCCCGGCGAGGGGCCTGTTCGGTTTTCAGTCGCCAGCGCACCACGTAGACGATGGATTCGGGCAGACGCCAGTGCTCCAACAGGGCCGCGCCCACCTCGTCGTGGCTGACGCCGAGCACGGCCTCCTCCGCTTCTTCGAAGCTCAGGCCCCGGCGCGTGACGATGTCCAGGATGGGTGCGGCGTCCACCTCCAGAAAGGTGCCGAGCACGATCTTGCCGATGTTGGACAGGAGCGCCGCGGTGAAGGTGTGGTCCGGCGCGGTCAGGCCCAGTTCGCGGGCCACGGTCCGCGCGGCCACGGCGGTGACCACCGAATGTTCCAGGAGCATGCCTCGGGGCAGGCCGTAGCCCTTGATCTCGGCGCGCATGCAGGGGATCACGCCGCAGGCGATGAGCAATTGGAAGACCTGTCCCGCGCCGAGCCGGACCACGGCCTCGCGCAGGGAGGTGATGGTCCGCAGGCCGCCGAAATAGGAGGAGTTGACCAGCCGCAGGACGTTGGCGGTCAGGCCGGGGTCGTACTCGATGATCCGGGCCAGTTCGCCCATGTCCGCGTCCGCGTCCGCGAGCAGATCGATGGCCTGCCGGATGGCCGATGGCAGGGCCTCCACGGTCTTGACGCGGGCCAGGATTTCCTCGCGTCGGCTCATAGGTCGTGCTCCTTGCCGAAGGTCTTGACCGACACCCTGCCGGTGTCCGTGAACAGGGTCAAGCCGCGCGGGATGGAGCCGCCGAATTCCGCGGCGGCCAGGGTGAAGCCGTGGCGGGTGAGCAGCTCTCGCAACACTTCGGTGTTGCGTGCTCCGGTATGGAAGAGGTCGTCGCCGCGCATGTCGGCCCCCCCCGCGGCCTTGAGAATGATGCTTTCCCGGGTGGCGCCCATGCGGAAGAGGGTCTTGAGCATGGTTCCCACGCCGGTGTTCACGAACATGTACGGATTTTCCTGGGCCCGCAGGGGTGAAGAGGTGGACAGCGGCAGCAGGCAGTGGATGAGGCCTCCCACCAGGGCCTTGGGATCCCAGGCGGCCACACCCACGCAGGAGCCCAGGGAGTAGGTCGTGAGCACGTCCCCCGGTTTCCTGGAGACCTTCATGTCCGAGATGTTGACCACGATCACCTGCTGCATGGGACTCCCGGGAAGACACCGCCTTTCTCTCGAATATGCAGGCTATTCGGAATCAAGGCAACGCCTCGGAACAAAAAATCACATCCGTTCCTTCCGTCGGAGGTCGGTGTTCCGCCGGGATTTCGCCCGGTCGGTCTGGACTTTTTTTAGATTTTCACGGAGTATGCTCTTGCCAGCAGGGGAACGGCCGGCGTTTCCCCGCATCGCCAAGTCGCCCCGCGAACCGGGTCGCCCACGGCGGCCCACGCCGACGCTTGGCCTCGCCGCGTTCCGGCGGCGGGGCGTGAGCCTGGAACCGGAACATGCGCTTGAATCTGTCGCGGCCTTTCCTCTCCTCCCTTCGCCGGGGCCTGGCTCCGGCGCTCCTCGCTTGCGTCCTGATCCTGGCGGCGACCCCGTCCCAGGCGGCCACCGCCGCCGAGCAGTTTTCCCAGGCCTACAAGGATTTTTATTCCCTGACCAAGGACTCCAAGCGCGCCAAGCTGCGGCACGAATGGGACAAGGTCGGGGAGTCCTTCGCCGAGATTCTCAAGAAGAACCCCAAGAGCGGCGTGGCCCCAAAATGTCTGTTCTATCTCGGCCGGGTCCAGGAGGAGCTGGGCGACCGGAGCGGCAGCGACAAGGACTACGCCAAGGCGCTGGAGTTCTACGCCCAGTTCGTCAAGCGCTACCCCCGTCACGGCTGGGCCGACGACTGCCTGTACCGGTCGGCGGAATTGCGCATCAATCGCCTGGACCAGACGGCCCAGGGACGCGAGGATCTGGAGACCCTGCTCAAACGGCACCCCAAGGGCGATCAGGCGGCCAAGGCCCGCAAGCTCCTGGCCCAGACTCCGACGCCCAAGGCCGCTCCGGCGCCCAAGGCGCAGGCCCCGGCCAAGCCCGCGCCCCGTCCGGCTCCCGCCCAGGCCGCCGCCGAGCCCGAAACCCCGACCCATGAATCCCCGGCCGGCATCAAGGGCCGCCCGGCGGGCTCGGGCCGCGCCGTGCTCGGCGAGGTCCGTTACACCAGCAGCGACGACTACACCCGCGTCATCCTGGACGTTTCCGGGGAGGTCAAGTACCGCTACCAGCTTCTGCCCCCGGCCCCGGAGGTGAACCGCCCCCACCGGCTCTATGTGGACTTGGCCGAAACCACCGTGGGCAAGGGTGTGCCGCCGCAGGTCAAGGTTTCCGACGGCATCCTGCGCAATATCCGCAGCGGCCAGAAGGATCCGGACACCACCCGGGTGGTCATCGATTTCCAGGAACTTCAGGATTACAAGGTCTTTCCCCTTTCCGACCCCTACCGTCTGGTGATCGACGTCTACGCCTCGGCCAAGGAAGAGAAGCCCGCCCGCGCGGTGCTCAAGCCCGAGCCCGAGGACGAGCCCGCGCCCGCTCCGGCGAAGAAGTCCCGCAAGGGCAGTCCGATCAAGCCGCTCAAGCTCAAGGGCAGCAAGAGCATGGCCAACAACCTGATCGAGCAGCTGGGCCTGACCATCGACACGATCATGATCGATCCGGGCCACGGCGGCCGGGATGGCGGCGCGGCCGCCAACGGTCTGCGCGAGAAGGACGTCAATCTCCAGTTCGCCAAGATCCTGGGCCGCAAGCTCAAGGACCAGGGCTTCAACGTTCTCTACACGCGCACCACGGACATCTTCATCCCCCTGGAGAAGCGCACGGCCATGGCCAACGCCCGCAAGGCCGACATCTTCATCTCCATCCACTGCAACGCCAACACCGACAGCCGGGTCAGCGGCCTGGAGACCTACACCCTGAACTTGGCCCGCACTGAGGACGCCGTGCGCGTGGCCGCCCGTGAGAACGCGGTGGACGCCAAGCGCATCAGCGACCTGCAGTTCATCCTCACCGACCTCATGCTCAACTCCAAGATGAAGGAGAGCACGGATCTGGCCAAGGGCGTGCAGCGCGAGGTGGTCAAGTCCGTACGCGCCAACTGGAGCCTGCGCGACCACGGCGTGCGCGAGGCTCCATTCTACGTGCTCATGGGCGCGAAGATGCCCGCCGTGCTCGTGGAACTGGGCTACGTCACCAACAAGGCCGAGGCCTCCCGCCTCAAGTCCGACTACTACCTGAAGTACCTCGCCGACGGCATCGTCGAAGGCGTCCTGGCCTACAAGCACCAGATCGAACGCTACGCCATGCGCGAGTTCTAGCGCGACGGAGGCCTCCCCTATGGACTTCGGATTGGCTCTGGGCGCTGGCGGCGCCCGCGGGCTGGCCCACGCCGGTCTTCTGCGCGGCCTGCTGCGGGCCGGGGTGCGGCCGCGCCGCGTGGCCGGCTCGAGCATCGGGGCCCTTGTCGGCGCGGTGTTCTGCGGAGGCGACCTGGAGGGTTTCTGCCGCTGGGCCGCAGATCTCTCCCGGCTGGAGGCCCTGCGCCTGGCCGATCCGGTCTTTCCCCGCGCCGGGCTTCTGGAGGGAGGGCGGCTCATGGAGACCCTGGGCGAGTTTCTGCGCGTCCGGCGGCTGGAGGACTGTTCGCCTCCGTTGGCCGTGGTGGCCGTGCGGGCCCGCGACGGCGAACCCCTGGTTTTGACCCATGGAACGCTTCTGGACGCCGTGAGGGCCTCCATCGCCGTGCCGGGCGTCCTCACGCCGGGGCTCTGGGAAGGACAGCCCATGCTCGACGGCGCGTTGGCCGAGCCCCTGCCCGTGGGACCATGCCGCCGCCTGGGGGGGGGCGCGGTGGTGGCCGTGGACGTGAGCCGTGACCTGCTGGAGCCCCAGGCGGAACGCAACGGGGATACCGCCTCGCCGCTCACCGGATTTCTCAAAGACAACGCCGCGCGTCTGCTCACGGCCCTGGGGCCGCGCCTGGGCGGCGGGCAGGCCCTGGCCGCCGAACTGTTGAACCGCTGGCTGGAGGAGGACGCGGGCGACCCGCTGCCGAGCATCGTGGAGACCATCATCGGCGCCCTGGGGATCGCCCAGCGGACCATCAAGGCCGAGCGGCTGCGCGCCGATCCTCCCGATCATCTCCTGGCCCCGGCCGTGGGGCACATCCGCTTTCTGGACTTCCATCGCGGGGCCGAGGCCCTGGCGGCCGGGGAGCGGGCCGCCGACGACCTGTTGCGGGTTCTGCCGAACGCGGCCGGTTAGGGACTTCCCCTCGGGAAAAACGAAAACGGCCCTGGAGCAAGCTCCAGGGCCGTTTTCGTTCGATGCCGGGTTTTCTCAGTAATTGCGCCAACACCGGTCCAGGTGCTCGGTCTCGAATTTCGTGCTCACCAGGCTCGCCAGCACGGCCAGGGCGAAGGACACCGGCAGGGCCATGACGTTGGGGTCCACGAATTGGAGCAGGAACGGCCAGGTGCCGGGGGCGGCTCCGGCCAGCAGCGTGCTCTGGTCCGTCAGGGCCTTGCATATTCCGAAGGTCTCGGCCAACTGCTTGTTGACGAAGAACATCCAGAACATGGAGGCGAGAAAGCCGCCGAAGAGCGAGGCCAGGGCCCCGGTCTTGGTCATGCCTCTCCAGTAGAGTCCCAGCAGGAATGCGGGCAGGAAGGAGGCCAGGCAGAGGCCGAAGAAGAAGGCCGTGGCCCGGGCGATGATGGATTCCGGCAGAACCCAGGCCCAAAGCAGGGTGATGAAGACCGTGGCCGTGACGGCCGCGCGGGCCACCGGGCCGGGCTTGGCCTTGGCGGTCTTGGAGAACTGTTCGCAGACGTCTCGGCCCAGGGCCGTGCCGCCCACGTGGTACTGGGAGGCCAGGGTGGACATGGCCGCCGCGAACATGGCCAGGAGGAAGAGCGTCGAATACCAGGGCGGCATGATGGTTTCGATGAACGTGGGGATGATCTTGTCCACGTTGCCCTGGGCCATGTCGATGGAGATCTTGCCGAACTGCTGGAAGAAGATCGCGTTGGACAGCGCCCCCACCACGTAGGCCACGCCGGGGATGAGCAGGATGAACAGTCCGCCGTAGATCACGCCCCGGTTCAGCTCCCGGTCGCTGGGCACGGTCATGAAGCGCACGATGAGCTGGGGCTGGGCCAGGACGCCGAAGCCCACGCCGTAGATGAGCGAGGTGTACATGATCATCCACAGCGGCGAGGGGAAGGCGATGCCTTGGGTCCAGCCCAGGAGACCGATGGCCTTGAGCTTTTCCGGCACCAGCGGGGCCATGTCCGTGAGCGTCTGGTGGGCCTGGGCCACTCCGCCGAGCTTGGAGTAGGCCACCACCAGGAGCATGAGCATCATGCCGACCATGATGGCTCCCTGGAAGGCCTCGGTGTACATGACGGCCTTCAGTCCGCCGGTGATGACGTACACCGCCAGGATCAGCGTCATGAGAACCAGGGCCAGGTGGAAGTCCACGCTGAGCGAGACCTCCATCATTCGGCAGATGCCGATGAGCACGGCCGCGGCGTAGAGCGGGATGAAGAGGAAGATGACCGCCCCGGAAAAGGACTGCATGAACTTGGAACGGTAGCGACGCCCGAGAAGTTCCGGGAAGGTGTGCGAATCCAGGGCCAAGCCCATGCGCCGGGTGCGCTTGCCGAAGATCGCGAAGGCCACGAAGATGCCCACGAAGATGTTCAGGAAAACGAGCCACATGATGGCGAAGCCGAAGTTGGCCGCCACTCCGCCGAAGCCGATGATGGCGCTGGTGGAGATGAAGGTCGCGCCGTAGGACATGGCCATGACGAAGGGGCCCATGCGCCGTCCGGCCAGCAGATAGTCCGCGTGGCTCTTGGTCTCCTTCCAGCCCTTGTAGCCCAGGTAGAAGACCACGGCGAAATAGATGACCGAGACGATCAGTTTGCTGACCATTGCGCTCCCCCGCTGTATGGCGATGCGGTCGAAAATCGAAGGGTTAGGAACTGTATGAGGGGGATTCCCCCGTGTCAAGACGCCCGTGCCCCTGGCGTGTCGACCCGTGATGGAGCATAATGGGGCGACGCGAGGAGGGCGGCATGATTCATCTGAACATTCCAGGCTTCAAGGATCTGCGGATCGAGCATCTCGTTCTGGATTACAACGGCACGCTGGCCCTGGACGGCGAGCTGCTGCCCGGCGTGGCGGAGGCTTTGCGTGTCCTGGCCGGAGAGGTCCGCGTGCATGTGCTCACGGCGGACACCCGGGGCAATTGCCGCGAACGGCTGGCCGGACTGCCGGTGACGGTGAGCGTGGTGGAGGGAAGCCCGGAGGATCAGGCCAAGCTGACCTACATCATGGGCCTGGGGCCCCGGGCCTGCGCCTGCGTGGGCAACGGGATCAACGACCGGCTCATGTTCGAACGCAGCGGGCTGGCCGTGGCCGTGCTCGGGCCGGAAGGGCTGGCAGTGCAGGCCTTGGAGGAGGCCGACCTGATGGTGTCGGACGTGCTTTCGGCCTTGAATCTCTTCCGCAATCCCCTGCGGCTCATGGCCGGTCTGCGGCGCTGAAGGCGTGTCGGCGTGAAAAGGCGCGGGGCCGCGCGGCGAAATGCCGCGCGGCCCCGCTTCATTGTGTCGGAGGTCAGGAGAACAGGCTCAGAATCCAGTGCTCCACCTCGGGCATGTACCAGGTGGCCACCAGGCCCGAGAGAGTCATGACCACGGTGTAGGGCAGGGCCAGCAGGACCATGCGGCCGTAGGACAGCCGGATGACCGGGGCCAGGGCCGAGGTGAGCAGGAAGAGGAACGCGGCCTGGCCGTTGGGCGTGGCCACGCTGGGGATGTTCGTGCCGGTGTTGATGGCCACGGCCAGCATGTCGAACTGCTCTCGGCTCATGGCCCCGCCTGAGGCCAGGAACGCCTTCTTGGTTTCGGTGATGTAGACCGTGGCCACGAAGACGTTGTCGCTGATCATCGAGAGCAGGCCGTTGGCCATGTAGTAGGCCGCCAACTGGGCCCGGCCCTCCAGGGCGAGCACCGCCTTGATCACCGGGGCGAAGAGGTGCTGGTCGTGGATCACGGCCACCACGGCGAAGAAGACCACCAGCAGGGCGGTGAACGGCAGGGCCTCCTGGAAGGCGTGGCCGATGCGGTGCTCGTCGGTGATGCCGTTGAGGGCCGTGAGGCCGACGATGACCGAGAGGCCGATGATGCCCACCTCGGCCAGGTGGAAGGCCAGGGCGATGATGAGCCAGACGCCCGCGCAGGCCTGGATGAGCAGCTGCGCCTGTCCCTGCTTGCCGCGGGCCTCGTCGCGTCGGGCGGACTCCTCCATGAGGATTGAACGGACGTTGCCGGGCATTCCGTGGCCGTAGCCGCTGATCTTGAAGCGTTCCACCAGGACGCAGGTCAGAAGGCCCATGAAGAGCACCGGCATGGAGATGGGCGCGACCTTGATGAAGAAGTCGGCGAAGCTCCAGCCCATTTCATGGCCGATGAGCAGGTTCTGGGGTTCGCCCACCAGGGTGCAGACTCCGCCCAGGGCGGTTCCCACGGCGCCGTGCATCATGAGGTTGCGCAGATATCCCCGAAACTCCTTGAGGTCCGCCTGATCCATGGCCTTGCACATGGTGTCGTCGCAGAGGTCGTAGGTTCCCGAACGGCCGGAGACATAGTGGTGATAAACGTTGTAGAAGCCGTAGGCCACGGCCATGATCACCGCCGTCACCGTGAGGGCGTCCAGGAAGGCCGAAAGAAAGGCTCCGGCGAAGCAGAAAAGCAGCGAGATCAGGATCTTTGAACGCACCCGCACGAGGATCTTGGTGAACGCGTACTGGAGCAGATCCTTCATGAAGTAGATGCCCGCGACCATGAACATGAGCAGGAGGATCACGGGAAAGTTGTGCAGGGTTTCGTTGTACACCGTCTGGGGACTGGTCATCCCCAGGAAGACCGCCTCCATGGCCAGCAGGCCGCCCGCCGGGAGCGGGTAGCACTTGAGCGCCATGGCCAGGGTGAAGATGAACTCCCCGATGAGCACCCAACCGGTGATGAAGGGGCCGACCGTGTTCAAGAGCACAGGGTTCAGGACGAGGAACCCGAGGATGGTCAGTTTGTACCAGTCCGGGGCGTTGCCGAGGAGGTTTTTGTTCAGGGCTTGGGCGATGGTCCGGGCCAAGATCATTCTCCTTTTCATGAGGTCGTTGTCGTTGTGGCCGTCGCTCACGGCCGAAAGATTACATGTCCGTAATATTTCGAAAGAAGCTTCGCAAGCGTTTCCGGCGCATCCTGGCAGGCCGGATTCGCCGTCGTCGGCTTTTTCCGCTCATCGGCGAATCGTCACCCTCCCGGCACCCGCCCGGAACCATGTCCACGCCGCCCGGGTCTAGGGTGGGGCCGTCGACGCCTTCCTTCTCTCCCCAAGCTCCTCCGAGGCGTGGCGGAACCGCGCCTCCCCCTCCCCAACTTGCCAAACCGGCCGCTTTGTGGTTTCGAGGGGAAACCCCGGAGGCCTTCATGCGCACCTTGCTCTTCCTGCCGCCGGTCAAGCGCCCCACGGGCGGAGTGGCCGTCATCCGCCGTCTGGCCGAGGTTCTGCACCGTTCGGGCCGCGAAGCCTTCCTGGTGCCCCGCGACCGTTCGGGCTGGACTCCGGAAGAGAGCGAGGATTGCGCTCCGCCGCTGTGGTGGGAAGACCTGCGCCTGACCCCGGACGACCTCTGGCTCGTGCCCGAGGGATGGGTCAACGCCCTGGCCCCGGGGCTGGAGGCCAGGGCCCGCTGTCTGGTCTATTGCCAGAACTGGGCCTATCTCTTTTCCTCCCTGCCGCCCGGAACGTGGTGGCCGCAGCTTCCCGTGGAGTTTCTGGCCGTGTCCGATCCCGTGGCCTGGTTCATGGAGACCTCCCTGGGGAGGCGGCCGCCCGTGCTGCGGCCGGGCATCGACCTGGAGCGTTTCCGCCCCGGCGACCGCTCCGGTCCGCTCACCGTGGCCTTCATGCCGCGCAAGAACCGCGCCCTGGCCCAGCAAATCCGGGCGCTGTTCGAGACCCGCAACGGCGGGAGCCGGGTCCGCTGGCTGGAGATCGACGGTCTGTCCGCCCAGGGGGTGGCCGAGGCCCTGGGCCGGGCGCACATCTTTCTGGTCACGGGCTTTCCCGAGGGCTGCCCGCTGCCGCCGCTGGAGGCGCTGGCCTGCGGCTGCCTCTGCGTGGGCTTCAGCGGTTTCGGCGGCTGGGACTACATGCGCCAGGCCCAGGAGGAGCCGCGTTTCCACCCCTGGTGGCCGTTGCGCGAGGTGGACTGGGGCGGCAACGGCTTCTGGTGCGCGGATGGAGACGTGCTGGACGCGGCCCTTTGTCTGGAGGAGGCCGTGCGTCTGCTGGAGCGCGGCGACGACCGCCTGAAGGCGATCCTGGCCGCCGGGCGGGCCACGGCCGACACCTACGGCCTGGATTCCTTCCGCCGGGCGGTGCTGGACACCTGGGCCTTTTTGGAGGAATAAGCCGTTCCGGCGGGAGACGGTTCCGCCTTTTTCGCGCCGCCGCCTCTTCCCTTGGGGAAGGCGCGGCGGCTCCCGTTTCGCGAGGATGATCGAGATGTCGAGAAAACATAAGGAACGGCCCGAGCCCGAGAGCCTGGGCCTGCCGTCGGGCGGGGTCGATACCCACGCCCATCTGGACGCGGAAAACTACGAGATGGGGCTCACGACCGTGCTGGAACGCGCCCGGGCCTCGGGCCTGAGCCGCATCGGCAACGTCTTTCTCGGCCCGGACGCCTACCTCGAGCATCGGGCTTTGTTCGCGGATCGGCCGGAGGTTTTTTTTCTTCTGGCCGAGCACCCCAACGACACCGCCGGGTTCGACGACGCCCGGGCCCAGCGTCTGCTCGACTGCCTGCGGAGCGACCCGCGCATCCGGGCCGTGGGCGAGACCGGGCTGGACTTCTACTGGAAGGACGTGACTCCGGAAGAACAGGAGCGGGCCTTCCGACGGCACCTGGAACTGGCGCGGCAGACGGACCTGCCGCCGGTGATCCACTGCCGCGAGGCCGAGGCCCGGACCCTGGCCGTGCTGGACGACATGGGTTTTCGGGACCGGCCGCTGCTGTGGCACTGCTTCGGCGGGGATGACGCCCTGGCCCGGGAGATCCTCTCGCGGGGTTGGCATGTGAGCGTGCCCGGAACCGTGACCTATGCCCGCAACGAGCCGCTGCGCGCGGCTGTGGCCCGGATTCCCGCCGACCGACTCGTGCTGGAGACGGACTGTCCCTACCTCACGCCCGAGCCCTGGCGCGGGAAGCAGAACCATCCGGCCCTGGTGGGCTTCACGGCCGTGGCCGTGGCCGGGCTCCGCGGCGTGCCGGTCGAGGAGCTGTGGGCTCTCTGCGCGGACAACGCCGGGCGTTTTTTCGGGCTCTAGGGCCCGCCGGGAAAGAAAACAAAAAAAGACAGGCCGGCTTTCGCCGGCCTGTCTTTTTCAAGGCGTGGAGATCAACGTTCTCAGCAGGTTCCGGCTCGGCGTGCCGACTCGGAGCAGCTGATGCGGGCCAGAGCCTTGCGCAGAGCGGCCTGGGCCCGGGCGTTGTTGATCTTTTCCTGTTGCTGGGCGAGCCGCGCCTGAGCCCGTTCCTGAGCCCGGCGGGCGCGCTCGATGTCGATCTCGGCAGCGGTCTCGGCCACCTCGGCGAGCACGGTGACCTTGTCCCCGCTCACCTCGCAGAAGCCGCCGGCCACGAAGACGTAGTGCGCCTTCCCGGAATCCTTGAAGTAGAGGTTTCCGATGCCCAGAGCCGACAGGAAGGGGATGTGGCTCGGCAACACGCCGAACTCGCCGAGCGCGCCGGGCGCGCCCACATACTCCACTTCCTGGGAGAGGACCTTGCGGTCGGGCGTGACGATTTCGAGCAGCAGCTTTTTGGCCATGTCCCTATCCTACATGTTCTTGGCGTTTTCCAGAGCCTCTTCGATGCCGCCCACCATGTAGAACGCCTGCTCCGGGATATCGTCGTGCTTGCCGTCGAGGATTTCCTTGAAGCCGCGGATGGTGTCCTCGATCTTCACGTACTTGCCGGCGCGTCCGGTGAACTGCTCGGCAACGCTGAAGGGCTGGGAGAGGAACCGCTGGATCTTGCGGGCCCGGGACACGGTGAGCTTGTCCTCGTCGGACAGTTCGTCCATGCCCAGAATCGCGATGATGTCCTGCAGGTCCTTGTACTTCTGCAGCACGCTCTGCACGCCGCGGGCGGTCTGGTAGTGCTCCTTGCCCAGGACCAGGGGGTCCAGGATGCGGGAGGTGGAGTCCAGCGGGTCCACGGCGGGGTAGATGCCCAGCTCGGCGATCTGGCGCGAAAGCACCAGCGTGCCGTCCAGGTGCGAGAACGTGGTGGCCGGGGCCGGGTCGGTCAGGTCGTCGGCGGGCACGTACACGGCCTGCACCGAGGTGATCGAACCCTTGGTGGTCGAGGTGATGCGTTCCTGCAGTTCGCCGAGGTCGGTGCCCAGCGTGGGCTGGTAACCCACCGCGGAGGGCATGCGGCCGAGGAGCGCGGACACCTCGGAGCCGGCCTGGGTGAACCGGAAGATGTTGTCGATGAAGAGCAGCACGTCCTGGCCTTCCTGGTCACGGAAGTATTCCGCGGCGGTCAGGGCGGTCAGGGCGACGCGGGAACGGGCTCCCGGAGGCTCGTTCATCTGGCCGTAGACCAAGGCGGCCTTGTCCAGAATCCCGGCTTCCTTGAACTCGTGATAGAGGTCGTTGCCCTCACGGGTGCGCTCACCCACGCCCGCGAACACGGACAGGCCGCCGTGCTGCTTGGCGATGTTGTTGATGAGCTCCATGAGAATAACGGTCTTGCCCACGCCGGCGCCGCCGAAGAGGCCCATCTTGCCGCCCTTGGGGAAGGGGATCAAGAGGTCCACGACCTTGACGCCCGTCTCCAGCAGTTCGACCTTGGTGTTCTGCTCGGTGAAGGCCGGAGCGTGGCGGTGGATGGGAAGCATGATGTCCGAGCTGATGGGGCCCATCTCGTCCACCGGGCGACCCACGACGTTCATGATGCGGCCGAGAGACGCCTTGCCGGCGGGCACCAGGATGGAGTTGCCGGTGTCGACCACGTCCATGCCGCGGACCAGGCCTTCGGTGGCGTCCATGGCGATGGTGCGGACCACGTTGTTGCCCAGGTGCTGCGCCACTTCGCAGACCAGATCCGGCGCGTCGGTGTTGTTGGGATTCTTGATCTCCAACGCGTTCAGAATGTTGGGCAGTTTGCCTTCAGGAAATTCGACGTCGACCACGGCGCCGATGACCTGAACGATCTTGCCGATGTTGCTCATGTGTTAGGCCCCCTTTTACCCTTTCAGCGCCTCAGCGCCGCCGACGATGTCCATCAGCTCCCTGGTGATCGAAGTCTGACGGGTCTTGTTATAGAGCAGTGTCAAGGCCTTGGTCAGGTCGTCGCAGGCCTTGGTTGCATTGTCCATGGCCGCCATGCGCGCGGCGTGCTCGCTTGCGGAAGTGTCCAGGATGCCGCGATACAACTGCACCTTGATGAAACGGGGCAGCAGTTCGGCCAGCAGGCCTTCCACCGACGGCTCGTACAGATACTCGGCCTTGGCCTCGGCCGGGGCTTCCTCGCCCTCGGCCGCATGCGAGACGATGGGCAGGATGTCCAAGGTCACGGCAGGCTGGCGGGCCATGCTCACGAACTCGCCGTAGATCAGATGCACTTCGTCCAGATCGCCGGCCAAGTAGCTGGCGATGAGCTCCATGCCGATCTCGTTGGCCAGGGTGAAGTCGAAGGAGTTCATGGCGTCGGGGTACTGAAGGCCGATTTCGTACTCCAGCTTGCGGACCGCGTCGCGGCCCTTCTTGCCCACGCAGTAGAACTTCACCGACTGTCCGGCGGCCTTCTTCTCGGCGGCCAGCTTGGTGGCCATCTTGATGAGGTTGGTGTTGAAGCTGCCGCACAGGCCGCGATCCGAGGTGACCAGGACGATGCCCACGGTCTTGACCTCTTCGCGGACCTCCAGCAGAGGATGTACGCTCCCGTCGGCGCCCGAAGCCAGATCACCGAGCATTTCATAGAACTTGGCGGCGTAGGGCCGGAAGCGTTCAATGCGCGCCTGCGCATTGCGCATCTTGGCCGAGGCCACCATGTTCATGGCCTTGGTGATCTGTTTCGTCTTCTTGACGCCGGTGATCTTGCTCTTGACGTCTCTCAGAGATGCCATCGCCTATCCCCCCGCCGCGCTAAGCGCGGAATCCCTTCTTGAACTCTTCCAGGGCGGCCTTGAGGCGGGTTTCGATGTTCTCGTCCAGAGCCTTCTTCTCCACAATGTCCTTCAGGATGTCGGCCTTGGAGTTGCGCATGTAGTCCAGGAACTCGTCCTCGAACTTGCGCACGGCCTCCACCGGCACGTCGTCCATGAAGCCGCGGGTGCCGGCGTAGAGCGAGGCGACCTGCTCGGCCACCGGCATGGGCTGATACTGGGGCTGCTTGAGCAGCTCCACCAGGCGGGCGCCGCGGTTGAGCTTGGCCTGGGTGCGCTTGTCCAGGTCGGAACCGAACTGGGCGAAGGCGGCCAGCTCGCGGTACTGGGCCAGGTCGAGACGGAGCGAACCGGCGACCTGCTTCATGGCCTTGATCTGGGCCGCGCCGCCGACTCGGGAGACCGAGAGGCCGACGTTGATGGCCGGACGGATGCCCGCGTTGAACAGGTTGGGCTCCAGGTACACCTGGCCGTCGGTGATCGAGATCACGTTCGTCGGGATGTACGCGGACACGTCGCCGGCCTGGGTCTCGATGATCGGCAGGGCGGTCATGGAACCGGCGCCGACGGAGTCGTTGACCTTGGCCGCGCGCTCCAGCAGGCGGGAGTGCAGGTAGAAGACGTCGCCGGGGTAGGCTTCGCGTCCCGGGGGGCGGCGGAGCAGCAGCGACATCTGGCGGTAGGCAACGGCCTGCTTGGACAGGTCGTCGTAGATGATCAGGGCGTGCTTGCCGGAGTCGCGGTAGTATTCGGCCATGGTGCAGCCGGAGTAGGCGGCGATGTACTGCAGCGGCGCGGGCTCGGAGGCCGTGGCCGAGATGATCGTCGTGTACTCCATGGCGCCGTACTTGCGCAGGGCGTCGGCCACCAGGGCGACGGTGGCCTTCTTCTGGCCGATGGCGACGTAGAAGCAGTGCACGTCGCCGCCTTTCTGGGCCAGGATGGCGTCCAGGCAGACGGCGGTCTTGCCGACCTGACGGTCGCCGATGATCAGCTCGCGCTGGCCGCGGCCGACCGGGGTCATGGCGTCGATGGCCTTCAGACCGGTCATCATCGGCTGATGCACGCTCTTGCGCTTGATGATGCCGGGAGCCTTGAGCTCCACCGGGCGGACTTCCGTGGCGCCGATCGGTCCGAGACCGTCGATGGGCTCGCCCAGCGGGTTCAGGACGCGGCCCATGACCGCGTCGCCGACCGGCACGGAGAAGATCTGGCCGGTGCGCTTGACCGGGTCGCCTTCCTTGAGGTCCGTGGTCTCGCCCAGAAGGGCCACACCGACGTTGTCCTCTTCCAGGTTGAGCACCATGCCCTTGAGGCCGCCGGGGAACTCCAGCAGCTCCATGGCCATGGCGTTCTCAACGCCGTGGACGCGGGCGATACCGTCACCGACGTAGATCACGGTGCCGGTCTCGCTCATCTCCACGCGGGACTGATAGTTCTGAATCTGTCCCTCGATGATTTTGCTGATTTCTTCGGCTTTGATCTGCATGGCCCTACTCACCCCTCTTGATGGTTTCTTTCAAAATGTCCAGCTGCGCCCGCAGGCTGGCGTCGAGAACCTTGTCCCCGACCTTGAGCACGATCCCGCCGAGGATGCCCGGTTCCACGGCGTAGTCCAGCTCAAGCTGCTTTCCGGCCTGCTTCTCCAGCTTGTTCTTGATATCGGTCCGCCGGGCCTCGGGCAGCTCCACGGCCGTGACCAGACGGCCGCGCACCACGCCGTTCACGGCGTCCAGCAGCTTTCCGAAGGCTCCCGCGATGTCGGGAAGGAAGGGCAACCTGTTCTTGTCGGCCAACAGGTCGCAGAAGTTCTTCATGGCGGGGCGCACGGCCGCCGCCTCCAGGACCTTGCCCAGCACGCCTTTCTTCTCGTCCCGGTTGAACACCGGGCTCTTGAAGAAGCGCATGACCTCGGGCGATCCCCCCAGAACCTCAGCCAGTCGCGACAGCTCCTCGCCGTACGCCTGAAGCTCGGCCGCGCCCTGTTTCTCGCCAAAGGCGAAGAGGGCCTTGGCGTAGCGGCGCGCTACGATGTTCCCGCTCAATTGAGCACCACCTTTGTTAAGTATTCGTCCACGAGGCGCTCGTGGTCCTGGGCCGAAAGCTTCTCGCTCACGATCTTGGTGGCGGCCTCCACGATGAGGTCGGCCATCTGGGCGCGCAGGGCGTCCACGGCGGCCTTGGACTCATTCTCGGAGGACATGCGGGCCTGGGCCTTGATCTGCTCGGCGTCCTTCTTCGCCTTTTCGATGATCGCGGCCTTCAGGGCCTCGCCCTGGGCCCGCGCCTCGTCCAGCAGGGCCTTGCGCTCGGCGTCCAGGTTGGCGATGCTCTGCTCCACATCCTTGAGGCGCTTGGCGGCCTCGTTCTGGCGCACCTCGAGATCATCCAGATCCTTCTTGATCTGGTTGCGGCGACCACCGAAGAAGGAGGCGATCTTCTTGCCGGCCAGATACCAGATGATTCCCACGAAGATCGCGAAGTTGACGACCCTCAGCAGGTAGTTGCCCCAGGGCAGACCGTGTTCGCCCGCGTCGCCGGAGGCATGGGCCAGACCGGCCAGCGCCAGGACGAACAGGACCGCCGCGCACGTGTTGATGAAACGTTTCAAGCCCTCTCCTCCTTCCCTCTACGCCCGACCCAGGATCTTTTCCGTGGCCTTCTGGGCGTATTTTTCCACGTCCTTCTTGAGCTGCGCCAGGGCGTCCCGGGCCTGGCCCGAGATGTCGGCGCGCGCGGCCTTCAGGGTGGACGCGGCTTCCTGGCCCGCTGTGGCCAGAATGCCCTGCTCCTCCTTGACGCCTTCGGCCTTGAGACCGTTGCGGATGTCCACCGCGTCCTTGCGGGCGCCGGTCAGGGCGGCCTGGTAGTCACGCAGCTTGCCATCGGCCTGGGTGGTGAACTGCTCCACCTTGCCCAGCTTTTCGGCCATCAGTTCGCCACGCTTCTTGATGATGGCGCGGATGGGGCCGAAGAGAAGGATGTTCAGAACCAGCAGGGTGATGATGAAATTCACAAGCTGAATGAAAAAGGAAAAGTCCAGATCAATCATACCCGCCCCCAAGGAAATTGTGAATTTTGAGACAAAGTCACAGGCCCTTTATCCAATTTCAGCCGGTGTGTCAAAGCCTTTTTGCCGGAAAAGCGGGAGCTTTCAGGCCGCTGGATCACGACCTCCGGCCGCTTGTGCCGATTAGAACAAGTTCCCGTCGGCGGTTCCGACGGCGTCCGCGACTTCTCCGGGACGGGACATGGCCAGTCGGCCCTCCAGAATCGCGCCCTCCTCGACCACGAGGACAGGTGTTCTGATGTCCCCCTGGAGGTTGGCGGTCTTGTGCAGGACCACCCGGCCCCCGGCCTCCACCTCGCCGCGCAGGTTGCCGGAAAGCACGAGCTGACCAACCCGGAGGGTGCCCTCGACCACGGCCTCCTGGCCGATGACCAGGGTGCCGTCGGATTCGACCTCGCCCTGGAAGTTGCCGTCGATGCGCACCGCCCCGTGAAAATGGAGCTTGCCGTGGTAGCTGGTTCCGGCGCCCAGAAAGGCGTTGATTTCGTCCTTGGCCATGGATGCCTCGCTCCTCAATGCTGGAAAGAGACGGACAGGGCCCCGCGGCGGCCCTCCGCCCCTAACCCTGTTTGAACAGGAAGCGGCGCATGGACACGTTGAGCGCGAGGCCGATGAGACAGAAGTTCACCAGGGTGGCGCTGCCCCCGTAGCTGATGAACGGCAGGGGTATGCCCACCACGGGCATGAGCCCCAGAACCATACCCATGTTTATGAGGATTTGCCAGAAGAAATAGAAGAAGATTCCCGCGGCCAGGTAGCTGCCGAAGAGATCCCGAGGATCCCTGGCGATGATCACCAGTTGGTAGAGGAAGACGCAGAAGGTCGTCAGCAGGAGCATCATGCCCAGGAAGCCCCATTCCTCGCCGAACACGGCCACCGCGAAGTCGGTGTGCTTTTCCGGCAGGAAGCGGAGCTGGCTTTGGGTTCCGGCCAGGAAACCCTTGCCCCAGAACTGGCCCGAGCCGATGGCGATTTCCGACTGGATGATGTGGTAGCCCGCGCCCAGGGGATCGGTGGCCGGGTCCAGGAAGGAGAGGATGCGCCGCTTTTGGTAGTCGTGCAGGCCGAACCAGGCCAGGGGCAGCAGGCTCGGAATGGCGATCAGGGCGGTCTTGAAGACCCGGGGAGTGAGGCCCCGGTAGAGGATCAGGCCGCCCAGGAGCATGAGGATGGACAAGCCCGAGCCCAGGTCCGGCTGGAGGATGACCATGCCCGCGGGCACCAAGCCGACGGCCAGGATGCAGAAGAGTTTGAAAAAGCCCAGGCGCTCCTTTTCCAGGGAGAGGATGCGCGCGCCGATGATCAGGATGCAGATCTTGGCCAGTTCGCTGGGCTGGAAGCTCATGAAGCCCAGGTCCAGCCAGCGCCGCGCGCCGTAAATGGTTTTTCCCGCGAAGGGCACGGCGGCGAGTAGCGCCACCGTGACCCAGAACAGGGGCCAGGCCGCCGCCCGCAGGTGCTTGTAGTCGAAGAAGGTCATGCTGATCATGCCGCACAGACCCATGAGCCCCCAGATGAGCTGCTTCTGATAAAAGGTGTCCACGCTCATGCCCTCGCCCAGGCGAAAGCCGCTGGCCGAGTAAAGATTCATGACCCCGCAGAGGAAGAGCAGCAGGGTCAGGCCCAGCAGGGGCCAGTTGACGTGGAAGAGCAGGCGTCTGTCGATGGGGGACATGGGCGGCTCCCTATTCGTTGTTTTCCGGAGGTTCGGGGGCCTCGGGCACCGGGCCCAGCCCCTTGCCCAGGAAGACGTAGTCGAAGACGGTCTTCACCGAGGGGCCCGCGCCCGATCCGCCGTGCAGGCCGTGCTCGACCATGGCCACCACCACCACGCGGCGGTCGCCCCGTTCGGCGAAGCCCGCCATCCAGGCGTGGTCGCGCATCTGGTAGGGAATCTTGTCCTCGGGCATGGCCTTGAGTTCGTCGGTGAGGCGCACCACCTGGGCCGTGCCGGTCTTGGCCCCGGCCGTGACCCCGGGGGTCTGGACTCGGCGGCAGGTGCCGCGGGGGTCCTCCACCGTGGCCACCATGGCCTTCTTGATGAACAGCCGCTGGGCCTCCGTGAGCGGCAGGCGGCCTTGGAGCACGGGCGGATCGCCGTGGATCAGGTTCGGCTTGAGCAGGCGGCCGCCGTTGATGAGCGCGGAGATGTAGCGGGCCACCTGCAGGGGCGAGACCTGGGTGTAGCCCTGGCCGATGGAGAAGTTCAGATCCTCGCCCTTGGTCCATTTCTGGCCGAAGCGTTTGAGCTTCCATTCCTTGGTGGGGATGTTGCCGCCTTTTTCGTGGGGCAGGTCGATGCCCGTGGGCTTGCCGAACCCGGCGGCGAAGGAGAACTCGCTGATGCGGTCCACGCCGAGTTTCATGCCGAGCTTGTAGAAATACACGTCGCAGGACTGGACCAGGGCCTGTTCCAGGTCCACGGAACCGTGCCCCCCCTTGCGCCAGCAGCGGAACACGTGGCTGCCCAGGGCCAGCGACCCCTGGCAGAAGGCGGTTTCGCGCGGGTCGAGCATGTTCGCCATGAAACCGGCTCCGGCCATGACCAGCTTGAACACCGAACCCGGGGGATAGACGCTCTGGGTGGCCCGGTTCTGCAGGGGGTGCATGGGGTCGTCGCGCAGGCCTTTCCATTGCTCCGGAGTCAGCCCGGCGGTGAAGGCGTTGGAGTCGAAGGACGGCGAACTGACCAGGGCCAGGAGTTCGCCGGTGTCCGGGTCCATGACCACCACGCTGCCCGCCTTGCCCTCGAGCTGGCGGGCGATGGTGGCCTGCAGCCCAAGGTCCACGGACAGGACGATGTCCTCGCCGGACTTGGGCTTCTTGAGCAGGGCCTCGGAGAGTCGCCGACCCGTGGCGTCCACCTCCATCTGGCGCACGCCCTTGGTCCCGCGCAGCCGTCGCTCGAGCATCTGTTCCAGGCCGTTCTTGCCCACGTAGTCGCCCAGGGCCAGGCTGGAGTCCTTCTCCAGGTCGTCCTCGCTGGCGTCGCCCACGTAGCCGAGCACGTGCGCCAGAAGATGGCCGAATTTGTAGTAGCGCCGGGAGCGGACCACGATCTCCAACCCGGGCCAGCGCAGGTGGTTGGCCTCCACGGAGGCCACCTGCTCGAAGTCCAGGTCCGGCACGATGAGCATGGGTTCGAAGGGCTTCACCCGCTTGCGGCCCCGGCGGTAGGCCTCCTGGAGCTTGTCCAGGGGCGTGCCGGTGAGGTGCGAGATCTCGGCCAGGGTGGCGTCCAGGTTCTTCACGTCCTCGCGCACGAGGCCCAGGGCGTAGGCCGGCTCGTTGACGGCCACCATGGTTCCGCCCCGGTCCAGGACCAGCCCGCGCGGGGCGAACACCGGCTCCTGGCGCAGTTGGTTCTCCTTGGCCTTCTCGGCGTACTCCTCGCCCTTGTGCACCTGAAGGTACCAGAGACGCAGGGCGAAGACGCAGAAGAGCCCGAGGATGCAGGCCTGGAGCAGAAGCAGCCCGGAACGGGGCGGCTGCTGCTCGCGGGAGTCATACAGGTTGGCCATCGTCCCTCAGTCGCGCGGGATAGAACCTGTCCACGAAAAACCAGACCACCGGGAAGGTCAGGACCTGGATCAGGGATTCCCAGGCCACCCGGTCCAGGGGCACGCCCTTCACCGAGAGGGTGGCCATGGCGTAGGTCTGGAGGAAATGCAGCAGGCCCATGACGAGCCCCAGAAGGGTCATGAACGGAAGGCTCCTGGGCTGGAAGTAGTCGTGGCCCAGGCTGACGAGGAGGTAGAGGGCCCAGTACCAGATCACCGAGGCACCGAAGTGCTGGCTGCCCATGCCTTCCTGCAGGAGCACCCAGGCCAGGGCCAGGGTCAGGGCCCGGGCCCGCCCCTCGGTCTGGAGGCTGAAGACCAGCCCGGGGGCCAGGAAGTCCACGCCGGGCACGAAGGCCTCGGCCCAGATTCCGACCGCCGCGAAGCCCGCCCACCAGAGGGCGCGCAGCATGTCAGCTCTCCCCGCCGACGGCCGGGGCGTCCCGCCGCCGCAGGACCAGAACTTCTTCCAGGGCCTCGAAGTCCATGAGCGGCTCGGCCGTGATGTCCAGGAACAGCGACAGGTCGGAGCGCTCCACCTTGAGCACCCGGGCCACGGGCAGGCCCTTGGGGAAGGAGTCGGAGAGTCCGGAGGTCACCAGCAGTTCCCCGGGCTCGATGGGCGCGTTCAGATTCACGTATTTCAGCTCCATCTCCCGGCCCGGCCCGCGTCCGGCCAGCACTCCGGCGGAGCGGTGGTTCTGGCCGATGACCGCGATGCGGCTGTTCACGTCGTGCAGGAGCAGGACCGTGGAGGAGGCCAGGCCCGCGCGCAGGATGCGGCCCACCACGCCCTGGGGGGTGATCGCGGGCTGGTCCGGCCCCGCGCCCTGGAGCGTGCCCCGGTCCAGGACCAGGGTTTCCAGCAGGGCGTTGGGCCCCAGCCTGTGGGCGATGACCCGGGCTCCCTCGGCCACCCACTCCGGCGCGGGGGTGAAGCCCAGGAGGGCCTCCATGCGCGCGCCGGCCCGGGCCTGTTCGCGCAGGGAGTTGTTGTCCATGAGCAGGCGGCCCACCTCGGCGCGCAGGCGGTCGTTCTCTTCGCGCAGGCCGATGAGGTGGATGTAGCGTCGCCAGAACGACACGGCCTGGTCCGCCACCCACGTGCCCGGTTTGAGCACGAGTCGCGCGGCGTCCAGGCCGGTGTTTTCGGCGAGTCGGTCCAGGTGCCCGGTCCGGAGGTTCCAGGTGTACAGGCTCAGGTAGACGAACAGGCCCGTGAGGACGATGACTGCGATGCTCTTGAGCTTCACATCAGTCTGCGCAGATGTCCTTATAGAGGTCTATGTGCTCCAGGGCCTTGCCCGACCCCTTGACCACGGCCGTGAGCGGGTCGTCGACCACCGTGATGGGCAACTGCGTCTCGTGCTGGAGCAGGGCGTCCAGGCCGCGCAGCAGCGCGCCGCCGCCGGTGAGCACGATGCCCCGGTCCACGATGTCCGCCGCCAATTCCGGCGGGGTCTGCTCCAAGGCGATGCGCACGCCCTGGACGATGCCCTCCACCTGCTCGGAGATGGCCTCGCGGACCTCCTCGGCGGTGATGATGCGGTTCTGCGGGATGCCGGTGACCAGGTCGCGTCCCTTGACCTCCATCTCGGAGATCCCGTCCACGGGGTAGGCCGTGCCGATGGTCATCTTGATCTCCTCGGCCGTGGATTCGCCGATGAGCATGTTGTACTTGCGTTTGACGTGCTGCATGATGGCTTCGTCCATCTTGTCGCCGCCGATGCGCACGCTTTTGGCGTAGACGATGCCTGAGAGCGAGATGACCGCGATTTCGGTGGTGCCGCCGCCGATGTCCACGACCATGTTCGAGGTCGGCTCGGTGATCGGCAGGTTGGCGCCGATGGCCGCGGCCATCGGCTCCTCGATGAGGTAGACCTCGCGGGCCCCGGCGCTCTGGGCCGACTCCTTGACCGCGCGCTTTTCCACCTGGGTGATGCCCGTGGGCACGCAGATCATGATCCGGGGCCGCACGAGCCGCCGGGAGTTGTGGACCTTGGAGATGAAGTGGCGGAGCATGGCCTCGGTGACCTCGAAGTCGGCGATGACGCCGTCCTTCATGGGGCGGATGGCCACGATGTTGCCCGGGGTGCGGCCGAGCATGCGCTTGGCCTCCGCGCCCACGGCCAGCACGGTCTTGCCGCCGCGCGAGTCCTTTTTGACCGCCACCACCGACGGTTCGGAGAGGAGCACGCCCTTGCCCTTGACGTAAACCAGGGTGTTGGCGGTGCCCAGGTCGATGGCCAGGTCCGTGGAGAAGGCCCCGAGAACTTTGTTCAGCAGTTTGCCCATATGTGTCTTGGCTCCTGGAGGGGGGATGCCGACGGCTTCCCTTGCTTCGGCCGCACTTTCGGCTATTGTAGCGAAACGGCTGCGCGATTGGTAGCAGAAGACGGTGCGTCAAGCAAGCGCGGCCAACGAATCGCGCAAGGCGGGCCAGGCATGCGGCGTTTTCCAACCCTTTCGGAGGCCTTGCGCCGCGTTTTCGGCCGGAAGGTCTGGAAGATCCCCCTGGACGCGGGCTTCTCCTGTCCCAACCGGGACGGGAGCCGTTCGCGCCGGGGCTGTTCCTTCTGCAACGAGCGGGGCTCGGGCACCGGTCTGGCCGCCTCCGGGCTGTCCCTGCGGGCCCAGTGGGATCTCTGGCGCGACCGCCTGGCCAAATCGCGCGGGGCCGATCGCTTCCTGGCCTACCTGCAATCCTTTTCCAACACCTACGGGCCGCCGGAGCGGCTGGCCGCCGTCCTGGATGAATTGCGCGGCCTGCCTGGCTTGGCCGGGATCTGCGTCGGCACCCGGCCGGACTGCCTGGACGGCGGAAAGATCGCCCTGCTGGCCGGTCTGGGACTGCCCTGGATCCAGGTGGATCTGGGCCTGCAATCCGCCGACCCGGCCACGCTCACGCGCATCAACCGGGGGCACGACCCGGCCTGCTTCGCCCGGGCGACCGCGGCGGCGGCCTCGGCCGGACTCCTGGTCTGCGGCCACCTCATGGCCGGGTTGCCCGGCGAGGGCCGGGAGGCCTTCCTCGCGGGAGTGGATTTCCTCAACGCCCTGCCGGTGGCCGGAATCAAGCTGCACAACACCCTGGTCCTCAAGGGCACGGAGCTGGCCAAGGACTGGGAGGCCGGGGAATACGAGCCTCCGGCCCTGGAGGAGTACGCGGCTTGGGTCGCCGAGGCCGTGGACCGGCTGCGGCCGGACATCGTGGTCCAGCGGCTCTGCGCCGACCCGGCTCCGGGCGAACTGCTGGCCCCGGCCTGGGCCTCGGACAAGGCCGGGGTTCTGGCCGCGATCCGGGGCGGACTGGCGGCGCGGGGCTTCGCCGTCGACACGCGCGAAACGGGAGGACGTCATGCCTGAGTGTGTCGTCGCCGGGCCGCTGGCCCTGGCGTTGGAGTGGGAGGACGGCCGGGTCTCGGAGATCGGCCTGCGCTGGTCCGAGGGGCTCACGGCCACGCCGGAGCCGTCGGAGGCCGCCCGGGCCGTGGGTCGGGCCTTGGAGCTCTATGTGGGCGGCGAGGTCGTGCGCTGGCCCGAGCTGCCTCTGGCCTTGGAGCGGGTGAGTCGGTTCACCCGCGAGGCGTTGCTGACCCTGGCCCGCGAGGCGCCCCAGGGCATGGTCGTGAGCTATGGGGAGCTGGCCCGGCTCTGCGGCAGACCCGGCGCGGCCCGAGCCGTGGGGCGGGCCATGGCCGCCAACCGTTGGCCCCTGATCCTGCCCTGTCACCGGGTGCTCGGCGCGCGCGGCGCCCTCACCGGGTTCAGCAATCCGGCCGGACTGGCCATGAAGGAATTCCTGCTGCGCCTGGAAGGGGCGCTCTGAGGCCGCTCAGGCTCCGAAACAGGAGCGTCCGTCGGGCATGATGTCCGCGGGCAGGACCAGATTGTGGAAGCGCATGACCAGTCGGCGCACACACTGGGCGCTGCCCTCGGGATTCAGACAGTAGGCCGAAAGCATGGCCCGGGTGGTGTCGTTGTCCAGGTTCGCGGCCAGGGACCGGAACGGGCAGCCCTTGCAGAGCGGGAAATGCGGACAGGAATCACATCGTTCTCGGCACATTTTTTCTCCTGTTGGTCGCCCCGGCTCACTATTCTAGAGGGGGGTCCCCTCCGTCGGTTTCCGCGAAGAGTTCCGTGATTTCGATGAGGGCTCCACAGGCGGCCAGAGGCCGCCCGTCCGGATCGGTCTCCAGGTCGGCCAGGGCCAGGGCCAGGCGCGGCCAGGGCTCGACGCCGGAGTCCCGGCGGGAGGAGAATCGAAACAGGCTGTTGATGGGGCCCTCCCCGGCCAGGAGTTTCGGCACCCATTGCCGCACGAAGCCCCGATCATCGGGATGGATTCTTTCCAACAACATCTCGCGGTCGATGGGTTCGGGCATGTCGGCGTAGCCGAACATGCGCTGGATGGGCCGCGAGAGAAACAGGTGTCCCGAGCGGAAGCTCCTCTCCCAGTATCCAACGCCGACGGCCAGCCGCCGCAGCATGTGCGGGGCGTCACCGTCTTCGGGCCGGGAAAGCAGGTAATTGAGGCACACCTCGCGGGACGGCCGGAAAAGTTCCGCGGGGTTGACGCCCAGGGCCAGGCAAAGTTTTTGGATCACGCCGAAGGATGGGGAAGACAGGCCACGCTCGATCATGCCGACGTACTGTTCGGTGACGGCGATGCGTTCGGCCAACTGCGCCTGGGTCAGCCCGCGCTCCTCGCGCAGGGTGCGGACGCGTTGGCCGAAAAGAACCTTCAGGCAGAATTCGGACATGATCGATAGCTACCAATTCCAAGGCGAATGGGAACAAATCCACAGTTTGGGTCGCTTGGGGCGTCCAGTATGCAGGCGGTGCATTCATCTGCAATTATTTATTTTTTTGAGACAAGGCCATGCCGTCCAGGAGATATAGGCGGAACGCATCCCGAGGATGTTTGAAATGACGCAGGCCGCCGACCGTCATGGTCCGGCGGCCGGCGTCACAAAAGAGGAAGCCGGAGCGGTCAACGGCTCATCTTGCGCTGGAGGCGGGCCCGGATGAAAATGGCGATGAGGTTCATGCCGAGCACCAGGGCGATGAGCACGAGGGCCGTGCCGTACTGGAGGTGGCGGGTCTTCTCGATTTCGGTTCCGGCCGTGGCCAGGACGTAGATATGGTAGGGCAGGGCCATGACGTCGTCCAGGATGGAGGTCGGCATGAGCGGGGTGAAGAAAACGGCGGCCGTGAACATGATCGCGGCGGTCTCCCCGGCGGCCCGACTGATGCCCAGGATGGAGCCGGTGAGGATGCCGGGCAGGGCCGCGGGCAGGACCACCTTGGAGATGGTCTGCCACTTGGTGGCGCCCAGGCCCAGGGAGGCTTCGCGGTAGGTCTGGGGCACGGAGCGCAGGGCCTCCTCGGTGGTGCCGATGACCACGGGCAGGGTCAGCGCCCCCAGGGTCAGTGCCCCGGCGGCGATGGAAACGCCGAGGTGCATGACCGTGACGAAGAAGGCCAGGCCGAAGAGCCCGAAGACCACCGAGGGCACCCCGGCCAGGTTGGAGATGCCCAGGCGGATGAGCCGCAGGGCGCGGCCGGGGCGGGCGTACTCGTGGAGATAGATGGCCGAGGCCACGCCCAGGGGCAGGGCCACGACCATGGAGCCGAAACTGAGCAGGAACGTGCCCAGGATGCAGGGGAAGATGCCGCCCTCGGTCATGGATTTGCGCGGGGCTTCGGTGAGGAATTCCCAACTGATGGCCGAGAGGCCGTTGAACAGGAGAAAGCCGAGGATCACGGCCAGGGCCAGGGCGTTGATCAGCACCGCTCCCCGAAAGACCCAGAAGACGCCCGCTTGGAGCGTCTTGCGCCGCTGGTCGCGGCGGCGGGCCTGTTCCTCGGGCAGGAAGCGGGAGAGGCCGTGGGTGGTGGTCGCTTCGGACTGCATGGCGTCTCCTAGAGCGTGGCCGCGCCGACCTGCTTGTATTTGTGCGCGATGTGGTCGGCCACGATGTTGAAGAGAAGGGTGAAGACGAAGAGCACCATGCCGATGGCGAACAGGGCGTAGTAGTGTTCGCTCTGGAACGGGGCCTCGCCCATCTCGGCCGCGATGCTCGCGGGCATGGGCCGCACCGGGTCGAAGATCGAGGAGGGGATGAGTCCCGCGCCTCCGGCCACCATGAGCACCACCATGGTTTCGCCGATGGAGCGGGACATGCCCAGGATCACCGCCGTGCTGATGCCCGAGAGCGAGGCCGGCACGATGACCCGGCCCAGGGTCTCCAGGTGGGTGGCTCCCAGGGCCAGGGACGCCTCCTTGAGCTCCTTGGGCACGGCGAAGATGGCGTCCTCGGACACGCTGGTGATGGTCGGCACGGACATGAAGGCCAGCATGAGCGAGGCGTTGAACAGGTTCAGCCCCGTGGCCACGTGGAAGGCGTCCTGCAGAAAGGGCGCGACCACGACCATGCCGAAGAAGCCGATGACCACCGAGGGCAGCGAGGCCAGCAGCTCGATCATCGGCTTGAAGATCTCGCGCACGCGGGGGCTGGCGATTTCGGCCAGGTACACGGCGGTCATCACCCCCAGGGGAATGGCGATGCACGAGGAGAGGACCGTGACCGCGATGGAGCCCGCGATGAGCGGCAGGATCCCCAGAAGCGGAGGGTCTTCGGTGGGGTACCAGAGATGCCCGAAGAGGAAGTCCGGCAGCGAGACCGCCTTGAACACCGGCAGACCCTCGGCGAAGAGGAAGAGCATGATCAGGAAGAGCACCAGGATGCAGGTGGTGGCGGTGCCCAGGAAGGCGGACTGGATGAGCCGCTCCCGGGTGGTGCGCTGGAGCTTGAGGGCCTTGAGCAACAGCATGATCCCGGCCGCCAGGGCCAGGACGGCGGCGGCGATGTCGTAGCCGTGGGCGCGGGCCGAGGCCCGGTGGCGGACGAGTCCGGCGAGCACGTCCAGGGCGGTTTGGCCCTTGGGGGGGGCCGCCGTGAAGGCCCGATCCTGGCGCAGATACTTGGACAGGCGTTCCAGATCCTCCAGCGAAACCTGGAGCCGGGCCTCGGCTGTGGCGGCATCCGCCTCGACCTTGGCCCGTTCGGTCAGCTCGAATTCCACGTTGCGCTGGATCTCGCGCAGGGCCCGGGCCACGCTCGGGTATTCCTCACCGGACTTGGTCAGGACGTCGGCCTTGAGCAGGGCCAGCTTCTCGACCTCGCTGTGTCGCGAGGCGGCTTGACCGAGGAGGAACAGGCCCAGGGCCAGGGCCAGGAGCATGCCGACGGACAGATGGAAACGGTTCACCGGGACACCTCGGATGCGTTGGAGCCGGAAATCCTGAATGGGCATCGGAACGACGGAACCCGCCGGAACGGCGCGGGCCGTTCCGGCGGGACGTCGGGTCGACGTCCGACTACTTCTTCAACGGCACGAAACCGATCTCGTCGGCCAGCTTCTGACCGGCGGGGGAGAGCATGAAGTCCACCAGACCCTTGGCGTCGCCCTTGGGCTCGCCGGGGGTGTAGAGATTCAGCCCGCGGGAGACGGGATAGGTCTTGTTCAGGGCCGTGGTGGCGTCGCCCATGACGCCGCCCACGCTGACCTGCTTGATTTCCTTGTTCAGGTAGCCCAGGCCGATGTAGCCGATGGCCAGCTTGTTCTTGGACACGGCCTGGACCACGGCTCCGTTGGAGGCCTGGAGCAGGGCGCCGGGGAAGACGCGTTCCTTCTTGCCGCCGTCATGCATGACCTTGTTCTCCCAGCAGTCGTAGGTGCCGGAGGAGGTGTCGCGGGAGATGACCACGATCTGGGCGTCGGCGCCGCCGACGTCCTTCCAGTTGGTGATCTTGCCTGCGTAGATGTCCTGGAGCTGGGCCACGCTCAGATCCTTGACCGCGTTGCCCGGATGCACGATGGGCACGATGCAGTCGTAGGCCACGACGAACAGCTTGGGCGCGCGGCCGTTGGCGGTGGCGGCCTCGATCTCCTTGTCCTTCATGTCGCGGGACATCATGGCGATGTCGCAGGTGCCGTCGATGAGGGCCTTGGCTCCTTCGCTGGAACCGCCGCCGGAGATGGAGACGTTCACGCCCTTGTTTTGGGCCATGAACGCTTCGGCCGACTTCTGCATGAGCGGAAGCACGGTGGTGGAGCCCTTGACTTCGACGCTGCCGGCGAAGGCCAGGCCGGACAGACACAGGGTCAGCGCGGCGGCGAGCGCCACAATCTTGATCTTCATGGAAACGTCCTCCGCGAATGGGATGAGGTTTGAAAACGTTCGTGCCGAATTCGGATGAAGGTTTTCTAGCAATCCCACGTTACATTAATGTGACGGAAAAGAGAAAGCTGGGTGACACGAGAAGCGTCCCGTGCCGTTTTCCCGCCCCGCGAGGGGAGACGGCGCGACTGGCACGGAACTTGATGCGTCGGCTTTCGCGACGTAGAACCGTCCCGGAGGAGAAACGAGTGGAAGTCAAGCACCTCATCATCGGAGCCGGTCCCACGGGGCTCGGCGCGGCCCATCGGCTGCGGGAGCTGGGTCAGGAATCCTTCCTGGTCCTGGAAAAAAATGCCCACCCCGGCGGCCTGTCGGCCAGCTTCCGCGACGCGGCCGGGTTCACCTGGGACATCGGCGGCCACGTCCTCTTCTCCCATTATCCTTATTTCGACAAACTGGTGGACGACCTGCTGGCCGGGGAATACCTGGAGCATCAGCGCGAGTCCTGGGTCCGCGCCTGCGGCGGCTGGGTGCCCTATCCCTTTCAGAACAACGTCCGCCACCTGCCCCGGGCTGAACGCTGGGACTGCGTGCGCGGGCTGCTGCCGGGCAAACGTCCCGAGGGGCGGCCGGAGAACTTCCGACAGTGGATCGAGTGCGTTTTCGGCCGGGGCATCGCGGACATCTTCATGCTGCCCTATAACTTCAAGGTCTGGGCCACGCCGCCGGAACGCATGGATTTCAAATGGATCGGCGAGCGGGTGAGCGTGGTGGACCTGGAGGGAGTGCTCAAGAACATCCTCCTGGAGTTGGACGACGTGGCCTGGGGCCCGAACAACACCTTCAGGTTCCCGCTGCGCGGCGGCACGGGCGAAATTTTTCGCCGCCTGGCCGCCCGGGTGGAGGACAAGGTGCGCTACGGCGCGGACGTGGTCCGGCTGGACGCCCGGAACCGGACCGCGCGCACGGCCGACGGCCAGGAGGTGCGCTACGAGACGCTCCTGAGCACCGCGCCCCTGGATCTCCTGGCCGGGCGCTGGCTGGCCGATCCCGAGCCGGAGCTGGTGGAGGCCGCCTCCGCCCTGGTCCACAACGGGGTCTACGTGGCCGGGGTGGGCCTGCCGCCCTCGGGCAGGACCGACAGCCGTTGCTGGATGTATTTTCCCGGCGAGGAGACGCCCTTCTATCGGACCACCAACTTTCACAACTATTCGCCCAATAACCCGGCCGCGCCGGACCAGCGGGCGCTCATGTGCGAGACGAGCTTCTCGGCGCACAAACCGGAAAGATTGGCCGGGCTCATGGCCCGCACGGAGGCCGGGCTCGCGGCCTGCGGCCTGATGGCCCCCGGAGACGGCGAACGAGTTCTGACCCGCTGGGAGACGGTGGTGGACTATGGCTATCCCGTGCCTTGCCTTGCCCGCGACCAGGCGCTACAGACCATACAGCCGCGCCTGGAGGCCCAGGGAATCTTTTCCCGGGGCCGCTTCGGCGGCTGGAAGTACGAGGTGGGCAACATGGACCATTCCGTCATGCAGGGCGTGGAATGGGCCGAACGCATGGTCCAGGGCCTGCCGGAGCGCACCTATTCCCTGTAACGCATGGACGTGGACGTGATCGTTTTCGAGCAGCGCCGTCAGGCGCTCAAGGAAAGTCTGCGGGCGCGGGGCCTGCCCGCCCTGCTCGTGTCCCACGCCGCCAACCGCTGGTACCTTTCCGGCTTCGAGCTGGCCGACTCGCAGTGCAACGAGTCGGCCGGCTGGCTGGTGATCACGGCCCACGGCGGCGACACCCTGCTCACCGACCCCCGCTTCGAGGAGGCCGCCCGCCGGGTCTGGCCCGATGAGATCGTCATCTATTCCTCGCGCAAGATGGAAGTGGTCGGAGCCTTCCTCAAGTCCCTGAATCCGCCCGCCTTGGGCTTCGAGCCCCGGTCGCTTTGCGTGCGCGACTATGAGCGCCTGCGCGAGTTCGTCGCCCTGACGCCCACCGAGGGCTTGGTGGAGGATCTGCGGGTCATCAAGGACGCGGACGAGATCCGGCGCATGGAGGCCTCCTGCGTCCTGAACGAACGGGTCATGCTGGCCCTGCCCGAGCGGCTCGTCCCGGGCATGACCGAGGCCCAGGCGTCCTGGGAGGTGGAGCGGCTCTTCCGCGAGGGCGGGGCCTCGGGCCTGGCCTTCCCGACCATCGTGGGCGCGGGGGTGAACGCGGCCCTGCCCCATGCCGAGCCCGGCCAGGACCGCCTGCCGGCGCAGGGGCTCGTGCTCGTGGACGCGGGCGGCCGCTTGGACGCCTACTGCTCGGACCAGACCCGGACCTTCTGGCTCGGGAGCGAACCCTCGGACCGCTTCCGCCACGTCCTGGCTCTCGTGCGCGAGGCCCAGCGCCGGGCCATCGAATACATCCGGCCGGGCGCGCCCATCGCCGAGTCCTACCATCTGGTCCGGCGCTTCTTCGAGGAGCACGGCGTGGCCGACCGCTTCACCCACGGCCTGGGCCACGGGGTGGGCCTGGAGACCCACGAGGCCCCCAGCCTGTCGAGCCAGAGCCGGGACGTATTCCGGCCGGGCATGGTGGTCACGGTGGAGCCGGGCCTGTACTGGCCGGACTGGGGCGGGGTGCGCTGGGAGCACATGGTCCTGGTCACGGAAGACGGTTGCCGCGTCCTTTGACGCATCGCGCGGCATACACCCGCACCTTTTCCGCCCACCGCCGGGCCGCCCCAAGGGAGGGGAGATGCACGCCGCCTATTTCACGGTCCTGGCCCGGGGCATGAGCGGAGAGCTGGAACGGCTCTCCGGCGACGAGGTTCTGGAGCACCTGGACAACCACCGTTCCCAGCTCCTCCTGGACCCCACCATCTGCTCCTGTTACGCCGCGCGTCTGGCGGCCGAGCCCGACCTCGGGTCCATGCCCGGGATCGTCGCCGCCCTGGCCGCGATTTTGGCCAAGCGGCTCAGGCTGGAACCCTTCGACGAGCAGACCGCCCGCGCCCTGGCGCGCATCGCCGGGGACAACGAGGCCGCCGTGCGCGCCGACCTCTTGGCCTCGCTCAACGCCGAGCCGGACGGATTGAAGGACATCCTGGCTCTGGACGGACCGGACGAGCGCCTGGAGACCGAGCCCGTGCTGCGCACCCTGTTGCGGGTCTATCCCTCCTATGTCCAGGTTGCGGACCTGCTCCTGGACCTGGACCTGCGACGCGGCCGCGCCCCGGGCGACTGGCTGGCCTCCTTCCGCTGCCCCGGGCTGCTAGAGGCCGCGTGGCGGGCCCGGCTCTTCGCCCACCACGCGACCCTGGGCCTGCGGGCTGGGGCCGACGCGCTCTGGGCCGGGCTGCCCCAGGCAGTCCGCGACGAGACGCTCTGCAACCTGGCCGCGTCCTTGCGCCTGTCCGCGGGTGAATACGAGGCGGCCGCCTCCATGCTGCGAGCCTCCCTTGCCCTGGACCCGTCCCAGACGCCCATCGCCCTGCGCCTTGCCGAGTTGGACCGGCCAACGCCCCTGGACCCGGCGCTGATCCGGGACCGCTCCGTGGTGGTCTGCCTGTACACCTTCAACAAGGCCGCACTGCTGGAGCGCACCCTGGCTTCCCTGGCCGCCTCGGACCTGGGCGCGGCCAAGGTCCGCCTGCTGCTCAACGGCTGCTCGGACCATAGCCGCCGGGTAGCCGACACGGCGCGGGCGCTTTTCCCGGACAACGACTTCCAGGTCGTCGACCTGCCGGTGAACGTAGGCGCTCCGGCGGCGCGCAACTGGCTGGCGGCCCTGCCCGAGTGCCGCGAGGCCGACTCCGTGGCCTACCTGGACGACGACGTGGAGATTCCGGCGGACTGGCTGGGCCGTTTTCTGAGCGTGGCCGAGGCCGACCCCGGCATCGGCGTGGTGGGCTGCAAGGTTCTGGACCCCGGGAACCCCGCCCGATTGCAGTACCTGTACCGCAACGTGGCCCTGGCCCGGCCGGACCTGTTCAAGCTTTCCATCCACGCCCCGGAGGGGGCCCTGGACCTGGGGCTCTACGACTACACCCGCGAAACCATGTCGGTCATGGGCTGCTGCCATCTGCTTCGGGGCCGGGCCCTGCGGGAACTGCCGGGCTTCGACATCCGCTTCAACCCCTCCCAGGGCGACGACCTGGACCACGATCTGGCCGCCTGCCTGGCGGGCTGGCGGGTGGTCTACACCGGCACGGTGGCCTGCGTGCATCATCAGGCGACGGGATTTTCCGGGACGGGGGCCGTGGAACGCAAACGGGCGGGGAACATCATCGGCAATGACCTGAAGCTCTGCGCCAAGCATATGGAGCACCTGGACCGGCTGCGGGAGCTGGCGTTCGAAGATCGGGAGCGGGCCCGGAACGGGGCGGACTGGCGCGGGAGCCAAGCATGAGGCGCGGTCGCCGGAAAATCGCCGGACCGCCGCCGAAGTGGTCGTCGCGGCTCTACGTGCGCCTGGAGCCCAGCCGGATCGCCTTGTTTCGGTTCCTGCTGGAGGCCCACGACAATCTGGCGCTGTTCAGCGTGGCCGACAGGCGGAAGGGGATTCTGCAGCTGAATTTCAGCCCGGACCAGGACGGCGAGGTGCGGGCCTTCCTGGCGCGGGTCCGGGCCGAGACCGGGGTGGAGACGGTGCTCGACCCCGGGAAGGGCTAGTCCCCGATCCAGCCCTGGAGGATCTCGATGATCTTGCGGGCCTGGTCGGGGCTGGAGATGGTGAACTTGGACTGCTGGCGGTATTCGCCGTTGCGCTTCTGGTAGCGCCGGATGCCGTACTTCTCCGGGCCGTATTCGCCGGTGCCCCGGGTCATCTCCTGGTAGCGGAAGAGCAGGGTCGCCCAGGTGCCCTTGGACAGGATGGCCTTGTCCAGCTCCTTGACGAGCAGGACGCCGTTTTCCTCATAATTCACGGTCAATTCGTCGACGGTCGAGGCCATGCGCGCTCCTTTTGTGGGGACTGGCGGCCGGTGGCCGCGCCGATGTTCCCTAATTCCCCGGAGCCGGGCTGTCAAATCCCGACAGGCGCGGCGGCCGTCCGGCGTAGCGATCCACGGGCGCGTAGGAGTCGGTGAGCACGGGCAGATCCGTTTCCGGGTCCGGGACGCGGGCCGCCAGCATGGCCGCCAGCTCCGGGTCCGCCGAGGGCCGGTCGGCGGCCTCCGGGTTGGAGAAGGCCGCCAGGATCACGTTCTGCCACAGTCCGGGGGCGGCCGGGTTTTCCACGGCGTAGGCCCGCACGCGGGGGAAGACCGCCGCGTAGGTGGCGAAGAGCGCCCGGTAGAGACGGCCCCGGTCGCCGGACATGGAGGAGAGCAGATTCACCAGCACCACGCCGTTGTCCGTGAGCGAGGCGCGCAGGCGGCGGACCGTCTCCACGGTGGTCAGGTGGAAGGGCACGGCGTGGTCGGTGTTGAAGACGTCGCAGAGGATGGCGTCGTAGCGCTTGCCGTTGCGGTTGAGGAAGGTCCGGGCGTCCTCCTCCAGCACGCGCAGGCGCGGGTCGTCGCGCAGGCCGAAGTGCTCCCGGGCCAGGGCCGTGACCCCGGGGTCCAGCTCCACCACGTCCAGACGCAGCTCAGGGTGGGCCGCCAGGGCGAACTTTGGGAAGGAGTACCCCCCGCCGCCGAGCACGAGCATCTCGCGCATGTCCGGGACGAAGTGCCCGGTCAGACGGTAGAAGCGGGTGTAGGGCAGGGCCAGGGCCTGGGGATCGTCCAGGTACATGGCCGACTGGCGCGCGCCGGGGCCGGTGATCATGGCCCGCATGAGCCGGTCCGTGCCCTCTTCCTTGGCTAGGCAGACGATGACCCGGCCGTAGGGCGTGTCCGTGTCCAGGAAGCCGCCCCGGGCCAGCCGGGCGTCGGCCGCGCGAGCCAGCAGGAGCAGGGCCAGGAAGAGGCCCAGGGAGGCCAGTCCGGGTTTCCAGGACGGCGGATGGACGCAGGTGGCGGCCAGGGCCAGCACGGCGGCCATGAGCAGGATGATGTTCGTGCTGCCGACCCAGGCGATGAGCACGAATCCGGCCAGGAAGGTTCCGGCGATGCTGCCCAGGGTGGACAGGGCGTAGAGGTCGCCCGCAGTGCGGCCGCTCCGGCTCGGGTCGAGCAGCCGCAGGCGCACCGCGAAGGGGGCGACCATGCCCAGCAGCAGGGCCGGGGGCGCGAAGAGGGCCAGCACGGCGGCCACGGCCGCCAGATGCAGACCGTTCCCGGCCTGGAGGAAGTCGAGCACGAAGCCCTTGGTCAGGGCCACGGCGGCGGTGCAGAAGGCCGCCAGGAGGATGATCCGGGAGAGGCGTCGTGGCTCGGGCCGCCGGTCGGCCAGCCGCCCGCCCCACCAGGCTCCCAGGCTCAGGGCGGCGAGGATGACGCCGATGAGGCTGGTCCAGACCACCAGGGAGGTCCCCAGGGCGGGGGCCAGGATGCGCGAACCGGCCAGTTCGATGACCATGACCACGGCTCCGCAGAGAAAGACCGCGACCTCCAGCATGGCCGCACTGTCTCACAAGGCCCCGGCAGTCGTCCAGGGGGGAGCGTGGGGGACCGCTTCCGGAGCGGCCGAACGGGTTCGGCCGCCCCGGCGGTCATCAGGGAAGGCGAATAATCAGGAATACTCGTTGAGCGCCGCGTCGGCGTAAGTGTCCTCAAGCATCTTGCGCAGCCGGTAGGCGCCCTCGACCATCGGCGCCAGCTTGGGCAGACCGTCGATCTTGTCCACGTAGCTGAACGCGCCGAGAACCTCGGCCATGCGCCGGGTCTCGTCCGTGCCGTGGCCCGTGAACATGACCACCTGGATCTTGGCGCTCACGGCCTTGATCTGTTTGAGCGTCTCCATGCCGTCCATGCCGGGCATGTCGATGTCCAGGATGACCACGTCGTAGGGCGTCTTCTTGATCATCTTCAGGGCGGCGTCGCCGGAGTGGGCCACATCCGGGCTGACGCCGTAGAGGATGTGCAGGCGATCGGAGAGGATCCGGCAGAGATCCTTCTCGTCGTCCACGATCAAGAGCTTCATCTTGTCCATCCGTCCCTCCTTCTTGGGAACCGCCGGCAGAGGCCGGCGGGATCAGTCGTTGGTGCCTTCAGTCTTCCGTTCCGTCATGGGCAGGCGCACGCTGAAGCGCGCCCCCCGCCCCTTTTCACTGTAGATGGTGATGCGTCCGCCCAGGGCCTCCACCAGGCTCCAGCATATGGCCAGGCCCAGGCCCGTGCCCTTGCCGACCTCCTTGGTCGAGAAAAAGGGCTCGAAAATCCGTTGCTGGAGCGCGGGCTCCACGCCGGGCCCGGTGTCCGCGACTCGCATGACCGCCTCGCCGTCTTCCAGGGCCAGGCCCAGGCGCAGGACGCCGCCGGTCCCGCTCATGGCGTCCAGGGCGTTGTCCGCCAGATTGGAGAGGATCATCTCCAGGTCCGCCGGGGGGTGGGGCAGGGCCGGAAAGCCTTCCGGGATGTCCGTCTCCAGCCGCACGTTCAACTCCCGGGCCCGTTCCTCGCGGCGGCGGAGCACCTCCGTCAGGAACTCCGGCGAGGTGGCCGCCCCGGGGGCGTCCGGCGCCCGGCGCAGGGTCAGCAGCTTGGAGGTGATGGCCTTGCAGCGCTCGGCCTGGGCGTGGATGCGCGCCACGGCCCGGAGCATCTCCGGTTTCTGGGGGCTGTCCGCGAACTCCTTGTCCTCCAGCAGATCCTCGATCCAGCCCGCCTCGTTGATCATGATGTTCAGCGGGTTGTTGATCTCGTGGGCCACTCCCTTGGCCAACTCGCCCAGCGCGGCCAGCTTGGCCGTCTCGGTCATGCGCAGGCGGGCCTGGCGGTGGCGGCGGCGGTCGGCGGCGTCCTCGATGGCCCGCGCCACGGCGGCGGTCCCGGCGGGCTTGACCAGGTAGTCCCTGGCCCCGAGCTTCATGCCGGTGACGGCCGTGTCCAGGCTGTTGTCGGCGGTGAGCAGGACGAATTCGGTCTGGGGCCGGAGCGCGTGAGCCGCGCGCAGCACCTCGAAGCCGTCCATGCCGGGCAGGCCCAGGTCCAGGACAACGACCTCGGAATCGGCCCGGCGGAGGGCCTCCAGGGCCTCCTCGCCGCGATAGGCCGTGCGCACGGCGAATCCCCGGGCCCTGAGCCGCTCGGCCAGGGTGTCCGTGAAGTCCCGTTCGTCGTCCACCAGCAGCACGGAGTTCATGCGCCGCCCCGTCCCCCGCGTCCCGGCGTCCGGGAGACGGCCCGGATGCTGCCCAGCAGTTCCTCGATGTCCAGGGGTTTCTTGTGGTAGGCCGCCGCGCCCAGGCCCATGCAGGTCTCGCGTTCGGCGTCGGAGCCGTGCCCGGTGAGCATGATGACCCGGATGGCGGGCCAGCGGGACTTCACCTCGCGCAGCACCTCCGTGCCGCTCATGCCCGGCATGCGCAGGTCCAGGACCATGACCCCGGGTTCATCCTCCTCGATCAGCTCCAGGGCCCGCGCGCCGTTCAGGGCCACGCGGGGCTCGATGCCCCGCAGCCCGAGGCGCTCGGCCAAGGTGGTCACGAAGCCTTCCTCGTCGTCCACCAGCAGGAGCTTGATCTCGGACATGGCGCGCCTCCTAGTCCCTCGGCCCGGCGAGGGGGAAAGACAGCTCCAGGCAGCCCTCGGCGGCGGCCGGCCGCGCGCCGGTGCCGCGCAGGGCCTCGTCCAATCCGGCCACGGCCCCGGGCTCCAGGGCCAGCCCGTCCAGGCAGAGACGGGCCACGGCCGCGCCGTCGCGGGCCAAGGCCACGACGTTCACCACCCGGCCGTCCGGGCCGGGCAGGCCGAAGATGTGGGAGAGGCCCAGGAAGAGGGCCGTCATGGCCGGCAGGGTGCCGACCCCCACGGGGATGCCCCGGTCCGGTCCGGCGAGGCGGACCTCGGCGTTCTTCATGTGCGCCAGGCGTTCGGTGAGCTGGACCACGGCCCGGCAGCAGGCCGCCAGATCGGAGTGGTCGAGCTGGTTGTCGTCCGGGGCGTGGGCCAGGCGGCCCATGGCCTCCAGGATGCCCTTGCCGCGCTCCACATGGCGGGTGATGTGCCCCACGGCCCGCTCCAGGGCGTCGCGGTGCTTGAAGGGCGTGCTTTTGTTGATTTCGAGAAGGTCGCCGACGAGGCCCGCCGACTCGCGGATGATGGCCAGCACGTTCTGCATGTCGTGCATGGCCATGGCCGTGACCGTGCCCATGAAGCGCGCTTCGCGCATGGTCGGCTCCCGGGGCTAGGCCCCGCCTCCGGCCGCGACGGCCTCGCCCAGCTTGGCGATGAGTTCGTCGAGATCCAGGGGTTTCATCATGTAGAAGAATGCGCCCAGTTTCATGCCCTCGATGCCGTCGCGGGTCTTGCCCTGGCCGGTGAGCAGGATGACCTGCACCCCCGGATGGCTTTCCTTGACCCGCCGGAGCACGTCCAGGCCCTTCATGCCCGGCATCATCACGTCCAGGACCATGACCTGGGGCGGGTCCTGGGCCACGGCCTTGAGCGCGGATTCGCCGTCGTGGGCCAGGCGGGGCGACATGCCGCGCAGCTCCAGGCGTTCGGCCAGGGTGGAGACGAACTCCACCTCGTCGTCCACCAGGAGAATCTTCCAGTCCTTGACGTCCATGATCTAGCCCTCCGCCTGCTTCTTGGGCAGCAGGATGGTGATGGTTGTTCCCTCGCCCTGCCTGCTTCGCACCTGGATCTCGCCGCCGAGGCGTTTGACGATGCCGTAGGTGATGGACATGCCGAGTCCGGTGCCCTTGTCCTTCTTGGTGGTGAAGAAGGGTTCGAACATGTGCTTGACCGTCTCCTCGCACATGCCGCAGCCGTTGTCCTCGATGGACACGGCCACGAAGCGTTCGTCGAGGTCGGCGGTGATCACCTTGATGAGCCCGCCGTCGGGCACGGCGGCCAGGGCGTTGTTGAGCACGTTCAGGAAGACCTGCTGGATCTGTCCCTGGTCCGAGGGGATGGGCGGCAGGCCCTCGGCCAGCTCCCGCTCCAGGCTCACGTTGCGGTACTGGGCCTCGCGCTCCAGGAAGCCCATGGTCTCGGTGAGCACACGGTTGATGTCCAGGGGCTCGATCTTCACGTCCATGCGTCGGGCGAAGCCGAGCATGCGCTGGGTGATGCCCCGGCCCCGGTTCACCGAGGCGATGATGGCGTCGACCTGGGCCAGGAAGCGTTCCTTGTCCGGGAAGTCCGGGCGCAGGCCGATGAGGTCGCGCATGAGTCCGGCCTTCTCGTTGATGATCGCCAGGGGGTTGTTGATCTCGTGGGCCACGCCCGCGGCCAGGCGGCCGATGGAGGAGAGCTTCTGGGTGTGCTCCATCTGGTGGATGGCGCTCAGCCGCCGCTCGTCGCTTTCGCGCATCCGCCGGATGATCACGTTGGTGATCTGGTAGACGGCCACGAAGATGGCCGCCACCCCGGCCAGGAAGGTGACCAGCAGGTCGATGCGCACCGAGTACCAGGTCTGGAGAACCGAGGGCCGGGGCTTCACGGCCATGAGCGCGAAGTCGGCGTCGGCGAAGTAGGTGTAGGAGAGGAAGGCCTCCTCGCCCGAGGGCGTGACCATGCTGACCACGTTCGTCTCGAAGCTCGGCGCGGGCATGGGGAAGGGCAGCTTGTCCAGAACCTTGCCGTAGAGCAGGGAGTCGGTCTGGAGCACGCCCTGGCGGTTGACCAGGAAGGCGTCGCCGCCGGGCTCCAGGCTCATGGCCGCGATGATCCGGTCGAACTGGGAGGTGTCGATGGTGGCGCGCAGAACCCAGGAGCGGCCGTCCTCGGCCGTGTGCTGCACGGCGATGACCACGTGGGGGAACTTGCGGAAGCCCATGAACACGTCGCTCAGGTACTTGCCCTTGATGCTCACCTGATGGAACCAGGCCTGCTCGGCGTAGTTGCGGCCCTTGAGGTCGTAGGGCCCCACATAGCTCTTCAGGTCGCCCTTGGAGTCGATGAGCGCCAGGTCCACGAAGCCCACGAACTCCCGGCGCATGACCTGGAAGATGCGGTTGAGGACTTTCTCGTTGGCCAGATCCTCGAAGGGATAGGCCGAGGCGATGAGGCTCACGGTGGAGGTGCGCTCGGCCAGGAAGATTTCGAAGGAGTTCCGGGACTTGTTCACCAGCACCCGCAAGGGGTTCTGTATCTCGCTGGTGAGCGAGGCCTGGTGCTCGTAGTAGTTGATGGCCGCCAGGGCCAGGAGCGGCAGGATCGAGACCACGGCCATGAGCGCCACGATCTTGCGGCGCAGGATGCGGTAGCGCTCGGGCGAGACGATCTCCACGCCGTTTCCGTTCTCGGGGTCCGGGAGGTGGCGGCCGACGATGTTCTTGAGCATGCGTCAGGTCTCCCGCGGAAAGAGCACGTCGCCCGCGCGCAGCGTTCCGTCGGCCAGGGCCCGGAGCACGTCCTCCACGGGCCCGGCCACCGAGTCCAGCACGTCCACGCGCTTCCAGCGCAGGTAGTGGTAGTATTCCTCTTCGATGGCCCCGCAGACCACGCCCGAGGCGTCCCGCCCCAGGGCCAGATCGCAGAGGTCGTCGCCGGAGGCGTGGGCCAGGAGCAGGCTCTTGCGGTCCACGATTTCGCCCTGGTCCGTGAGGGTCACCATGAGGGCCTCGGTGGCCAGATCGAAGCGGGGGGCCACCTCGTCCCCTCGCAGGGCGATGAGGATCTTCTTGTCCACGGCTTCCTCCTAGCCCTTGGCCTTGCGGCCTGTCTTGCGCGCGGTCTTGGGCGCGGGTTCGGCGGCGTCGTGGGCCCCGGGCAGGTGGGCGGGCAGGTGCGCGGGCAGGATGGTTTCGCCGGAGCAGACCATGGCCGCGAACTCCACGATGTTCTTCAGCTCCCGGACGTTGCCCGGGAAGGAGTAGGCCGAGAGCAGACGCAGGGCCTTGGGCGAGAAGCCGACGATGCTCTTCTTGAAGCGCGCGGCGTAGACGCCCAGGAAGTGCTGGAGCAGGAAGCTCACGTCCTCCCCGCGTTGGCGCAGGGGCGGCAGGTGCAGGCGGACCGCCGCCAGGCGGTGGAAGAGATCCTCGCGCAGCCGTCCGGAGCGGATCAGGGCCTCAGGGTCGGCGTTGGTCGAGGCGATGAGCCGGACGTTGACCCGTACGGGCTTGTCCGCGCCCACGGGCAGGATGGCCCGCTCGTCCAGACAGCGCACCAGCCGGGCCTGCTGTTGCACCGGCAGGTCGGCGATCTCGGAGAGGTAGAGGGTGCCGTTGTGGGCCTGCTGGAAGCGTCCCGGGCGGCCCTCGCCGCCGGAGCCGCGCCGCCCGAAGAGGTCGGCCTCCAGCAGTTCCTCGGGCATGGGCCCGCAACTGAAGCGCACGAAGGGTTCGCGTGAGCGGGGCGAGGCCCGGTGCACGGCCTCGGCCAGGAGATCCTTGCCCGTGCCGGTCTCGCCGGTGATGAGCACGGGCGAATCGCTTTGGGCGATGACCGGAACCAGGCGCAGGAGCTTTTCCATGGCCTGGCTGCGGCCGACCATCTGGCCCGGCCCGGCGGCCTGGGACAGGCGATCCTCCATCTCCTTGATCGGGGTCAGATCCTCGATGATCTCCAGCCGGGCCAGTTCGCGGCCCTCGGCGTCGCGCAGAAGCACCGGGGTCAGGCGGACGGCGATGCGGCGGCGGTGGCGATTGATGAGGTCCGTCTCCAGGCTTCCGCCCTCGCCTTCGGAGCGCGCCCAGGGACAACCCTGGACGCAGGCCCGAGAACGCAGCACATGGCGGCAGGGCAGGCCCCGCACGTCCTCGCGGGCGAACCCGGTGAGCGACTCCAGGGTCTTGTTCAGGAACCGCACCCGGCCTTCGCCGTCCAGGACGGCCACGCCCACGGGCAGGTCGTCCAACAGGGCGGGAAGGTCCGGGCGCTCCGAGGCGAACAAGGCTGCCATCCGCGTTTTCACGCATCCCTCCGAGCGGTTAGTGGCCGCCGGAACCAACCAGGCCCGAGGCGGCCACGCTGAGCACGACGATCTCGGCGATGGCCAGGATCGCGAAGATGGGATCCTTCTTCTTGAAGTAGGCCCCGATGAGCGGAATGTAGCAAATGATGGTCAGACCCGCCAGGAACGCGATGCCGATGAAATTCAAAAAATCGCCCCGGTTCAGGAGCGTCGCCCAGCCCCATCCCATGGGCACGTTGCCCTGGGACAGATACTCGCCCACGGGCATGGACCAGAGGCGGGTCACGTCCTGCATGCCGACGTGCGGATCGAGGATGCCGAAGCAGTAGATCAGGTAGGTCGCGACCATGATCAGAAGGCCGCTCCAGCAGCCGTAGAAGAGCATGGTGCCGTAGAGAAGCTGCTCCTTGGGAGCAGCGGTGTTCTGCGTGGACATGGAATTCTCCTTGTTGTTGAACGTCCGGCTAGATACCCAGGCCTTTGAGCAGGGCCTTGCCTCCGGCGAAGAGGAGCACGCCGATGACCATGTAGCGGATGAATTTGGGCTTGGCCTTGGCCAGCAGCCGCACGCCCACGAAGGAGCCGACCATGAGGCCGATGATCGAGGGAATGGCCATGAGCGGGATGACGCAGCCCTTGTTCAGGTAGACCCAGGCCGCCGAGGTGTCTGTGATGGAGAGCAGGAACTTGCTCGTGCCCACGGCCACCTTGAGCGGCGCGCCCATGAGCAGGTTGAGCACGGGCACGTTGGCCCAGCCCGCGCCCAGGCCGAACATGCCGGCCATGACGCCGATGACGATGAACAGGAGCAGGCCGGGCAGGGTCCGGTGGGTCTTCCATTCGATGACTTCGCCGGTGGAGGCCTCGGTATAGGCCCCGCTCATGCCCAGGGCCAGACCCAGAGCGTCCTGCTTGGTGACCACGGGGCGGACCACGTTCTTGGAGGTCAGCAGGAGGATGGCGATGAACATGATCGTGCCGCCCAGGCAGAGCTGGACCACGTTGGTGGGCAGGGCCAGGCCCAGGAAGGCGCCCACGATGGCGCAACTGGAGGCGATGAGGGCCACGGGCAGGGCCAGGCGCAGACTGGCCAGGTTGCGGCGCAGCAGACCCGGCCCGGCGGCCAGTGCCCCGGCCAGTGCCACGAGCAGGCCGGTTCCGCGCACGAAGTCCAGGTGGAAGGGAAAGAATCCGCTGACCAGGGGCACGAAGAGCACGCCCCCGCCCACGCCCGCGAGCACGGCGATGATGCCGAGCACGAAACAGAAGAACAGCAGAATGATGGGCCAGGCCCACCAGGGAAGGTTCGAGCCGTTGCCCGTGGCGGCGGCCACCTGGGCGGCCACGTCGCCGCCGTCCGAGGAGGCCCAGGCCAGCGCGGCGGCCGTGAGGACGACCAGCGCGGCCCCCGCCAGCGCACAGATCCATTTCGCGTTGCGTTTCATCCCTCTTTCGCTCCCGATTCCTATGGTGTGAACGTATGGTGTGATCCGGTCCCAGCCGATCTTGCGTCCAGTGAACCACGGGCATAGGGCAAGGATCGTGCCAGGAGGGAAAACGTTGACCCTGAACGCTTGACGAACATCGGACGAAAGGTTATGCGGCAAAATATTGCCGGTTTGCGGCAAATATCGGCCGTTCCGGATGGGTTTCCCGGGGTGCTTGTGAAATTTCGGCCGAGACCGCCGCTTGCGGCCCCTTCACCATTACGGGCGGGGTGTTGCAAAACGCCTCGGTGGACCGCCCGAAAGTTGGTTTGTCCGGTGAAAGTCGAGAAAAAGAAGGGTGTTGTCGAGATCGGCAAAAAATTGCCGCAGGCGACGAACGACACCGTGGTCCTGGAACTCGGGGGCGAGGAGGGCGTGGGCAGCTTCGTCTTCCGCTCCCGGGCCATGCGCGACGTCTACCAGTTGGCCACCCAGGTGGCGGGCTCGGACGCCTCCATCCTGGTCTACGGAGAGTCCGGCACGGGCAAGGAACTGTTCGCCAGGCTGGTGCATCGCCTTTCGGACCGCCGCAACCGGCCCTTCGTGCCGGTGAACTGCGGTGTGCTTCGGGGCGAGCTGTTCGCGGACAAGTTCTTCGGCCACGAGCCCGGGGCCTTCACCGGGGCCCAGCGCCAGCGCAAGGGCAGCTTCGAACTGGCCGAGGACGGCACCCTGTTCCTGGACGAGGTGGGCGAGATTCCGCCGCCCAACCAAGTGGATTTCTTGCGCGTGCTGGAGGAGAAGAATTTCAAGCGCCTGGGCGGCGAGCGCGACCTGCCGTTCGGCGCGCGCATCGTGGCCGCCACCAACCGCCTGTTGCCGGACATGGTGGCCCGGGGCGAGTTCCGCGCCGACCTCTTCTACCGTCTGAACGTGGTGCCCGTGTCCCTGCCGCCCTTGCGCGAACGCACGGACGACATCGCGGACCTGGCCGAATACTTCCTGGCCGTGTTCCGCCACCGCTACCACAAGCACGGCCTGCGCCTGGACCCGGACACGGTCCGCGCCATGGCCGCCTATCCCTGGCCGGGCAACGTCCGCGAACTGCGCAACCTCACCGAGCGGCTCGTGCTCCTGTGCCCGGAGGACGTCATCCGGCCCGCGCACCTGCCCCTGGAGATGCGCCTGGGCGGTGGATTGCCCGAGGTCGAGGCGGGCCCGGCGGACACGCGCCTGGAAGTCGCCGTGCGCGAGGCCGAGGTACGGGCCATTCTACGGGCCTGGAGACAGTCGGGAGGCAGCAAGGCCCGCACCGCAGAGCTGTTGGCGGTGAGTCCGCGCACCCTGCGCTACAAGCTGGCCGAGTACGCGCTCAAGTTGGGATTCTAGAGGTCGACCAGAGTCACGTCCGTGGCCGGAAGCTCCCTGTTGAGGAATATCTCGCCCATGCGTGCGAAGCGTTCCGGGTCGTCGGTGGCCAGGAAGGTCTCCGCGCCGGGTTCCGGGGAGGGATTGAGCAGCCCGCGCCCGGACAACTCCTCGGCCACGCACTGGGCCGTGGTCGCGGCCGAGTCGATGAGCCGCACCTCTTCCGGCAGCACCTTGCGGATGGCCGGGGCCAACACCGGAAAGTGAGTGCAGCCGAGGACCAGGCAATCCGGCTCGTGGTCCGGGAACTCGGCCATCAGCGGCTCCAGGTAGCGGGCCGCGATGCCCTCCACCAGCGGACCCTCGGTCCAGCCTTCCTCGGCCAGGGAGACGAAGAGCTGGCAGGGCCGGGTGGCGATGGTGGCCTCGGGCCGCAGGCGCAGGATGGCCGCCTGGTAGGCCGCGTTGCGCACGGTTCCGGCCGTGGCGATGACCGCGATGCGGCCGCGCGGGGCGTTGCGGCAGCAGGCCTGGGCCCCGGGCTCGATGACCCCGATGACCGGCAGGCCGGGATAGGCGCTCTCCAGGTCGGGCAGGGCCACGGAGGAGGCCGTGTTGCAGGCCACCACCAGGAGCTTCACGCCCCGGTCGACCAACTGCCGCGTGGTTTGCAGGGCGTAGCGCGTGACCGTGGCCCCGCTCTTGGTGCCGTAGGGCAGGCGGGCCGTGTCGCCGAGGTAGAGGAAATCTTCGTGGGGCAGGACCGCGCGCAGGGCCTTGAGCACGGTGAGCCCGCCGACGCCGGAATCGAAAACGCCGATGGGACGGCGCGCATTCTCGCTGGTCATGGAAAGTCGCACTCCTGGGCCATTCGGCCCGCCCCTCTGTGGCATCTTGGGGCCCGGCCGTCAAGGCGGAGGCGCGGCTACTGCTCGACCAGCTCCACGCGGCGGTTCTTGGCCCGGCCCTCCTCCGAGGCGTTGGAGGCCACCGGGGCCAGGTTGGCCAGGCCCTTGGCCGACATGCGGCCGGAGGCGACCCCGAAGTCCTTGGCCAGGGCGGCGGCCACGGCCTCGGCGCGGCGATGGGAGAGCTTCAGGTTGTAGTCCAGGCCGCCCTGGTTGTCGGTGTGGCCCACGATGTAGACCTTGAGCCCGGGCTTGGCCTTGAGGAGTTTGGCCATCTCCTCCAGCTGCGGTCGGGACTCGGGTTTGACCTCCGAGCGGTCGAAGTCGAAGAGCACGCCGTAGAGCGCCACCCGGCCGCGCTCGTCCAGGCTCTTGCCCATCTCCCCGGCGTCCACCAGGACCATCTTGTTCTCCATGCTCCCGGAGAGCACCTCCTGCACGAACACGGCCACGCGCCGCCCGGCCGCGCTGTCGGCGGCGTTGTCCTGGCGCGCGGCGAAGACGAACACGTCGGAGATCGCGCCGTCCTTGTCCAGCCGGGCCGTGAGCAGGCGCGGATCCTCCACGGCCAGGGAGAAGGCGTACTCCACCACCTGCTTGCCGCCGAGACGGTTGCGGGCCGCGGAGTTGAAGTAGGCGTTGCCCACGGACCGGCCGCACTCGGCCTCGTCCGAGCACTCGAAGCGCGTCTGGTAGCCGAGCTTCTGCAGGGCGGTCTTGTAGTTGCGCATGACCTCCAGGGAGCTGCGGTCCGGCGGGGCCAGGTAGAGGATGCGCGTGCGGCGGCCCTCCACCTTCTCGGATTTCTCCCAGCCGGCCGAGGCGTTGACCCACTTGCCCAGGGGCAGGGCGGCCTCGTCGTACTGGTCCAGCTTGTAGCCCAGGATCACCGAGCCCTCGTAGCGCGGCAGGCCGGGGATGTCCTTGGAGCCGGGAACGTCCTGGTCGTACTTTCCGGCCAGGGCGGCCGGGGCGCAGCAGAGGGAGAGCAGGACGAGGAGGCGGGCGGCGCGGCGGATCATGGGCGTCTCCTTTGCCGGGGCGGCATGGGGGTGCTCGATGCTTCCGCACAGAACACATGGCGGCCGACGGGTCAAGGCCGGGCTCAGTCCGCGAGGAGCGATCTCACCTTCACCTCGGCCGGGAAGTGCTCAAGGACGCATTCCTTTTGGTACGCGCCGTCCTTGAGGCCGTAATACTCCTCGGAGCGGTCGAAGCGCACGGCGATGCGCGGCGCGCCGTCCAGGAGGAAGACCTCCTTGGCCGTGATGCCGTTGTTGATGGGCGAGTCCGCCCCACCATAGGCCTCGTCGATGATTTCCAAGGTTTCGGGGCTGAGCAGCACCAGGGTTTCCAGGACGCCGCCGCAGCCGCCGGTCCAGCTCCGGCCCACCCGGCCCAGGAGTTCCGGCTTGCCGTCGCCGTCCAGGTCCGCCTTCGCCACGGCGGAGCGTTCCCAGAGGCCGCCCTTGCAGACGTTCTTGTCCCGGTTTTCGGCCGTGACGCAGAAGTCCAGGGGCTCCCAGTCCAGGGGGCGGAGCTTTCCGGCCAGGGCCGCGCGGCATGCCGCGTCGTCGCCGGATTTCGTCACGATCCCCCGGTCCCCAGAAGTTTCCAGGCCGCAGAGCGGCGCGAGCGCGCCCTCGCGCAGGCCGCGTACGAGCGTCGGCCGTCGTAACCCTGCGTCGGCGCGAACCACGTAGGGTTCGCCTTTGACGGTCAGCACGAAGTCGGCGGTGCCGAAATCCGAGGGATCGCCTCCCTGGTCGGTGTCCAGGGGGCGGCCCCGGTCGTCCAGGGCCACGATCCAGGATGTGTTGCAGGAGCCGCCGGAGTTGGCCGTCAGGAAGCCCTGGTCCCGACCGTTGAAGCGGTCGCGGAGCGTGGTCATCCGGGTGGGCGAGGAGACGTCGGGCTCGAAGCGCGCCCGCTCCTCCTGGGTGAGGTCGCGGCCCTGGGCCTCCAGGCTCCGGAGGGTTCCAGCCTTGGCCCGTTCGGCGATGATCCCGCAGACCGTTTTGGCCTTGCCCGGGGTGAGCAGGGGGAAGTCGAAGTCCGAGAGTTTGCGCCTGGCGGTCTTGGCCGCCTTGACGAGCGCGGCGATGCGTTCGCGATAGGCCAGGGCCAGGCCCTCGGCGTCCGGGCAGCGGTCGCGGACCTGCTCCAGCCAGTCCTTCTGCTCCTCCGTCAGATCGGGAACCTTGGCCTTGAGGGCCACGCGGTACACGGCGTCCAACTGCTCGTCGAGCACCGAGAGCCGGTAGTCGCCGCAGACCAGGACTTCCACGTCGTTGGCGGCGTCCTCGCAGGGAAAACTCGCCGCCCGCGCCCCGGCCGCCAGGCCGAGGAGCACCACGAGGGAGAGGAGGATGCTTCTGTTCATCGTCGCGGCCTCACGCCGGGCCCTGGCGGTCCATGCTCCGGTAGTTGATGGCCTCGGCCAGGTGGTTCACGGCCAGGGTCTCCGCGCCGTCCAGGTCCGCGATGGTCCGGGCGATGCGCAGCACCCGCGTGTAGGCCCGGGCCGAGAGCCCGAGCTTCTTCACCGCCTGCTCCAGGAAGTCGTGCTCCGGCCGGGACAGGCGGCAGTGCTTTTCCAGGGCCGAGCCCGAAAGCTCGGAATTGATGTGCGGCCCGCTGTCGCCGTAGCGTTCGGCCTGCACGGACCGGGCCTTGGCGATGCGCGCCCGCATGGTGGCCGAGTCCACGCTGCCGCGCGTTTCCTTCAAATCCTTGTAGGGCACGGCCGGAACCTCCACCTGGAGGTCGATGCGGTCCAGCAGCGGGCCGGAGAGCTTGGCCCGGTAGCGCTGCACGGACTGGGGCGTGCAGGTGCAGGGGTGGCGGTCGTCGGTGAGGTAGCCGCACTGGCAGGGGTTCATGGCCGCCACGAGCATGATGTCCGCCGGGTAGGTCAGGGCCACGGCCGCGCGCGAGATGGTCACCATCCCGTCCTCCAGCGGCTGGCGCAGCACCTCCAGGGCGTGCTTCTTGAACTCCGGCAGCTCGTCCAGGAAGAGCACGCCCCGGTGGGACAGGGAGACCTCGCCCGGCCGGGGATAGGTGCCGCCGCCCACCAGTCCGGCGTCGGAAATGGTGTGGTGCGGCGAGCGGAAGGGCCGGGTCACGATCAGGGCCTGGTCGCGCGGGAGCTGCCCGGCCACGGAGTAGATCTTCGTCACCTCCAGCGCCTCCTCGAACCTGAGCGGCGGGAGCACCGTGGGGATGCGCTGGGCCAGCATGGTCTTGCCGCTGCCGGGCGGACCGATGAACAGGAGATTGTGGCCGCCGGCGGCCGCGATCTCGATGGCCCGCTTGGCGTGCTCCTGGCCCTTCACGTCGGCGTAGTCCAGGAGGAAGTCGCGGCGCTTGTCCCAGAGGGTGTCGATGTCCAGAGTCGCGGGCTCGATTTCGGCCTCGCCCAGGAGAAAGGCCACCGTCAGCCCGAGGCTCTCGGCCCCGAACACCGGCAGACCCTTGACCACGGCGGCCTCGGCCGCGTTGGCGACGGGCAGGACCAAGCCACGTGCGCCCTCGTCGCGGGCCCGGATGGCCAGGGGCAGGACGCCCTCCACGGGCTTGAGTTCGCCCGTGAGCGACAGTTCCCCGGCGAAGAAGAAACCCTCCAGCCGCTCGGCCGGGAACGCGCCCGAGGCGGCCAGCAGGCCCAGGGCCAGGGGCAGGTCGTAGGCGCTGCCCTCCTTGCGCACGTCGGCCGGGGCCAGATTCACGGTGATCCGCGAGGGCGGGAGTCTGAAGCCGGAATTCTTGAGCGCGGCGAAGACCCGTTCCTTGGCCTCGCGCACCGCGCCTTCCGCGAGTCCGACCATGACCATAGTACTTGATTTGTGACCACGCCTCTTGATAGGTTTCCTTTCACCTAGGGGGGCTTCAAATGACCCGGCCACGCGCATATTCCTACCTACGTTTCTCCACTCCTGAGCAGGCTAAGGGAGATAGCTTTCGCCGTCAAACCAAGCTTGCCGAGGATTACGCCAAGAGACATGGGCTAGTGCTTGATGACGAGTTGCGCTTTGAAGACTTGGGCTTGTCCGCTTTTCATGGCCGCCATCATCGCGTTGGTAAGCTGAGTGAGTTCCTTGCCGCCATCCACCAAGGCTCAGTTCCAGAAGGAAGCTACCTACTCATTGAAAGCTTAGACCGCCTCACACGAGAAGCGGTAGTCGAAGCTCAATTACTCTTCCTCAACATAGTAGCTGACGGGATTACTATTGTCACCCTCGCCGATGAGCGGGTCTATTCGCATGACGGTTTAAATAGTAGCCCGACTGATGTAATTGTGTCCATTGCTCTCATGATTCGGGCGAATGATGAAAGCCTGACCAAATCTCGCCGCCAGAGAGCAACATGGGCAGACATGCGCGAGAAAGCTGCTGCTGCTCTTCGGCCTATGACCCGCTGGTGCCCTCAATGGCTCAAGCTATCCGATGACCGCACCAAGTATGAAGTTATTGAGGAACGCGCCCAGGTTGTCCGCCGAATTTTCCAAATGGCCCTTGATGGTATGTCGCCCTACCTGACAGCCAAAGCCCTAAATGAAGAGCAAGTGCCACACTTCCAAGGGAAAGAATGGCAAACATCTTACATCGTAAAAATACTCACCAACCCGGCAGTACTCGGCATATTCACGCCGCATATTGATAGCCGGGAAGGCGGCAAACGGCGTAGGATTCCCCAGACTCCAATCCCTGACTTCTATCCTTCGATTCTGGACGATACGACATACCAGCGGGTTCAGGCCCTCAGAGCCACCAAGAGCCCGGTACATGGCCGCGCAGCATACAAGGGTGTGCCCAACATTTTCGGCGGTCTTGCTACCTGCCCCCGTTGCGGGAAGCGAATGATTCTCACCTCCCGAAACGCCGGTGTGCGCTATCTCGTTTGCAACGGCGCTAGGAGCGGCAAAGGCTGTTCTTACCATTCTCTCCGATACCAAGAGGTTGAGGAACATTTCCCGTGGCAGGTTGGCGACATCATACTAGACTACCCTGTAGACTCTTCCGAAGAAGCACGCCTTAAAGCTCTTTATGGAGGCTATGAGTCAGAGCTTGATAAACTGAGAGAGCAAATTGGTCGCCTGCTTGAAAATATAGAGCGCGCAAAGGCTCCGGCTCCAACCACCATGATAGAACGCTTACGCCACTATGAGCACCTGAAAACCCAAGCTGAGCGTAATTTAGAAGAGACGTTACAGAAGCTTAGCGCCTTCACCGGGCCTATTCTCCGTGGGAAGCTCCAGCAATTAAGCGCCGCCGCTCAAGAGCTTGAAGAGGCCATTAAGGAAGCTCGGGCCTCAGCTACCCCCTACGTATCCGCTGATGCCCCAGAGCCGGTCCTAGCAGCACGAGCAAAGCTGAATGGGGCGCTAAGACAGCTCACAACTCAAATTGAGTTGGATTGGGAAAGCAACCTGGGCATTATTCACTGGAAGAGCGGAGGGACAAGCTCCTTTCACCTTACGGCAAAAGGGATGTTCCCGGAGAGTTGAACGGCTCCAGTGTCCCAAGTGGCAGGAGTGGTGAATCCCCCTGGACACATGGAATGAAAGGCGGCGTACACAGGACAATGTACACCGCCATTCATACGCAGAGTTAACTAGTAATAGAAACTGTTAACTAGTTAATACTGCCAAGTTACCTGTTAACTAGTTAACACCCCCAGCCACTCCATTTCATTCATCGCCGCCAGTTCATCCATGCTCGGCACGTGCTCAAACAGCTTTTCTAGCCGCTGTGTAAGCTCCTTCATAAGGTCATACTCGAATTCAAAGCTAGCAAGTACGTCCGGCTTGAGGCGATTGAATAGGCAATACTTGGCTACATCTGATGAATACACAGTCTGAAATCTTTGTGAAATCTCAAGCTCAATCTGTCGTCCATCTTCACAATCGACTTGGAGGAGGAATTCCATGTCTACATCTCCTTTTTGCGGCACTATAACGCATTCAGAGAGCATATAAACACTTATCACGCTTTCACTTACGCAAGCGATAACGTGCTAAAAAACTGATAGCCGCAGAGGGAGGAACAAAACTAAAGCTTCCTATGCCGTCGCCATATAGCCTGTACATTGTACCCCGTGAACGGCTTCCCCTGAACAGTCACCAAGCCTTGCGCATTCAACACGCTGGCCATCTCTGCGAAGCTCTTCCGCTTCTGCCCCGGCTTGGTACGACGCATCACCCTGATGGCCTCTAGGGCCTCTCTAAGGGCCTCTGGCAGCGTTTCGTGCGTGTAGGCATGTCTCCCCTCGCACTGCCCCTTTTCTTCGCGCATCCTCTCGCGGGCTACCCTGAGCTTCTTAACGAGTAGCCCCTTTTCAAGCTCGGCAAAGACGCCTTGAATCTGAACCAGGGCCTTGCGCATTGGGTCAGCCATGACCGCTTCCGTCACGTCCTCCCCTGTCCTGGCGGCAATCAGGGCTATGTCCTTGGAAGTGAGGTATATAAGCAACGTCTCTTGGATACGGTACTTACGGGCAAGCCTGTCCAGGCCCTCTACAATGACCGTGCGAACCCCATTGCGTAGGATTGCCGATACCATTTCCTGGAAAGCTGGCCTGTCCGCTTCCCCGGCAGTCCCGGAGATGCCTTCCTCTCGGTACACGTGGACAACCTCATAGCCATTGGCTTGGGCAAAGGCTTGAATCTCAGCTTCCTGACGGCGGAACCCATCGCCCTCTACCTGTCCCTTGCCCGAGACTCGGACGTATCCGTAAGCCTTCACGGGAGTACTCATACCCGATGCCTCCTAGAGTGTATCAAGTGGTGGCTCGGTCCATGAATACAAACGATTCTGACATTAAGTCAAGACAGAATTCTAAAGAATACTGTATCGACAATCCCGGCAACTCTCCTGCCGACAAGAAGAACCGGCGCTATATATCTCTTAGACTGGGTAACACCCCCGCCGCACGGCCCAGGCGCGACCCCCACGGGGGACACACAGCCACGTTCCGCCTGAACTGTTACCGCCTCAGAAATTTGTGCCGGAAAATGGCCCGCACAAGCGTCGCGGGGCAAGACGTGGAGATACCTTCCTGTGGGGAGGGGCAGGGTCTACAGTTGTCCGAGGTGTTAACTAGTTAATAGTCAGATGACTAGTTAATACCTTGTCGCTTATCTAATTAATATGGAAGACGCGGGAAAGGTACGGACTACTGGCAGGGAGAGGTAATAGCTATGGATGGGGAAATAATGAGTTGGCTGATATTGTATACACTATAGTTAGCTTAGATGTATACAATTCTAGTTAACATACTGTTAGAAGTAGAAAGACAAAGAGAAATGCCTTTATATTCTTCTTCAAAAATACCATAGGTTACTCAAACAGTCAATCATAAACTATCCATAGTGTACTAGTTTATGTATACCATCCTGGCTACACCTACTCTACCAACACTTCAATAGAGAGCAGAGTACAGGACAGGTACCATCGAAGTGTACCCACGGTGGTGGGCGTCCGTGGACGGCGCGGGTGGTGGCACGGTGGTGGCGCGGTGGTGAGGTAGTTCGTCACTATCCATGTAGGCGTATTTCGCGCAGAATATGGCCTAGAATCAATCCTAATTACTTTGGCGGTAGATTGTTCACCCGTTAGGCTAGAAGCGATTGTAGGGCCATTTTGGCGCAAAAATCTGAAGTGGGTACGTTTTGAGTGCGAAGAGGGCGCTTCCCCTCGTGGGGGCGGGCCTGGGAGCGTTCGGCGGGCTCATTCCCCCTAGACGCGGTATGAAGCTTAAGATAACTTAAGAGCTATAACTTCGGGGGGCGCTATGAAAAAGTTAATTATTGCGCTGTGCTTAGCCATTACATTGCTGGCGACTTCGGTGTTTGCCGGTGGCAAGGTGCACGTGAATGGCTACTACCGGAAGGACGGGACCTACGTTCAGCCGCATATGCGCTCGGCTCCTGACGGCAACCCGTATAACAACTGGTCTACCAAGGGGAACGTGAACCCCTACACCGGCCAGCCTGGGTACAAGGACCCTTACCCGAACTCCGGCTATGGGCCTTCCAACTCGTATGGGTCGCCCTACGGCTCTTCTTACGGCAACACCTGGGGCAATCGGTACGGGGATGACGATTAGCGATTAGGGGCGGCATAACGGACAGGGCCGGTACCCTGCTTTAATCGCCGCCTCTCTCGACGGGAACACGTCTACGCAGTTCTTGCAGTTGTAGTGCTGGCACCCTGGCCGGTGGAATACTCCGCTCCTGACGTTCCCGTGATAGACAATGCCGGGCTGAGTATCAGGCTTAGCCTTGCTCTTCTCGGCTTGGGAAACGTTTTGCGCTCTGCCGTGTCGCCACTCCCATGGGGGCATAGGGGAAGGGCCAGCCCACAGCCCTGCCTTACGGTCCCTTGCTTGCTGTTCTAAGCTCAGCCAATCTTTACAGGCCGCCTCTGTGCAGTACTGCCGGTATACCCAGGCCATGCCGTCTTTCACCTGGGCTTCACTCACGTCCTGCCCGCGAACCTGGATATGCGCTACTGTGCGTCCGTAGTGGTCCTGGACAACAGGGGTGACTTCCACGGTCTGCCCGTATGCCATGTCCGAGAGAGATTGCTTAGACCGTGTGCCGAAGTCTTGTTTACTCTCCGGCGCATCAATCCCGTACAGCCTAATCCTGACCTGTTCTCTCCCATCTCTCAAAACCGTGAGGGTATCGCCATCAGCAACCTTGATGACCTTCCCAGGCCACGTCCAAGCGGGGAGAGCCAGGAGGGAGAAAAGGAGCAGAAGGGGGATAGGAACGGTGAAACGTCTCATAGGTCCACCTCCTAGTAGGACATCTTGTCGGGGATTACGCCCCTCACACCTCCCCGGGGATTCGGAGTGTCCCCATTTCGCCTGGGGATAAGGTGGATGTGAGCGTGGAAGATGGTTTGCCCTGCCGATTCCCCGCTGTTCATCCCCACGTTGAATCCTGTGACGCTCTTGTCCTCTAGTTCCTTCTGGGCTTTGAGAACGCGAAGGAGGTCTTCAGCATCACGGCGTTCCCGGGTGGTCATCGTGAAGTAGTCTCGAGTGTGTCGTTTCGGGATGATGAGAAGGTGTCCTTCTGACACTGGGCAGCCGTCTTTGACCGCGTACACTGTGCCATTCTCCTCCACCACCTTGGACTTCTCCATGTTTGAGTAGCAGAAAGGGCAAGATGTTTCAAAGTCTGCCTCTGTCGAGCTTCTGAAGTCCGTGCTATCCCGATTGCCCTTCGAGCGGTTGCACTTAAAACAAAGAACTTGAAGGTTGTCCTTGGTGGACTTCCCTCCTCTTGAGGCAGGTATGATGTGGTCCACGTCCAGTGGGCGAGATTCTTTTGTGGCTCCGCAAAGGGCACACTTGCCGCCAGATTCCTTCATCACATCGAAGTAGACCGTCCCAGAGACAGGGCCATCAAGTAGACGGTAGTCCCAAATCTTGAGGCCCCTGTTGACGATGAACTCCTGCATCTTTCGCTCACACGTCATCTTCAACTGGGCCTTTTGCTCGAAGGTGAGCTTCCCCACCTTCAGACGGACCAAATCGCCCTGGCGTTCAATGACTCCGTTTTTGAGGAGAACGCGTAAGGGCATCTCCTTGGCTCGCTTCTCGTAATACTGGAGTTGGCTCTCATCTTGGGCCACGAACGCTTGGGCTATCTGTCTGATAGTGGCCGTGCCGTCAGCCTCGACAAGACAACGAATCACTAGCGGCTGATAGATGTGGCTCATCTGCATCCGATTCTCAAGGTAGTCTAGGAGGTCATCAATCACATCTTGTTTAGACATACACGGCTCCCACTTTTAAATATGGTTCGGGGTGTCTAATGAACTACCATGACGAAGGCGGGCATTCCCTGGCGGGCGAGGTCCACCTCCAGATCCACGCGGAAGGCGTCGATGCCCAGCAGGGCCGCGGTGGCTGCTTTGGCGATCATGGATTTCCCAATGGTTTCAACATCCAGCGCATGTCGGCTGGTGTAAGCGTTTTGAACCCCGGCCGCAAGGGCGCGAAAAAAGGCCGCCCCCTCGCGGGAGCGGCCTGTGTCGTCATTGTCCCCGGCCGGGCTAGTGCACCAGCCGTCCGATGCGGCTCCAGCGGATGTCCAGGCCGCCGGTGAAGTCCCAGGACCAATAGATGATGAGCGCCTTGCCGCGCAGGGCCGAGCGGTCCACGAAGCCCCAGAAGCGCGAGTCGTAGGAGTGGTCGCGGTTGTCGCCCATGACGAAGTACTTGCCCTCGGGCACCGTGGTCTTGGGCATCCAGTCGCGCTTCCAGGAGAAGCTGTTGCGGTCGAAGTACTCGGCCGGGTCGGCGTTGACCTCGGACATGTGCGGATTGGGCACGGCCACGGGCTCGTCGTGGATCGCGTAGGGCTCGTCCAGGAGCTTGCCGTTGACGAAGACCTGCTTGGCCTTGATCTCCACCACGTCGCCCGGCGTGCCGATGACGCGCTTGATGAAGTCCTTGTCCGGGTCCACGGGATATTCGAAGACCACCACGTCCCCGCGCTTGGGGTCGGATACGGGCACGATGACCTTGTCCGAGAAGGGCAGCCGCACCCCGTAGGCGAACTTGGTCACCAGCAGATGGTCGCCCACCAGCAGGGTGTTCAGCATGGATTCGGAGGGAATCTTGAAGGCCTGCACGATGAACGCCCGGATCACCAGCGCCAGGACCAGCGCCACGATGAGCGCCTCGGCGTACTCCCTGAGCGTCTTCCACCACGTCGGATTCATGGACCGTCCTTATTCGTCCCCTGCTTTCAGCACGGCGAGGAAGGCTTCCTGCGGAATCTCCACGTTGCCCATGCGGCGCATGCGGCGCTTGCCTTCCTTCTGCTTCTCCAGGAGCTTGCGTTTGCGGGTGATGTCGCCTCCGTAACACTTGGCGATGACGTCCTTGCGGAACGGCGCCACCCTTTCCTTGGCGATGATCTTCTTGCCGATGGCCGCCTGGATGACCACCTCGAACATCTGGCGCGGAATGCTGCGCTTGAGCCGCAGGGCCAGGGACCGGCCCACCTGGGCCGCGTTCTGGCGGTGCACGATGACCGAGAAGGCGTCCACCGGGTCGGCGTTGATGAGGATGTCCAGCTTGACGAGATCGGCCTCGCGGTAGTCGATGATCTCGTAGTCCAGGGAGGCGTAGCCCCGGGTGCCGGACTTCAGCTTGTCGAAGAAGTCGTACATGATCTCGGCGAAGGGCATCTCGTAGGTGATGATCACCCGGGTGCTGGTCAGGTAGCGGATGTCCTTCTGGATGCCCCGCTTCTCCTCGCAGAGCTTGAGCACGTTGCCCACGTATTCGTTGGGCACGTGCACCTCCATGCGCACGTAGGGTTCGCGCACGGCCTCGATGTACACCGGATCGGGCATCCGGCTGGGGTTGTCGATCTCCAGCTCCTCGCCCTTGGTGGTCGTGACCTCGTAGATCACCGAGGGCGCGGTGGTGATGAGCTTGGCCTCGAACTCGCGTTCCAGGCGCTCCTGCACGATCTCGATGTGCAGCAGGCCCAGGAAGCCGCAGCGGAAGCCGAAGCCGAGCGCCGTGGAGGTCTCGGGCTCGTAGCTGAAGGCCGCGTCGTTGAGGTGCAGCTTTTCCAGCGCCACCTTGAGCGGCTCGTACTCCGAGGGCTCCACCGGGTAGAGCCCGGCGAAGACCATGGGCTTGACGGTCTTGAAGCCCGGGAACGGTTCGGGTGTGGGGTTCTCGGGCTTGGTGACGGTGTCGCCCACGGGAGCGTCGCCCAGCTCCTTCATGGCCGCGCAGAGAAAGCCCACCTCGCCGGGGCCCATCTCCTTGAACTCCACGGGCTCGGGCGAGAACGCGCCGAGCTTGGTGACCTCGAAGCTGCGCTTGGTGGAGCAGATCTGGATGCGTTCGCCCAGGCGCAACGTCCCTTCCAGGATGCGGAAGAGCACCACCACGCCCTGGTAGGAGTCGTACCAGGAGTCGAAGATCAGGGCCTTGAGCGGCGCGTCCGCGTCGCCCTTGGGCGCGGGCAGATGGGTGATGATCCGCTCCAGAACCTCGGCCACGTTCATCCCGGTTTTGGCGCTCACGGCCAGGGCGTCCTTGCAGTCCAGGCCGATGATCTCCTCGATCTCGGCCTTGACCCGCTCGGGGTCGGCGCTGGGCAGGTCGATCTTGTTCAGGACCGGGATGATCTCCAGGTTGTGGTCCAGGGCCAGGTAGACGTTGGCCAGGGTCTGGGCCTCCACTCCCTGGGAGGCGTCCACCACCAGCAGCGCGCCTTCGCAGGCGGCCAGGCTGCGCGAGACCTCGTAGGAGAAGTCCACGTGGCCGGGCGTGTCGATGAGGTTCAGGATGTATTTCTTGCCGTCGCGCGCCGTGTAGGGGATGCGCACGGTCTGGGCCTTGATGGTGATGCCCCGCTCGCGCTCCAGCTCCAGCTTGTCCAGGTATTGGTCCCGCTTCTCGCGTTCCGAGACCAGACCGGTGATCTCCAGAATGCGGTCGGCCAGGGTGGACTTGCCGTGGTCGATGTGGGCGATGATGCTGAAATTTCGGATGTTTTCGGTCTTGGTCATAGGTTCGGGGCCGTGCTCCTTAGAACTGGGGGAATCCGCGCGAGGGACCGCGAGGCGAGGCCCTTGTACGGTATTTGTCCGGGCCTGTCTAATGGCCGGAAAGCCTTGGAGCTAAATCGTATTGATGATGACCACCTTGCCGCCCGCCGCGCCCTTGACCGCGGCCTTGTCGTAGGCGGTCAGGTCGCGCCGGACCCGCCAGAGCAGCCTGTCCGACAACTCCCCCCGGGTGGCTCGCAGGGTCGGCGGCCGCATCTCTGTGCCGTCGCGCATGCGCATGATCACGTCCGCGTAAAGTTCCGAGGTCCCGCGTAGATCAACATAGGAGTCCTGCTGGACAACCTTGATTTCCACCTGCTTGACGGTCTTTTCGTTCTCCTGCAAGAACTTCACGAGCTTGGCCCGTTCCTCCGGGGTGAGGTGCAGCCGCACCTCGTCCAGGTCGCCGGAGAAGATGAGCGGGCCGTCCCCCCTTTGGCGCTGGAAGAAGTCCGCTCCGATCTGCCCGATGCGGATGTTTTTTTCGAAGGGATCGTGCAGGAGAAAAAGGGCAAACAGACCCGCCACCACCACGAGGATGGCCAGGTTGCGCAACGTGCCCCCTCCCCGCTCTCCGGCGCGGCGGTCGGTCATGCGTCGTCCTCCCGGGCCCCTCATAACCCGGCGCATCGAAGCAGGCAACCAAGGAGAAATCGTGCTTCCCGCATTGTTCTGGACCGGTCTGGCCGTGGGCTTCTCCATCGCCGCCCCGGTGGGCCCGGTGGGCCTCATGTGCATCCAGCGGACCCTCGCGGGCGGCCGCCTCAACGGCTTGTTCACCGGCCTGGGCGCGGCCTGCGCCGACGCCTTCTACGGCGCGGTGGCCGGGTTCGGTCTGACCGTGATCTCGTCCTTCCTCATGGGCCAGCAGGTCTGGCTCAAGCTCGGCGGCGGGCTGTTCCTGATCTGGCTCGGCTGGAAGATGGCCCGCCAGCCCGGTCTGCCCGGCGTGCGCGCGGGCCAGGGCCGCAGTCTCTGGGCCTCGTTCGCGAACACCTTCTTCCTGGCCCTGACCAGCCCGGCCACCATCCTGCTCTTCATGGGCACCTTCGCTGGCCTCGGCCTGGGCCGCGAGAGCCGGGACCATTCCTCGGCCCTGGCCCTGGTGCTCGGCGTGTTCCTGGGCTCGGCCGCCTGGTGGCTCTTCCTCTCCACGGCCACCGGCTTCCTGCGCGAACGCATCACCCGCCACCTGGGGCTGGTGAACAAGCTTTCCGGCGGCACCATCGCGGCCTTCGGTCTGGCCGCCCTGGTGTCGCTGGTCGTGGCGTTCTGAAGAGAACGAGGGGGCTCCCCGCCCCCTCGAACCCCCGGCCAGGGCGCGGGCCTGGACCGCATGGCTTCGGCGTTTTTCCCAGCGGGCGGCTTCGCCCGCTGGGAAAAACGCCGAAGACGTCGAAATCCCTTGCGAAACGAAAACGCCCGGGCGGGAAATCAGCCCGGGCGTTTTCGTTTCGCCGGATGGTCCAGGACGAAGTCCTGGCGCGGGGTCCGGGGGCTCGCGACCCCCGGCCGCCGGAGGCTATTCCTGGTCCAGCATGGTCAGGTCGCCGGGGTCCACGTTCAGCTCCCGGGCCTTGAGCACGCGGCGCATGATCTTGCCCGAGCGGGTGCGCGGCAGGGTTTCGCGGAACTCGATGCCCTTGATGGCGGCCACGGGGCCCAGCTCGCCGCGCACATGGCGCTTGAGATCCTGGATGAGGTCGGTGGAGCCCTGAAAGCCCGGGTTGAGCACGAGGAAGGCCTTGGCGGCCTCGCCCTTGATGGCGTCCGGCACGCCGACCACGGCGGCCTCGCATACGGCCGGATGGGAGCCGAAGGCGGCCTCCAGTTCGGCGGTGCCCACGCGGTGCCCGGCGATGTTCAGCACGTCGTCGGCCCGGCCTTGAATCCAGAAGAATCCGTCCTCGTCTTTCTTGGCCACGTCGCCCGCGAAGTAGGCCCCACCGGGGATGGCCTCGTAGTATTCGCGGCGAAAGCGCTCCTCGTCGCCCAGGATGCCGGCGGCCATGGCGGGCCAGGGTCGCCGGATGACCAGGAAGCCGCCCTTGCCCGAGGGCAGGGAGTTGCCGTCGCGGTCCACCACGTCGGCCTCCACGCCGGGCAGGGGCTTGGTCACGGAGCCGGGCTTGAGCAGGGAGATGGGCAGGGGCGCGAGCATGAACATGCCGGTCTCGGTCTGCCACCAGGTGTCCAGCAGAGGACATTCGCTGCGGCCGATGTTCTTGTAGAACCACATCCAGGGCTCGGGTCCGATGGGCTCGCCCACGGTGCCGAGCAGGCGCAGGGTGGAGAGGTCGTGGCGGCGGGGGTACTGGACGCCGAAGCGCATGAGCATGCGGATCATGGTCGGCACGGTGTAGAAGATGGTCACCCCGTACTTGTCCACGATGTGCCAGAGCCGGTCGGCCTGGGGGTAGTTGGGGTGGCCCTCGTAGAGCACGGTGGTGGTTCCGGCCAGGAGCGGGCCGTAGACCACGGCGGTGTGCCCGGTGATCCAGCCCGGATCGGCAGTGCACCAGAAGATGTCCGTGGGCTTGATGTCGAAGACGTGGGTCAGGGTGCGGTGCACGCCGACCATGTAGCCGCCGTGGCTGTGAAGGATGCCCTTGGGTCGCCCGGTGGCTCCCGAGGTGTGCAGGAGGAAGAGGGGATCGCCCGCCTCCATGACCTCGGTGGGAGCTTCGTTGCGCTCGTTGCGCACCAGGTCGTCGTACCAGAAGTCGCGGCCGTCCTGCATCTCCACGTCCACCTTGGTGCGCCGGACCACGACCACGGAGTCCACTCGTTCGGCCTCGGCTCCGGCCAGGGCCTCGTCCACCAGGGGCTTGAGCTGGATGACCTGGCCGTTGCGGTAGAAGCCGTCGGCCGTGACCAGCAGCCGGGCCCCGGAATCGCGCAGGCGCTCGCGCAGGGCCTTGGGCGAAAATCCGGCGAAGACCAGGGTGTGCACCGCGCCGATCTTGGCCGAGGCGAGCATGGCGATGACCGTCTCGGGCAGGGAGGGCATGTAGAGCGCCACGCGGTCGCCCTTGGCCACGCCCAGGGAGCGCAGGGCCCCGGCGAAGCGGTTCACGGCCCGGTACAGCTCGTAATAGGTGTACTTGCGGTTGTCCCCGGGTTCGCCTTCCCAGATCAAGGCCAGCTTGTTCTTGTTGGCGGTTTCGATGTGCCGGTCCAGGGCGTTGTAGACGATGTTGCAGCGCCCGCCGGGAAACCAGCGGTAGAAGGGCGGGTTGGACTCGTCCAGAACCTGATCCCATTTCTTGAACCAGTCCAGCTCGTCGGCGGCTTCTTCCCAGTAGGCCAGGGGGTCCTGGGCGGCCTGGCGGCGGTAGGCCTCCAGTTCCTGGGGGTTGACGTTGGCCTCGATGACGAGTTGCGGCAGGGGGCGGAAGACCCGTTCCTCCTGAAACAGACTGTCCAGGGCTCCGTTCTGGTCCATGCGTGGCCTCCGAGGCTGCGGGTGAAAAGGGTCCGCAGCCTTTCCTTTCTCACGTTTTCCGTCGTCGGGCGCTTCGAGCGCCCGGAAATATCGGCGGGCGGTCGGGGCCGTCCGGCCAATGGCGGGCCTAGAAGCCCAGGATCTGCTTCAGCCGGGCGATGCGCCGGCGGCTGATGGGCAGCTCGATGCGGGTCTTGCCCGCCGTGCGGAGCATGAAGTTGCTGCCCGGCAGGCTGGCGATCTCCGTGACCATGTCCAGGTTCACCAGGTACTTGCGGTGGACGCGGAAGAAGCCGTGCGGCTCCAGGCGCTCCTCCAGGTTCTTCAGCCGGTAGGAGGTCAGGAACTTCTGCCCGGCGGTATGCACGTAGGAATAGTCCTCGTAGGCCTCGACGAAGACGATCTGGCCGTAGGGGATGAGGATCATCCGCCCGTCCAGGGTCACGGCCAGCTTCTCGATCTCCGGGGAACGCGTGCGGTTCTGGTCCCAGGCGTCCTTGAGGGCGTTCAGGAAGTATTCCTGCTCCTCGTCGCCCATGTTCACCTGCACGGTCTCCTCGCCGTCGTCCTCGACCTCCTCGGCCTCGGGCCAGGCCTCGGGCGGCGGGGGCACCTCGCGGAAGCGGGTCTTGAAGTCCGCCAGCCGCTCCAGGGTCTTCTGGAAGCGGTCCTCGGAGACCGGCCAGAGGAGGTAGTCCGCCGCGCCCATCTCGAAGGCCTGGTAGGCCTTGGTTTCGCTGGCGGCGATGAAGACGAGGCCGGGCTTGCGCTTGCGTCCGGCCAGCATCTGGGCCAGCTCCAGGCCCGAGACCCCGCCGGGCAGGTCCAGGCCGAGGAAGAACACGCCGTAGGGGATGGACTCCAGCAGCTCCAGGGCCTCGAAGGCGCTCACGGCCTCGCCCAGGATCTGCATCCAGGGCACGTTCTCCAGGCGACGGCGCAGCTCGGCGCGCACGGCCGGATCGGGGTGGAGGAGGAGACTCTTGAGTTTCGCCATGGCTGGAGGTGACGGGTGACCGCCTTTGTATCGCTGTATCCCGAAAACGGAACGGATCGCAATCCCCCTTCGGGGGCTCTTGGAAAGGCGGGGAGGGGCTGCTTCATTCACGGGAGGTGATCGACGCGGTAGACCGGCGGAGCCGGCTGGGTTATCTTGGGGATATGATGAATCTTCCCCACAGACTGGCCGTCCTTTCCGATCCCCACGGCAATCTGGAAGCCCTGCAACGGGTTCTGGAGGACGTGGAGGCCCAGGGCGCGGAAGAGATCATCTGCCTGGGCGACGCCGTGGGCTACGGCCCGGAGCCCGAGGCCGTGGTCCGGCTTCTGCGGGAGCGGGGCATTCCCCTGGTCATGGGCAACCACGAGCACGGCATCGCGGACAAGGCCCAGATGTGCCGCTTCAACCCCCAGGCACGGCAGGCCCTGGAACGCACGGCCTGTCTGCTGGAGCCCGCGACCGTGGCGTTTCTCGCCGGGCTGCCGCGTTTTCTCTGCCTGTACGGCGCGCGCTTCGTGCATGGCTGCCCGCCGGACCGGGTGAACACCTATCTGTACATGATCCGGGACAAGGCCCTGCCCGCGCTGTTCGGGCGTTTTCCCGAGGAACTCTGCTTCGTGGGCCACACCCACGAGCTGGCCCTGGTGGAGTTCGACGGGGCCGAGGCCCGGCATTTGGAACTGGCCGAACGCACGTCGCTTGCGCCGGGGCGGCGGTACATCGTCAACGTGGGCGCGGTGGGCCAGCCCCGCGACGGCGACAACCGGGCCAAGTACGTGCTCTGGGAGCCGGAGGCGCGGGCGCTGACCGTGCGCCGGGTGCCCTACGACATCCAGAAGACCGTGGACCGCATGCGCGAACTGGACATGCCCGAGGTCTACGCCGACCGGCTCTGGTAGCCTCCTCGGCCCATGTGGAAGGACGCTGATGAAACGCATCGGACGCTATGAAATCTTGGGATTGCTCGGCCGGGGCGGCATGGGCGCGGTGTACAAGGCCGCCGCCCCGCTCACCGGCCGGGTGGTGGCCCTGAAGCTCTGCCGCCCGGCGGAGATCATGGCCGACGTGGTGGGCATGGCGGAGTGCCGCCGCCTGTTCCTGCGCGAGGCCGTGACCATGGCCCGGGTGCGGCACCCCAACGTGGCCCAGATCCTGGACGTGGACGAGGACGCCTCGGGCCCGTTCTTCGTCATGGAGTATTTCTGCAACAACCTGGGCGTGGTCCTCGGCGAGGACTACGAGATGGACCGGCCCTGCCGCCGCCTGCCGGTGGACACGGGCCTGCGCTACACCCGCCAGATGCTTTCCGCGTTGCGGCGGCTGCACTTCGAGGGCGTGGCGCACCGCGACCTGAAGCCCTTCAACGTCATGTTGGCGGACTTCGGCGAGGGGCGCGACGAGGTCAAGCTCATCGACTTCGGCCTCTCGCGGCTGCGCGGCGAGGTGGGCGTCGGCCACGCGGGCATGGTCGTGGGCTCGCCGTTCTATACCGCGCCGGAGCAGGAGCGCGACCCGGACGGGGCGGACGCCCGGGCGGACCTCTTTTCCATCGGCGTGACCCTGCACCGGATGATCACCGGTTTCCTACCCGAGGAACGGCCGAAGAACCGCAAGCCTGTTGTTGAATTGAACCCGGAATTGGGTTCGGAATTCGACGAATTCTTTGAAAAATCCTTGTCGCCAACGCCGGAAGGCCGTTTCACCTCCGCCGGAGCCATGCTGGCGGCCCTGGACGAGCTGGAGGAACGCTGGAGGGACCGCAAGGAGGCCACCTGCTCCCTGCTGGAGTCCCCGCCGCCCGTTCCGCCCCGCGCCGAACGGCCGCGATCCGCCCCGCTCAAGGCCGGGGTCCGCGAGGCGCGATCCGTCTTCGGCCTGGACGAGTTCTGGCGGCCCGTTTCGGGCTCGCGCGGCGACCTGCTGGACAACGGCGACGGCACGATCCTGGACCGGGCCACGGGCCTGACCTGGGAGCGCGGCGGCTCGGACTATCCCCTGGCCTGGGACCAGGCCCTGGAACATGCGGCCTGGTGCAAGGCCCGCCGCCTGGGCGGGCGGACGGACTGGCGGCTGCCCACGGTGGACGAACTGGGCACGCTCTTCGCCCAGGCCCCCCGGCCCGGGCAGTTTTGTCTGGAGGCCCTGTTCGATCCGGAGAAGCGCCGCCTCTGGAGCGCGGACCTGAAGTCCTTCGTGGCCGCCTGGTATGTGGACGCCGAGACCGGGTTCATCTGGTGGCAGGACATGACCTGCGGCTTCCACGCCCGCTGCGTGGCGGGGTAGCGCGATCGCCCGCCGGGCGGAGGAGGGTGTCATCGACATGCGGCAGTCGTTTCTGAGCGGTCTGGACGAACGGTTGCGCGAGGAGCGGCGCTACGCTCATGGCGGCAATCTGCGCAAGCTGGCCGAAAAGGCGGGCTGTGCGCCTTCTGAAATTCTCGATTTTTCGGTCTGTCTCAACCCCCTGGGGCCGCCGCCCTGGCTGGCCCGCGAGGTGGGGCGGGCCCTGGCCGAGGTCGCCGCCTACCCGGACTCCGAGAGTTCCGACGTGGGGCTGGCCGCCTGTGAACTGTACAAGGTCTGGCCCACCCAGGTGGTGGTGGGCAACGGGGCCTCGGAACTGCTCCAGGCCGTACCTCGGCTGGGCTCGTGGAAGCAGGCCGTGATCCCCGCGCCGACCTACGTGGATTATGGCCGGGTCTGCCGCCAGGCGGGCCTGGCGGTGCGGACCCTGGCGCTCAAGCCCGAGCAGGGCTTCGTCCTGGATATGGCGGCGTTGGAACGGGAGATCACCGCGCCGTCCCTGGTCTTCCTCTGCCGCCCCAACAATCCCACGGGCCGTGGCTTCGAGGCCCAGGCCCTGCGCGACCTAGCCGGACGCCGCCCGGACTCGCTGTTCGTGGTGGACGAGTCCTTCGCGGACTTCGGCGAGGACCAGGACCGCCTCGTGCGCCGTCGGCCGGACAACGTCCTGGCCGTGCTCTCCCTGACCAAGTTCTTCTGCATGCCGGGCCTGCGCCTGGGCCTGGCCTTCGCCGAGCCGGAAACCGCCGCCCGGCTCAAGGAACTGCTGCCGCCCTGGTCGGTGAACGTCATGGCCCAGCGGGTGGGCGCGCGGGCGCTCAAGGACCGGGCCTACCAGGAGGAGTCGCAGCGCCGGGGCCGCGAGCTTCGCGAGGAGCTGGCCCGGGAGATCCGGGCCCTGCCCGGGTTCCAGGTCCTGCCCTCGGAGGCCAACTTTCTGCTTTGTCGGACCCTGCGCGCGGGCATGACCGCCCGGGAGGTCTTCGACCGGCTCCTGGCCGAGCGCATCGCCGTGCGGGTCTGCGACAACTTCGAGGGCCTGGACGACTCCTGGTTCCGGGTGGGCGTGCGCGGGGCCGGGGACAACGCCCGGCTGGTGGAGGGCCTGGCGCGCATCGCCGGTATTTCACGGCCCGTGGCGGTCGAGCGCCGACGCCGCACTCCCGCGCTCATGGTCCAGGGCACCAGCTCGGACGCGGGCAAGAGCCTGCTCACCGCCGGGCTCTGCCGGGTCTTCCTCCAGGACGGCCTGCGCGTGGCCCCGTTCAAGGCCCAGAACATGTCCAACAACTCCTTCGTCACGGCCGACGGCGCGGAGATGGGCCGGGCCCAGGTGGTCCAGGCCCAGGCCTGCCGACTGGCCCCTGACGCGCGCATGAATCCGGTGCTGCTCAAGCCCGGCTCGGACACGGGCAGCCAGGTGGTGGTCCTGGGCAGGCCTGTGGGCAACATGAACGTGGGCCAGTACGTGGAGTACAAGCCCACGGCCTTCGAGGCCGTGAAGAAGGCCTATGACGGATTGTCGGCCGAGTTCGACCTGATGGTCCTGGAGGGCGCGGGCAGCCCGGCGGAGATCAACCTCAAACAGCACGACATCGTGAACATGCGCATGGCCGAGTATGCCGAGGCCCGGGTGCTCCTGGTGGGCGACATCGACCGGGGCGGGGTCTTCGCGGCCCTGGCCGGGACCATGGAGCTGTTCACCGAGGCCGAGCGGGCGCGGGTCATGGGCTACGCCCTGAACAAGTTCCGGGGCGACCGTTCCCTGCTCGACCCGGCGCTTTCGGCCATGTTCGAGCTCACCGGCCGCCCGGTGCTCGGCGTGGTCCCCTGGCTGCGTGACCTGGGCCTGCCCGAGGAGGACTCGGTGTCCTTCGGCCGGGGCTTCGGCGGCGCGGACAAGCGCGGGGACCGGCTGGACGTGGCCTGTCTGGCCCTGCCGCGCGTCTCCAACTTCAACGACCTTGACCCGCTGGCCGCCGAGCCGGACGTGGCCCTGCGGCTGGTGGAGTCACCCCTGGACCTGGGGCGGCCGGACGCGGTCATCCTGCCGGGGAGCAAGAGCACGGTGCCGGACATGCGCGCGCTCAAGGGCGCGGGCATGGCGGCTGCGCTGCGCTCCCTGGCCGCCGACCCCTCCGGCCCGGTGATTGTTGGGCTCTGCGCCGGGATGCAGATGCTCGGGGCCGAGATTCTCGACCCCCACGGCCTGGAGTCGGACGGCCGCGGCGTGGACGGCTTCAACCTTCTGCCCGTGAGCACCACCCTGGTCACGGAGAAGACCCTGACCCGGGTGGAGGGCCGCCACGCGGCCAGCGGCCTGCCCGTGCGCGGCTACGAGATCCACCACGGCCGCAGCCGCGCGCTGTCCGAGAGGGTGGAGGAGACCGTGCTGGACGCCGAGGGCCGGGCCCTGGGCTTCGGCCTGCCCGGCGGCCGCGTCTGGGGCACCTACGTGCATGGCCTGTTCGACGACGACCGCTTCCGGCGCTGGTTTGTGGACGACCTTCGGCGGCGCAAGGGGCTCGACCCCCTGGGCGAACCCCAGACGGTCTACGACCTGGAGCCCGCCCTGGACCGGCTGGCCGACGCGGTGCGCGGGAGCCTGGACATGGCCCGCATCTACAAGGCCCTGGGCTTCGAGGTCAGGGGGCGGGGCAGCCTGCTCTAGGGCGGGCTGCTCGTTGCAACGCGGCGGCGGGGATTTTTCAATGGCCCGCTAGGGATCGATGCCGTCGCGTTTGTTCTGGATCACCACGCGGATGAGGTAGCCCGCGCCGAGGGCCACGGCCAGGGCCGCGAGATCCTGGGTCCAGAGGGCCAGCCCCAGCAGGGGCGCGGCCACGGCCACAGCCGCGACCTGGAGTTTCTTGCGCCGGTCCCAGGGACGCGCGCGCCAGTCGTGCTCCAGGCGGATGATCCGCGCGGCCAGGTTTTCCGGCCCGCCGAGGCCCAGGCGGCGCATGGGCGGCAGCTTGAGGTCCAGGAAGGCCGCGGCCGCGCCGCCGAAGAGCGCCAGCCCCAGCAGGCCCTTGTTCCGCAGCCACAGCCCGGGGACCAGGAGGAGCAGGCAGAAGACTTGGCTCCACCAGTTCCAGGGATTGATGTGCCGCCGCCAGAGCAGCTCGCGGATGCCGGGCTTTTGGTCCATGCCGCAGTCTAGGCCGGAGGGCCGCGCCATTGCAAGAGCCTCCCGGCCCTGGTAGGAATTCCGCATGGACGGAAAACTGAAGGGCGATATTCTGGAATTGGGCGCTGTCTTGCGCTCCCGGGGAGCTACCCTGGCCTGCGCCGAGTCGTGCACCGGCGGCCTGCTGGCCGGAGCGCTGACATCGGTGGCGGGCAGCTCGGAGTGGTTCCTGGGCGGCGTGGTGGCCTACCACGACTCGATCAAGAGCCGTCTCCTGGACGTACCGGAAACCTTTCTGCGGCAGCATGGGGCGGTGAGCGAGCCCGTGGTCGCGGCCATGGCCCGGGGCGTGCGCGAGGCGTTCTGCTCCGATCTGGCCGTGTCCATCTCCGGCATCGCCGGACCCGGCGGCGGCACCTCCGAGAAGCCCGTGGGCACGGTCTGGATGGCCTGGGCCTCGGCCGGAGGCGTCACGACCCGGCGGTTCCTCTTCGAGGGCGACCGCGCGGCGGTGCGGGAACAGAGCGTGGCCGAGGCCGTGTCCGGCCTGCTGGCTCTGGCCGGGCGGAGCTGAGGGGCGCGCGTGCGGTTGGGCTGCGGCTGGGTGCTGGTTCTCCTCGCGGCCGTGTTTTTCATCGCGCCGCGTCCGGCTTCGGCCCAGGAGGCTTCGCCGGGAGCCATGGAAGCCGTGCCCTGGGCGGATTTCGTCCGTCTGGCCGGGCCCTGCGTGGACCGCGAGGTGGTCCTGGAATCGCCCCCGGCCGGTCTGCCGGTGACATTGTATTCTCCCGAACCCCTGAGCGGAGCGCCGCTTCGGGCCGTGCTCGCGGCCCTGGCCCGGGCCGCCGGAGCCGAGGTCGAGGACGACGGCCGACGTCTCGTGCTGCGCGGCGGCGAGGCCCGTGGCCGTGGCCTGGCCGTGGTCCGGCCCGGCCGGAGCCTGGGCGGGGAGCGGTCCCTGGAGTTCGCGGTCCGGCTGCTGGGCCCGGCCGGAACGGCCGAGGCCGGGCCCGAGGCCGTGGTCCTGGCCGGGGAGCCGGAGCGGGTCCGGTTGACCGCCGGAGCCCTGCGCAAGGCCGGGCTGCTGGCCCGGGATCTGGACGTGGCGCTCGTGGGGCTCTCAACCCTTGACGCGAAAGGCGCGGCGGACCGGCTGGACGCCTTCTACTGGAACCTGTATGTGCAGGGCCTGGTTCGGCAGGCGCCCATTCTGGTGCCCTTCGAGTGGGCCCGGTGCGTGCTCGTGGCCGCGAGTCCCGCGCTGACAAAGGACGCCGCGCGGACCTTGCGCGACATGGACCACTGACCTCCGGACATGCCGGAGTAAAGGAACGAAATGAAATGACCATTCCCTTCATCGACCTCAAATCCCAGTATCGTCTCATTCAGGACGAGGTGAAGAAAGGCATCGAGGCCGTGCTGGAGCACGGGGCCTACGTCATGGGCCCGGAAATCCGCGACCTGGAAGCCCGCTTGGCCGAGTTCACCGGCGTGAAGCACGCAGTGGCCTGCGCCTCGGGCACGGACGCCCTGCTCATGGCCCTCATGGCCCTGGGCATCGGACGGGGCGACGCGGTCTTCACCTCGCCGTTCACCTTCATGGCCACCGCCGAGGTCGTCAGCCTGCTGGGGGCCACGCCGGTCTTCTGCGACATCGACCCCGTGACTCTCAACATGGACCCCGAGAGCCTGGACACGGTCATCCAGCGCACCCGCGCCGAGCGCCTGGATCTGCGGCCGCGCGCGGTCATCAGCGTGGACATCTTCGGCGTGCCCTGCGACTACGACGCCGTGGACGCGGTCTGCCGGAACCACGGCCTGACCCTCATCCAGGACGCGGCCCAGTCCTTCGGCGCGCTCTACAAGGGCAAGCGCTGCGGGGCCTTCGGCACCATCGGCTGCACCTCCTTTTTCCCGGCCAAGCCCCTGGGCTGCTACGGCGACGGCGGCATGTGCTTCACCGACTCCGACGAGTGGAACGACCTGCTCCAGTCCGTGCGCATCCACGGCCAGGGCCGAGACAAGTACGAGAACGTGCGCCTGGGCATCAACGGTCGTCTGGACACCATGCAGGCCGCCGTGCTTCTGGCCAAGTTCAAGCTTTTCCCGCGGGAGATCGAACTGCGCCAGGAGGCGGCCGACCGATATGCCGCGCTGCTCTCCCAGGTGCCCGGATTGACCGTGCCCACGGTCCCGGCCGACTGCCGGAGCGTCTGGGCCCAGTACTCCGTGCTGGCCCGTGACGCCGCCCACCGGGACGAACTCATGGCCAAGCTCAAGGCCGCCGGAGTGCCCACGGCCATCTACTACCCCACGCCGCTGCACCTGCAGAAGGCATACTCCTCCCTGGGGCACAAGCCCGGCGACCTGCCGGTCTGCGAGAATGTGGGCAGCCGCATCTTCAGCGTGCCCATGCATCCCTACCTCACCGCCGAGGTCCAGGAGCAGGTGGCCAAGGCCATGCTCGCCTGACGTTCGGAACAAAGCGGAATTCCAGGAAGGCCCGGCCGATTCGGTCGGGCCTTCGTCGTTTCGGCGGGATGAGGGGAGAGTGACGTCGGAGGGTCAGAGCATCCGGCGGCAGGCCAGGGGCATGCGCCAGCCCGTGCCGAAGCTCCTTTCGGTGAGCTTGATGCCGGGCACGGCTTGGCGGCGCTTGAACTCGGCGGCGGCCACCAGCCCGAGCACTCGGCGCACCGTGGCCGGATCGAAGCCCCGGGTCGCGATTTCCTCCCCGGATCGGCGGCCCTCGATGTGCAGGGCCAGGATTTCGTCCAGCATGTCGTAGGGCGGCAAGCTGTCCTGGTCCACCTGTCCGGGCCGCAGCTCGGCCGAGGGGGCCTTGGTCAGGACGGCCTCGGGGATGGGGGCGCCCCGGCGGGCGTTGATCCAGCGCGCCAGCCGGTACACGGCGGTCTTGGGCAGGTCGGAGATGACCGCCAGGCCGCCGGACATGTCGCCGTAGATGGTGCAGTAGCCCACGGCCAGCTCGCTCTTGTTGCCCGTGGTCAGGAGCAGGGCGCGGAACTTGTTGGACAGGGCCATGAGCAGGTTGCCCCGGATGCGCGACTGGATGTTCTCTTCGGTGACGTCCTCGGGCAGTCCCGCGAAGGCGTCCTTGAGCGTCTCGGCGAAGCCGCCCATGAGCGGACCGATGGGCAGGGTCACGGTGCGGATGCCCAGCCGCCGGGCCAGTTCCAGGGAGTCGTCCACGCTGCCCGCGCTGGAGTGGGGCGAGGGCATGAGCACGCCGGTGACGTTTTCCGGGCCGACGGCCTCGGCCGCCACCACCGCCACCAGGGCCGAGTCGATGCCCCCGGAGAGGCCCAGCAGGGCCTTGGAGAAGCCGCTCTTGCGCATGTAGTCCCGGGCGCCGAGCACCAGGGCCCGCCAGCTCTCGGACTCCGGCGAGAGGTCGTCGTCCTCGATCCGGTTTCCCCCGTCGTCCAGGTCCACCAGGAGGATGTCCTCGTCGAAGCCCCGGGCTCGCGCCAGCAGCGCACCATCCGGGCCGAAGGCGCAGGAGCGGCCGTCGAAGACCAGGTCGTCGTTGCCGCCCACCTGGTTGGCGTAGGCCAGGGGCAGGCCGAGCTTGGCGGCCAGGGCCCCAAGCAGGTTTTGGCGCAGGGCCTGCTTGCCCAGCGAGAAGGGGGAGGCCGAGAGGTTGACCACGAGGTCCGGCCGGCGGCGGGCGATCTCCTTGACCGGGTCGGCGTGGTAGCGCGGCCTGGGCCAGAAATCGCCGTCGTTCCAGAGATCCTCGCAGATGGTCACGGCGATGGTCCGGCCGCCCAACTGAAAGAAGTTGTCCCAGCCCGGGGTCGATGGCTCGAAATAGCGATCCTCGTCGAAGACGTCGTAGGTCGGCAAGAGCGTCTTGCGGAAGCTTTTCTCCACCGCGCCGTCGCGCAGGAGCAGGGCGCAGTTGAAGGCCCCTCGTCCCTCGCGCGAGGGGTTGACCTCCACGGCTCCGACGAGCACCGGCGGCAGCCCGGCCAGCTCGGCGGCGAGATCTTCGGCCCGGACCCGGGTCCGTTCCAGGACCGCGTCGTAGAGCAGCAGGTCGCGTGGCGGATAGCCCAGGAGGGCCATCTCCGGGGTCAGGCAGAGGTCCGCGCCGAGGGCGGCCGCCTTCCTGACGGCCTCGGCGATGCGCGCGGCGTTGCCGTCCAGGTCGCCGACCAGGGGATCGATCTGGAGCAAGGCGAGTTTCATGGCGGCCTCAGGGCTGGGGAGTCTTTCCGGTGCGCAGGAACTCGCGGGCCTCGCGCACCAGGGCGATGGATTCACGGAAGAGGCGGTTCCACTGGCCCGGGGTGTGGTTGTCCACCTGGCGGTCGGCGCCGTGGATGCGCACGTTGGCCAGGACCTTGGGAACATGGACGAAGGGGACGCCGTGCATGGCGAAGCGCTGGTAAAGCTCGTGGTCGTGGGACAGGAGATCCTCGCGGTACCAGCCCAGGCGCTCGTGCAGGGAGCGGCGGTAGAGCTTGCAGACCCCGCAGAAGTACCAGTCGCCGAAGCAGGCGGCGAAGTCGGCTTCCGGCAGGGAGAAGCGCCGCAGGATGCGGCCCCGGTCGTCGACCACGTGCATGTCGGCGTAGGCGAAGTCGGCTGTGGTCCGTTCCATGGCGGCCAGACATTCGGAAACCATGGACGGCAGGAGCATGTCGTCGGAGGCGATGTAGGTGCAGAATTCGCCCGTGGCGGCCCGGAAGCCGGTGTTCAGGGTCGCGCCCAGGCCGCTGTTCCGCTCGTGATGCAGGACACGGATCAGCCGGTTCTGGGGGTAGCGGGGATGGACCTCGCGCTCCACAGTGTCGGCGGCCTCGTCGTAGCGCCGGGCGAAAGAGGCCGTTTCCGTCCGGACCCGGGTCAGGAAGTCCTCGATGACCGCGGGCGTGTCGTCGGTGGAGCCGTCGTTGACGATGACGAGCTCGATGTCGGGGTGCTCCTGGAACATGACCGCGTCCAGGGTCATGGGCAGATATTGGGCCTGGTTGTAGACCGGCACCACGATGGAGACGAGGGGCATGACGGACTCCCTTGGCCGCTCCGGCGGCCGTGCCGAGACTGACACAACGGCCCGGGCCAGTCAACGCGGAGGCCCGGATCGGTTGACAATCCGCCGGGGCGGAGGCTAGCTGGAGCCCAGGCCCGGACCAGGGCCGGGCAGCGCGAGGAGGCGGCATGAAGTTCCTGCACCAGGTGGAGCCTTATCTTTCCGGTCGCGAGAAGACGGCCTTGGCCGAATACCTGGACTCGGGCGGCTGGCTCACCGAGTTCGAGAAGACCCGGCAGTTCGAGGCCCTGGTGGCCGAGGCCGCCGGAGTGGCCCACGCGGCGGTCCTGACCAACGGCACCGTGGGCCTGTATCTGGCCCTCAAGGCCCTGGGCGTGGGCCCGGGCGACCGGGTGGTGGTGCCTAACTACACGATGATCGCCACGGTCAACGCCGTGGTCTGGGCCGGGGCCGAGCCGGTCTTGGCCGACGTGGACCCCGCCACCCTCTGCCTGGATCTGGGCACGGTCCCGGACGTTCCGGCCAAGGCCATGATCTACGTGGAGATCAACGGCCGCCGCGGAGACATGGAGGCGGTCTCGGCCTTCTGCCGCGCGCGCGGCATGGCCCTGCTGGAGGATTCCTGCCAGGCTTTGGGCTCCTCTTGGAACGGCAGGCCCCTGGGCTCCTTCGGGGCCATGGGGGTCTTCTCCTTCACCCCGCACAAGATCATCACCACCGGCCAGGGCGGCGCCGTGGTCACCGACGATCCGGCCCTGGACCGCGAGGTCCGCAGGCTCAAGGATTTCTGCCGCACGGCCCCGGCCACGGACCAGCACGACGCCGTGGGCTTCAACTTCAAGTTCACCGATCTCCAGGCCGTGGTCGGCATCGAGCAGATCAGGGATCTGGCCTGGCGCATCGGCCGCCGCCGCGAGGTCTACGGCTGGTACCGCGAACTTCTGGCCGGCGTGCCCGGCGTGGTTTTCCCCCCGGCGGACCTCACCCAGGTCACGCCCTGGTTCGTGGACCCGCTCCTGCCCTCGCGGGAGCTGCGCGACGGCCTGGCCGTCCACCTCAAGTCCCGGGGCGTCGGCAGCCGTCCCTACTACCCGCCGGTGAATGCCCAGCCCGTGTACGCCCGGCTGACCCCTCCCGACGGTCTGCCGGTGTCCGAGGAGCTGGCCGTGCGCGGGCTCTGGCTGCCCTCGTCCATCGGCCTGCCGCGCGAGGACGTGGAACGGGTCTGCGCCGAGGTTCGCGAATTCATGGAGGGCCGGGCATGAGCGCGCTCAAGGTGCATCTCGGCTGCGGCAAGCGCCGTCTGGCGGGCTATGCGCACGTGGACTTGGCCGACTATCCGCACATCGATCACCGCCACGACATCCGCACCCTGCCCATGTTCGCGGACGGAACCGTGGACCTGCTCTACGCCTCGCACACCCTGGAATACTTCGACCGGGTGGAGGTCCGCGAGGTTCTGGCGGAGTGGCGGCGGGTGCTGCGGCCGGGCGGAACGCTGCGGCTGGCCGTGCCGGACTTCGAGGCCCTGGCCCGGGTCTACCTGGACAGCGGGAACCTCGGACTGGTCATCGGCCCGCTCTACGGGCGCTGGGAGGTGCCCGGCGGCCCGGTGCTGCACCACCGCACGGTCTACGACTTCGCCGCCCTGAAGGGCGTGTTGGAGGATTGCGGTTTCGCGGGCGTCCGGCGCTGGGACTGGCGCGAGATCTTCACCGGCGAGCTGGCGGGCTACGACGACTACTCCCAGGCCTACATCCCGCACATGGACAAGGACCACGGCAGGCTCATCAGCCTGAACGTGGAGGCCGACAAGGCCTGAATCCTTCCTATCTGGCCGAGAGGCTCCTGGCGGGCCGGGTGGACCGCTCCTCGGGGAGAACCTCGGCCGGCTGCGGAGCGGCGTTGTCCGGCTCCCGTTCCGGGGGCAGCGGCAGGAAGAAGGAGCGGAAGCGCCTCGAGGCGGCCTGATCCATGGAATAGATCAGACGCTCCGCCGCCGGGATGTCCCCGGCCAGGCGGAAGATGTCGCCGTACCAGCGCGCGTCCAGGTTCGAGGTCAGGACCACCACCGCGTCGTACATCCCGTTGAAGATGGCCGGAGCCAGCGTCTCGGCGTGCTCGGCATGGCTGAACCTGCCGGAGGGCATGGCCAGGATGCTCCCCATCCCGTCGGGGTTCCGCTGGGTCAGGAAGTCGGGGTTGGCGGTCAGTACGTCCATTCTGCCGTGGAACAAGGGGCGGGCCTTCTGCAGGAAGGCGAAGAAGTGGACCCAGGGCGCGGTGCGCAGCACGAGCATGCGGCCGGTCCTCACGAAGACGCGCGTCAGGGACAGCTCCCGGCGGGGATCGCCCCAGGCCGGGCCGATCAAACGGTCATCGGAACGGATGCCGGAAAAGACCGAGGCGGCCTCCTCCACCTCGCCGGCTTCGAAGAGCGTGGCTGACAGCTCACGGTCCACCCGCGCGAGCAATTCATGGTCCCGGCGGTCCCGGCGGAAGGCGCGTAGCGCCTCCACGGCCCGACGGTGTTCACCCTGCCTGCGGGCGCAGGTCACAGCGTTCTGGAGCACGGGCCAGGACAGGGGAGCAGCGGCCAGGGCCCGGTCGTGCTCGGCGAGCGCCCCGGCGCCGTTTCCCTCGGCCTCCAGCAGTCGGGCCGTGAGCGAATGCAACAGCCCTCGTTCCGAGGCGTCTTCCGGCGCGGCCAGTGTTTCGAGCAGGTGGCGGGCGGCGGCCGTCTCGCCGCAGTCGAGCAGGAATCCGGCCAGCCAGAGGCGGTTCCGGCAGCCCACCGTCTCCAGTTCAACCACGGACAGGGCCGTTTTCAGGGCCTCGGTCCTGCGTCCCAGGTCGAGCAGGGACTGGGCCAGGAAGCGCCGGGTCAGCAGCCGCCGGCCCACGGCGTGGGCGTCGGGAAAGCCGGGCGTGAAGCGGCTCCAGAACAGGTCATGCCTCCGGGCCGTGGCCAGGGCCTGTTCGACCTGGCCGCAGCGCAGCAGGATACGGGACATCTCCAGGGCGTAGGAATGGGGGTGGGCGGCTTCGACCTTGCGGTACAGGGCCAGGGCCCGGCTGAAACGGCCCAGGCGTTCCTGCACCTGGGCCAGCAGGCCGTAATCGCGGGGGTGTCGGGGCGTCTTTTCCTCCAGGGCCAGAAGCGCATCCTCGTAGCGGCCGGAATCCAGCGCCTTCACGGCGAAGCGGTTCCAGTCGGTGCGCGTGGCGGCGGGCGGATCGCAGACGTCGAGCGTTGCGACCGGCGGCAGGTCGATCGCGCGCTTGGTGAAGAGGCGTACGGCCCAGGCGTACAGCTCCATGTCCAGGGCGTTCGTTTCCAGGAACGCCGGGAGCAGATCGGCTGGAAATTCCAGGCGGGCGGCTCCGGAGACGTTGACCCTGGGCATGTCCCCGAGGGTCAGGCCGAGGTCCGAGGCCATGAGCCGCAGGGAATCCTCCATGCGCTCCACCAGTCCGAAATGGAGGAAGAGGCCTTCGAGCCGCTCCTTGGCCAGGGACAGGCTGCCGGAGCCGAGCCAGCGCACCATGTGGTTGGGCTGGTGCTCGGTGAGCAGGTATTGCTCCAGATCTTTCTGCATCCGGCCGCTCTTCCAGAGATAGTGGTGCAGGGACAGGAAGGTCCGGTGCGGATCGCGGAGGAAGGTCACGTAGGCCGTCCGGCGGTTGCCGGGCACGGCGGCGTGGCAGCCCCAGACGATGTGCCCGGAAAGGAACCAGGGCCCGGAGCCCAGCCGGGCCAGGCGTTCGTAGTCGGCGGGCTGGTCCAGGTGGATGAAGCGTTCGGCGTGGCTGCGGCGCAACAGGGCGTTGAAGCTCGATCCCGCGCATTTGGGGATGTGGTGGAAGAGGCACAGGGAATCTTCGTGCCGGGGAGCGAAGGGTTCGCCGTGGCGCAGCAGATGGTGCATGGCGGGCTCCTTTTTTGGATGCTCCGCTGTTTTGCAAAAAACGTACAAGTGTGTGCTTGCATTGCGTGTCGCCCGCAAACATGCATGAATAGGTAATTCGCGGGAGGCTCGGTCCGGACCTCGCTCCCTGGCCGCTGTCGGATGACGGAAGAGAGACGGAAAAACGACGTGTCGCGTTACACGGTCACGCGTTCCATCCAGAAGCTGCCGCCGCCCATGCCGAGCTGGTAGCCGGGGAAGATGGCCCGCATGCGGTCGAGATGCCGACGGCCCATGTAGCCCACGGCGAAACGCACGCGGAAGGCGCGGTTGAAGCAGAGGAAGGCCTGCAACAGGTATTGCTCGGCCCAGAAGAAGCGCATTTCCTCGATCCATTGGCGGGGGTAGTCGTGCGGCAGGAAGATGTCGTGGACGTGGACCCAGACCCCGGGTTTCAGACGCGGCAGGATTTCCAGGAAGAGGCGGTTCACGTCGCCGCCGATGCGTACGGTGTGGGTGCTGTCGATGAACAGGATGTCGCCCGCGCCGAGTTCCTCGAAGACTTCCAGGGGCGTGTCCTGCACCGGCTGGCGGCGGACCTCGCCGACGCCTTCCACGGCCCGTTCCAGGAACGCCCGGGGGTAGGGCTCCACGCAGAGGATGCTGCCGCTCCCATTCTCGCGCACGGCCCGGGCCGTGACCAGGGTGGAGTAGCCGCTGCCGACCTCCACGATGCGTTTGGGCCGCAGGTGGCGGGTCAGGGCGTAGATCGTGAAGGGGTCGGCCCCGGAGATTTGGTCGTTGTCGAAGCTGAACTCCAGGTCGTTTCCCCGGCTTTTGAGCGGAAAGCCCCGGAAGTCCTCGGTGTGGCGGGCGAAGACCTCTTCCAGTAGGCGCAGCTGTCCGGCCTCGTCCATGTCCACCCCAGGCAACTCCGAGTCGCGTTCGAATATCTCCGGCTCCAGCCGGGAGACGTCCGGGATGGGCGAGTAGAAATGCACCGGGGTCACGTGCAGCCCGGCGGCCTCGGCCTGGGCGAAGTGCCTGCGCGCCGAGGGCACGTCGCCGAAATAGGCCTTGAGTTCGGCCAGCAGCTCCGCCAGGCGCGCGTCGTTGTGCGTCATCGTCTCCGTTCTCCTCACGTCGGGATCGCGAATTCGCCCAGTCCCAGGGCGTGCATGTGTCTGCCGTGCAGTTTCAGGCCGTAGAGGTACAGCTCCATATCCAGGACGTTGGCCCGGCGGATGGCCTGGACCGTGGCCGGTTTCAGGTCGGACGGCTTCCTGCCCCGGCTCGGGTTGACCGTGCAGGAAACCACCTTCGTCAGGCCGCAGAGCTTCTGGACGGCCCGGCAGGAGGCGTCGAAGTTCTCCTGCAGGCCCACGAAACGGAAGTACTTGCGCAGGGCGTCCTTGGCCTGGCGCAGGAGTTCGTCTCCGGACAGCGAGGTCGGGCGGTAGAGCGTGCCCGTGAGTCGCCGGACCATGCCGTTGCGGGCCTCGTCTTCCGGACCGGACGTCACGTAGTCGCGCAGCCCCACGCCGGAGGCGCGCAGGGAGTCCCGCAGGGGGCTTTGGTCCACGGTCATGAAGTAGTTGTAGAGCGAGACGACCCGGCTCACGGGGTGGCGCAGGAAGGTCAGCAGCGTGTAGGGCTGCGGCACATGGGCCAGGAATTCCGGCACCAGGTGCCCGGTGATGCAGCGGAAGCGGAACCTCTCTTCCTCCGGCATGGCCTGGAAACGCTCCCGGCCCGCGTGATGACTGCCGTTCAGGTCGCAGGAGTACAGGGTCTCCCCGTAGTTCTCGCGCAACATGCGGTTGAACGACGACCCGGCGGTCTTCGGAATGTGGAAGAAGACGACCCGCTTCACGGTCGCTACTCCTTGACCAGGGCGAAGCCGAAGGCGCTCTGGCGGCTGAAGGCCCGCCGCGACTTGTAGTGGTACTTCATGAAAATGTACGGCGGATAGCAGAGGGTGTCGTCGTCCAGGGCCATGTCCAGGCGGCTGGCGATGTATCCCGGAACCAGGGGCTTCAGGCCGTTGCGCAGCAGATACTCGATGTCCACGCGGTAGTCGAAGCCGATGACCCGGTCGTTGACCCCCGGGGTCACGTGCACGTCATAGGTGCAGATGAGCACCCCGCCGGGTTTGAGCACGCGCGCCAGCTCCAGGACGTGCCGGTGGTGGGCCGTGGGCTGCTTGGGATCGTAGATGTGCTCCATGACCGAGACGCAGGTGATGACCTCGAAGTGGCCGTCCGGGAAGGGCAGCTTGTCCAGACCGGCCTCCACCAGGGTCAGCCCGGTCGTCTCCTTGTCGTTGGCCGCGAAGTGCTCGCGGGCGCGCTTGACGTAGTCCGGGTCGGCGTCGGCGTAGTCGAAGTTGTCCGCGCCGTAGGCCTCGTAGCCCAGCTCCTTGAGCCACAGGGGCATCCGGCTGGTGCCGCAGCCCGCGTCCAGGGCCCGCCCGCGCCGGGGCCATTCCCGGGCGATCTTGAGCGTCCAGGGCCATTCCCAGGCCCGCACGCATTTGCCCTTCTCGCTCAGGCAGTCCACGTCGTTGTCGTGCAGGTCCAGGGTCACGGAGATCTTGGCGTAGTCGAACATGGAAAATCCTCGATGGTTTCCGGTTCAGGACGCGGCCGTGTACAGGGGCACGGCCTCCAGGCCGCGTTCGCGGCACTTCTTCAGGATTGCGGCCTCGTGGCGCGGCGTGGAGACGAGCACCGCGTCGTGCTCCGGCGTCTCCTTGGCGTCGGCGGGGAACACCGGCAGACCGGCCACCTCGCCCGTCTTCACGGCGTCGTCCAGGAGGCAGACGGCCTCGATCCCGGCGGGCCAGAGCCAGGTCAGGACGTTGCGGCTGTGGGCCCCGGCCCCGTAGAGGGCCACCCGGCGCACGCCCCGGCGGACCAGCGCGTCGAAGGCTTGGCGCAGGGACTGGAGCCGGTGCAGATGGGCGCGGGCCCAGGGCAGTTGGCGCAGGTGTTCGGCCTCGCCGGTCTCCCGGGACTGGTTCAGGTGCCGGGACAGCCCGGTCAGGGCCGTGGCCAGCGTTTCGGGTTCTCCGGCCAGGAGCGGGGCCAGGAGCCCGGGCTCCACCGGCCGGACCGCTCCGGGCAGATGCAGGGAGTGGATCTGTTCGCGGGAACCGCCCGCCGCGTGGTCCCGTAGGGCCAGGAGCAGGGAGGCGTCCCAGGCCGGGCCGAGGGCGGCCTCGGCGGGAAGTTTTTTGAGCAGGTCCGCGCGGCCGATCACCGGCTGGCCGCCGAGCCACAGCCCGGCCCAGGGCAGCAGGCCGCCGCCCGAGGGGAAGGGGGGCTGGCGGTATTCCAGGCGGCTCCCCGCCGGGTCGAAGGCCAGGCTCGCGCCCAGGACCGCGTCACGTCCGCCGTCGCGCAGGGCCGTGAGCGACCCTTTGAGAGCCTTCTCGGCCAGGAGCGCGCCGGGCGCGACCCAGCCCGCGAAGGGGGTGTCCGCGGCGGCCAGGGCTTCCAGCACGGCAGGGCCGGGCTCGTCCGAGGCGGTGCGCAGCACCTCCACCCGGGCGGGCAGCAGGGTTTCCGGCGGCAGACCTCCGGGACCGGCGGCCAGGATCACCCGCAAGGGCTCGGGCAGGCGCTGCTCCAGCAGCGAGGCCGTGGTCAGCCAGAGGTCTTCGGCCGAGGCCCCGGCGGCGGGCACGATCATGGTCAGGCCCTGAGGCTGGGCGGTGTCCCGCGCGGCGGGCGCGGTGTCGTCCGGCTGTTCGGCGGGCAGGAGCCGGACCCAGGCGCTCCGGTCGCGGCTGGGGTTGGAGTTGGGATGCACCCCGTGGAGGCGCAGGAAATCGCGGATGAACAGTTCCAGGTCCACGCGGCAGTCCGCGCGCCAGCGGCCGGAATACGGGTTCTCGGTGACGATGTCCTCGGCGTAGCAGGCCCGCATGGGGCCGCCGTCCAGGGGACGCAGGAGCAGATAGAGCTTCCAGAACAGGGCCGGGTCGTCGCCGGTGCCCCAGAGGAAGGTCCGGGTATCGAAGCCCCCGGCCGCCTCCAGCAGGGGGCGGCGCAGGCCGAAGTTGGAGCCCTGGACCACCGGGCTCGAATAGCCCAGACCCATGTTGTGGACCACTCCGTCGATGTCCCGGAAGCGGTAGCTGCGGGTGTGCCCGATGACCAACTCGTAGTCCCGCAGATGCCGGGCGTAGCGGCTCAGGGAGTCCGGGCGCAGGAAGTGCTGGTCGTCGTCCATGAACAGGAGCAGGGGTTCGCGGGTCCGGCCGAGGGCCGCGTTCCAGAGCAGGCCCTTGGAGAAGTAGCCGGTGCGGGGCTTGTAGAGGTAGAGGTCGGCGTCGATGTCCCGGGCGCATTCGAAGCGGGCCAGAGAGGCCCGGTCGTGGGCCTTGATGAGCCGTGCCGGGTCGCTTCCGGCCAGCTCCCGGGACCAGGCCGAACCGTCGTCCGTGACCACCACGCGCACCCGGCCGCCGAAGTCCTGGGCCCGGACGGAGGCGATGCAGCGCTTGAGGGCCTCGCGGTATTTTTCGGTCTGCGGCTCGGGCGCGAAGTGCTGGATGAACACGGCCATGTCGGCGGGCTCGTCGTTGGCCAGGCCGTCGGCGTCCACGGTCAGGTGCGGGGTCAGGTCCAGACGCTCGAATTCGTGGTGATCGCAGAACATCGGCGTCTTGAGCGGGTCGAAGGCCCCGGAGGGGGTGCGGAAGCGGGCCGTCAGCTCCTTGTGGGCCTCGCGGAAGTAGGCCGTGAGCCGGGGCCGGTTCATCTTCAGGAAATCCTGATCCAGCAGCATGGTTTCGCCGTGGGCCAGAAGCCAGAAGCAGATCGTGGGCCGGTAGGCGATGCGCGACTCGAACAGCCGCCGGGCCTGGGGCAGGAGTTCCTCGCCGGGAACCACCAGACCCTCGCCCACCAGATGGGCGATGCTCTCGCGGGTGGCCTGGGAGGAGTTCTGGTCCAGGCAATAGATGATGTGCGGGAACTCCAAGTTCTCCAGGAGCTTCATGATGTTCCGGGTGATCGGCTTGTCGAAGCTCATGGTTTGGCAGACCACGGTGAGGTAGTCGTCGGGATTCTTCGGGTCGATGGGGTAGTGCACGTGAACGCGCGGCGGGTCCACCGGGGCCGGGAAGGATTTCCGGTACTGCTCGCGGATGCGCTCGTCCTCGGACTGGCAGAGCGGCAGGTTGGTGTACTCCACGCCCTGGAGGTTCTTCAGGTACAGGCCGAAGAATCGGTCCACGTGCAGGAAGTCCGTGACCGTGGCGTAGCGGCAGACCATCTCGTAGTCCGCGGCCACCACGAAGGAGTCGTCGTAGTAGCCGATCTCGTCGTGGAGGCTCTTGCGCCACATCATCTCCGAGCCGAAGTAGAACTTGTGCAGCATCATGTCCCGCGAGAAGCGGGGCCGGTGCAGCCGCCCGAAGCGCACGTGGTTGTGGAAGCCCTCGTTCTGGAACTGGCCCACGAACTGGTTGCCGTAGACCAAGCCCACGTCCGGCCGCAGGTCCAGGGCCTCGGCGAAGATGTCGATGGCGTCGGGCCGCAGGCGGTTGTCCACGTCCAGGTTCATGACGTAGGGCGCGCGGCTGTGGCGGATGGCCCGGTTGAAGGAGCCGTAGAGCGTCTCGCGTTCCGGGGTCCGGCCGTAGAAGAGGTGCTCGCAACGCTCCAGGTAGGGGGCCAGGATGCGGCGCTCGTTCTGGGGCGAGGCGCTGTCGATGAGCAGGATCTCCACCTCGCCGCGCCGGTAGGCGGTCTGGCCCAGGAGGTTCTCCATCATCGGGGCCAGAAAGCGCTCGGCCTTGTAGAGCGAGACGATGACCGCCACCCGGTAGGCGCCCTTGGTCCGGGTGTCCACGCGGTCCTCGAACTCCGGGCGCGGGGCCGGGGCCTCGCGCACGGCGGTCTCGATCTCGCTCCGTTCCGGCCCCTCCATGCGTTCGGTCAGGCAGGGGATGTACGATGGCGTCAGCGACGTCACCGTGATTCCGGCCTCGGTCGCCTGGTCCACCAGAACCTTCACGCCCTGGCAGTGGCCCGCGTACCAATCCTCGAAGTCGAGGGCGAAGAAGCTCGGGTGGCAGGTCTTGAGGGTGTCGTAGAGCGCGCTCAGCTCCGAGGCCTCGTGATGCCGCCAGAAGGGCGAGGCGTTGCCCGAGGGCACGCCCTCCGGGGCGCGGCCGTCGCAGCCGAGGACTCCGACCTCCCGGCTCAGGGTGAAGCCCAGGGGCAGCAGGAGCAGGGTCAGGATGTTGGCGTAGCAGGCGATCTGGTAGCGTTCCAGGAGGTTCAGGCTGACGTTCTCCGGCTTGGTCGGGACCACGGGCACGCCGAAGGTCCGGTCGGCCAGCTCCGGGTAGCGCCGCACGAACAGCGGCCAGTAGCCCAAAGGCATGAACAGGTATGAGCCGTGGCGCTCCATGGCCCGGACGAGATGTTCGCGGAAGCGGGCCGCGTAGCGGGAAACCCCGAAGTGCAGGGCCGGGTCGGCGGCCACGATGACCTGGGGCCGCAGATGGTCCATGAGCTCTTCGTTGCAGACCGTGGTGTTGCAGACGATGCGCAGGCCGTCGGAGAAGTCCCGCTCCATGGCCCGGGCCAGGGACGGGCCGGTGCCGAAGACGTAGGAGCGTTCCCGGCGCAGAGAGTCGGCCACGGCCGCGAAGCGGTCCAGGTTGGCCCGCGCCAGCCCGGCGCGTTCGGACGCGGGCAGATATTCGTGACGCAGGATGGCCAGGTGGTAGGCCTCGTGCCGGGATTCCAGGGAGTCCTTGCAGATGTTGTAGGGGTAGCGCGACGTCCCGGAGAGGTTGTAGCGCTCCATGGGATTGAGCCGGTCGTTCCAGAGCAGCAGGGCGTCGGCCCGGTTGAGCTGGCGCATCTGGTCCGGGTTGTCCGGGGTATGCACGTATTCCGGGGTGAATTCCGGCCCGCAGAGGGTGCCGAAGCCCTCGGGCGGCGCGCCCGGGGTCAGCACCCCGTGCAGGAAGGGGAAAACCACGGTGTGGCCGGCCATGTCCGGCAGGTACCAGCAGAGGCGGTGGTACAGGTCGTCCAGTTCGTCCTGGGTGCGGATGGTGGGGTAGAGGAGAATGCGCATGATCCGCCTGCGGTGTGTCGTCCTGTGTTGGTTTGAGGGTGTCTAGGCGCCGAAGGCCGTGTGCCAGCGGAAATACCAGAATCCCCGCAGGAAGGCGGCGGGCAGTCCCGTACCGGCCAGGGCGAGGCGGGTCGGGGCGTCCAGAGGCAGCAGGGCCTGGCGGATGATCTCCGCCTCGACCGCGTCGGCCGCGATGCGCAGCAGGCGTTCCCCGCCCCGGGCCAGATCGTCCAGGAAGAGCTGCGTCAGCCGGTATTGCGGGAAGACGAGAATGTGGTCCGAGGGCACCTGCTTGCGCACGTGCAGGTTGGTGATGATCTCGGACACGAAGCTGCTGAGCACGATGTGGCGCAATCCGGGGTTCTCGGCCTGGCCCGAATCGATGAACAGCTCCCTGGGCAGGTCGAAGAATTCCTTGATGAACCAGCCGCAGCATCCCTTGCCCACCAGCCGGGTGTCCGCGAGGTCGTCGAAGTCGCCCAGGTAGGGCCGCTGGGGCCAGGGGTCCGGGGTCACCGCCCGGGGAGCACCGCCGTGGATTTCGGCTTGCACGAGGCGCGAGAGGGTGCGCGCGTAGTCTCCGGCGTCGGGCGGGCGGAATCCGGGCGCGAGCTTCCCCACGAGGAAGTTGTGCGCGCCGCAGACGTCCACGAGCGCGCCGGTGTCCTGCAGGGTGTCGCACAAGAGGCGCACCGCGAACATGGCGTGGTCGTGGAAGGCGATGGCGCCGCCGGGCTTGAGCCTGGGAGCCAGGGTTTCGAAATCCTTGCGCACTCCGGTGAAGGAGTGGTCGCCGTCGATGAACAGGAGGTCCGCCTCGTCCGGGCAGGCCGCCGTGAAGGCCCCGGCGTCGCCCAGGAAGCGTTTGATCCCGATGGGGTCCAGGCGTTCCGGCACACCCGGCCAGACGCGCACGTCGAGGCTGTGGATCGTGAGGTCCGGGCGGGCTTGGCGCATGATGAAGGAGGAACCGCCGAAGCCGGTGCCGACCTCCACGGCCGTGCCGCCGGGCGGGCAGTTCAGGGCCAGCAGCGAGATCAGGGCCTTGTCGCTGGGCGAGAGCCCGGCCGGGGCGGTCATGATGGCGTGGATGTTCATCGGCTTCCTTCGGGGGTGAGTTCCGGTTCGGGGTTCAGCAGAAACTCCCCGCCGTCGAGGATGGACCCGCAGATGAGGTCCATGGCCCGGTCGCGGCCGGGGTCCAGCTCCTCCAGGGAGGTGAAGGTGAGGTTGTCGAAATGATGGATAAAGCGGAAGGGCAGTTGCCGGGACACGAAGTAGGCGTGGGCGTAAATCCGCGCCAGGGCGGTCTCCTCCGGGGTCAAGGCCGGGATGCCGCCCGCTTCGCGCAGGGTCCGCGCGTACTCTTCACGCGAGGCCGAGTCCCGGGTGAAGCCCTTGCCGCCGTAGTGGGCCCGCTCGGAGAGGATGACCGGTTTGCCGTGCGCGGCCAGTTCCAGGCCCACGGTGCCCATGCAGGTGATCCCGCCGTGGATGTGTGGGAGCATGCCGTAGGTGTTGATCCCGTCGTCGGAGGGGATGACCCGGATGTGCCCCGGCAGGTCCGGGAAGCGGTCGCGGACCAGTTCGCGGACCCCGTAGAGGGTGTCCAGCTTGTGTTCCGAGGGGTGCACCTTGATGAGCCAAGTGACTTCCGGCACGTGGCGGATGATCTCCAGGGTGGCGGTGAGCCATTCCGTCTGGTCCTCGAAGACGAGATCCTGGAGGGCGAAGGCGGCGTCCCAGCCCACGTGCGGGAAGACGCACCAGACGGGCTTGTCGCGGTCCAGTCCGTAGCGGTCCAGGAAGGCCTCGCGGTCCAGGGGCTTTTCGGTGAAGAGCAGATGCAGGCTGCGGACTCCCGACTTGCGCTGGGCGAAGTACTCGTCCAGCAGCCGGTCCTCCCGCTCGCCCAGGCCGCGTCCGGCCAGTTCGGCCCAGGTCGCGTCCCTGAGGGAATAGATGTGCCGGTTCTCGTTCACGCAGGTGCGCATGATGAGATGATCCAGGACGTAGCCGCGTTCCCAGCGGGTCACGGGGATGCCCCGGGTCAGGCAGAGATTGAACATCGGGCCCCAGTCCACGTAGATGCCGTCCTGCATGACCACGCGGTCCGGGCGGAGGCGGTCCAGGGTCGCCGCGGCGGCCTCGGTGTTCCGCAGGCTGCTGGAGAAGAAGGCCCGCAGCAGGCGCTCGTAGAGCGGGCTCGCGGGGTCCATGGTCACGCCGCCGAGGTAGCGGGCCAGGGAGGAGACGGCGAATTCGCCGGTCTTGACCCCGTGGGCCGTGTGCCCGGGGATGTCCGCCAGGGGCAGGGCCTGGGCCAGTTCATCAAGGCGCGCGGCGGTCTCCGGGGTCACCGTCTCCCCGGCCTCCACCTGCTCCAGCCCGGCGGCCCGGAGCAGGGCGCGGGCCTGTTCGGCGCAGGGGGCGCACTCCCTGCCCCAGCGGTCCATGTCCCGGTCGCGGTGCATCTCGCGCATGAGGCAGCCGGAGAGCAGCCCGCCGCAGATGGAGAAGACGGGCCGCAGGCCGCGTCGACGCAGGCCCAGGGCCACCACCATCTCGATGGTCAGGGAGGGCAGGACGCCGCTGGGCGAACGCCAGAAGAGCACGGTTTCCGGGCGCGTGGGAGCCGGAACGGAGCCCCGCAGGCCGCTGAAGGCGTGCAGCAGCTTGCTGAAGGAATCGCAGGGGGGGGCGGTTTTCTCAGCGGATTTCATGGCGCGGATCTCGCTACATGGTCCAATGAAGGATTTCGAAGGCCTCGGCGGCGGTCCGTCCCGCCGTCGCACCCCGCAGGGCGGCCAGGTGGCGGACCGCCTCGGCCGAACGGGGGTGGGGGAAGGGCCGCATTTCGTCGCCATAGGCGGCCAGGGCCTCCAGCTTGGCCTGGAGGTGCTCGGCGATGTCCACGAACAGCGTCGGGCGGAACGGGGAGCCGGGAAGCCCGAAGGCCCATTCAGTGGAGGAGGGGGCCTCGAAGCTCAGGACGGCCCGCGTCGTCCGGTCGGGCAGGGGTCTGGCGGCGGTGAGCACGGCCCGCGCCGTCACGGCGTGGTCCACGTTCAGGTCGCCGTGGTGATGCGTCAGCACGAGGCCGGGGCCGACCTCGCGGACCAGGGCCTCCACCCGGCGCACGACATCCAGCAGGGGCAGGGAGTCGAAGCGATTGTCCGGGAGGTCGCCGAAATGGACCGCGCGCACACCGAGAATGGCGGCGGCGCGTCGGGCCTGGTCCTGTTGGAGCCGCGCGAGCGCGGCCTTGGCCGCCTCGTCGCCGTCGTCCAGGCGGCAGGTCGCCCCCTCGCCCAGGATGGCCACATGCACGTCATGCCCGGCGCGGGCCAGGCGGGCCAGAACCCCGCCGCAACCCAGAACCTCGTCGTCGTGGTGCGCGGCGACCACCAGAACCGGGCCGAAGTCAGCGGGGATCGGCGGCATGGCCCATCCTCCTTACGACTTGTTCCCGGCCCGGAGGCAGGGCGACCTGATGGTCCAGGTCGACCACCTCGTTGATGGCCGTCTTCAGATTCCGCTCTTCCCTGCCCAGGCGGGTTTCCGCCTTGCGGTAAGCCCAGTTCAGGATGCGGCCCTCGAAGAAGCGCTTGCGGATGGCGATGAGCAGCGTGTGGGGCAGCAGCGGGCTTTTGACCACCGCGTCCACCGCGGGCATCAGGAAGCGGCTCAGGCCCGGGCGCTTGTACAGGTATTTGTAGACTTCCACCAGCAGCCGATAGGCGTGGTAGAGAAAGAGAACCTTGTTCGGGGTGCAGTCCACGGGCCGGATGCTCACTCCGGTGTTCTCCACGGCCAATTCGTCGTAGAGGTCCATCTCCTCGGCCATGCGGCGCAGGCGCGTGCCGTCGTAGGGCACCACGATGCCGGTCACGGCGATGTCGGTGTCGGCCCGGGCCACCAGCTTGATGGTCTCGATCATCTCGTCGAGGGTCTCGGTGGGCGCGTTGAGCAGGGTGGAGGTGTGCACGTCGATGCCGTGGCGCTTGAGGAGTTTGATCTTTCCGATGATCTCCTCCTCGGTGACCTCGGGGCGGTTGTAGAGCTTGCGGACCCGCGCCGAACCGGCCTCGATGCCCAGGTTGACCCGCGCGCAATGGGAGCGGGCCATGATTCCGATGACCTCCTCGTCGAGCACCTTGACCATGGCGTAGGAGCGCCAGGGCAGGGCGATCTCCTCGCGGTAGAGCTTCATGAGGCGGCCGAACCACTCCTTGTCCTGGTGGATGACCTCGTCGGCGAAGTGGATGAGCCGCACCTGGGGGAACTTGCTCAGGTAGAGCTTGAGGTCGGAGATGACGCGCTCCGGGCTGAAGCGCCGCACGTACTTGCTGCCGCACTTCATGGCCTGGCGCTTGGCGTGGTTGGCGCAGAAGGCGCAGCCGAAGACGCAGTTGCGCGTGCAGAGGTAGTAGAGCCGGGGCAGGTTGGAGACGAAGATCTTCAGGCGGCTGGGGTCGAAAAGGTCGTAGTCGAAGGGCGGCAGGGTGTCCAAGTCCTCCACGAAGCGGCCGGTGGGGTTCTTGACCAGCTCCTCGCCGCGCAGGAACCAGATGTTCTCCACGCCCTCGGCGTCCCGGCCCTGCTCCATGCGGGCGCAGACCTCGAGCATGGCGTCCTCGCCCTCGCCGATGCAGGCCATGTCCAGGCCGAGCATCCGCAGGGTCTTTTCCGGCTCCAGGGTCGGATAGATGCCGCCTCCGATGCAGGGCCTGCCCGTCTCCTCGTGAATCCAGCGGGCCATGTCCCGGACCCAGAACTTCTCCACCTCGGTGAACGAGAAGGCGAAGAGGTCGGTCTTTCCGCACTGCTCACGAAGCATGTCCTTGAAGGACGTCTCCTTGGGCGTGTAGCAGATGTGCAGAAGGTTCACGTCGTGACCGCTCTGCTTGAGCACGGCCGAGAGCGTGGCCACGGCGAAGCTCAGGTGGCCGATGCCGTGCCCCTGCTTGTCGTGCTCAATGGTCGCCTCGGGGTCCACCCAGTCGGGGAAGATGAAAGTCACGTTCATGGTCCGAGATCCTTGTAACGGGTCAAAAAGGTGCCTGCCCCCGAAACGCTAGCAAAAATTGCGCCTACCGGCCAGGAGGGCGCGTCTCACCGGCCCTGGCGAGCAGCAGCATGTGGCCGGAACGCCCCGTGTCCGCGAGAAATTTCTGGAACGCCGCCCGCGCGGTTTCCGCCTCGGGGCCCTCGTCCAGGAACAGTCCGTCGAAGAAGCAGCAGGAGAAGCGTCGGCTTTCGCCCAGGGCCGTGTTGCGGATGTTCTCCACGTCCATGCGCCCCGGGGTCTCCAGCCGGAGCACCTCGAACCCGGCCGTTTCGAGGAGGCGGCGCAGGCCCTCGGCGGTGAGGATCTGCAGGAAGACGTGCGGCTTGAGGTTGTCGTGCCGGGCGGTCCCGCCCTCCCAGATGGTGTCGTACTCCAGTCCCGCCGCGTTGGGCGTGGTCAGGAACAGCACTCCGCCCGGCCGCAGGCAGCGCCGCGCCCTGTCCGCGAAGGCCCGGGGATCGGCCAGGTGGGCCAAAACCTCGAAGGCCGCCAGCCCGTCATAGACTCCCTCCCCCAGGTCGGCCTGCTCGAAGGCCGCGCGTTGGACCCGATGGCCCTTGGCGCGGCAGGTCTCCACGCAGTGCTCAACCACTTCCACGCCCTCGGCGTGGAATCCCCGTTCGGTCAGGGCGTCCAGGAAGAGGCCGATGGAGCAGCCCGCCTCCAGCACCCGGCCGGTGGGCAGGAGCCCGGCCAGCACGGCCGCCCGTTCGCGCATGAGGCCCATGCGCCGCGCGGCGGTGGGGGCGTAGACGTGACGATGGAAGAAGGCCGCCGCCCCGTCGTCGGTCCACAATTCGGGCAGGAGTTCCGGGTCCAGACGGGGGCTGCTGTTCAGGGTGCCGCAGTCCCGGCAGGCGGCGTAGCCCCCCCCCGCCTCGTTCAGGGGGCCGCCGCAGGCCGCGCAGGCCGCGGGCGTCGCGCCCATTCCGGCGCGGACGGCTCCCGTGGCCGGGTCCACGTACCGGGCTTCCTCGCGGGCCAGGGCCTCGTGAAAGAGGCGATGCGCTTCCTCGGGCCGCAAGGTGCGTTCAGCGTCGGACACGGCCGTCCTCCATGAGGGCGAGGATGCGCCCGCAGTTGCCGCCGTCCAGGGGGAAGCGGTCCCGCGCCTTCCGCGCGGTCTCGTCCAACTGGTAGGCCGGGTCGGTCAGGGCCGCCGTCAGCTCCCGGGCCAGGCGCCCGGCGGTGTCGGCGTTGGGGGTCATGCCGAAGCGGGTGAGGACGTTCGGGTCCGGCGTCTGCGTCAGTCCGGGCTGGCAGACCACGGTGGGCTGGCCGGCCAGGAAGGAGTACACGAGCAGGGTGCCGCTCATGCCAGCCACCGCGTCCAGGCCGCGGGTGAACTCCCAGCCGCCGCCTTCGCGGGAGACGCGCACCCGGGAGCGGAACGCGGCCGGAATCTCGTAGCGTGAGTCGCGGCGCGGGTGCTCACGCAGGAGAATCTCGACCTCCGGCAGCTGTTCCCCGGCCAGTTCCAGGGCCTCGAAGAAGAGCCGCACGGCCTCGGTCTCGGTGTAGCCGGGGTGTGGCACGTGGCCCGCCTCCACGAGCCCGGCCAGGGGCTGGAGCAGGAAGCCCAGGCGCCGGGGGCGCGAGCCCGCGCCGGAACGGGGGTGGGGGACGATGCCGTCGAAGAACGGGTGCCCGGTGACGGCCAGCCGTTCGGCGGGAAAGCCGAGGTCGACCATTTCCTGGAACACGAAGCCGTCGGGCAGGGCCACGATGTCCGGCAGGTGGACGAACCGGCCGTCCCGGCGGTCGAAGCGCAGATCCAGGTGCATCCAGCTGTCCAGGACGGCCAGGTGCCGCGTGGGCAGGCCGGAGAGCACCCGGGCGGCGGCCCGGTCCAGGGAGGTTTCCGGGGGGCCGAGCAGGGAGCCGACCAGCACGTCGGGCCGGTGGCGCTCCAGCAGGCCCCGCACCACGTCCATCCCCTCCTCCGGGCCGGACGGATCGGGCAGGACCCGGGCCCGGACCCCGAATTCCGCGAATCCGGGGGCGGCCCGGGAACTGGCGTAGACCGGCGCGCCCGGCAGGCGGGCGGCCACGGGGCCCAGGGTGGTGGCCCCACCCGGTTCGGCGGCCAGGAAGAGGGCCTTCATGCGGCGGACCTCCGCAGGGCCTCGCGGTGGCGGTGGACCTTGCGCACGGCCTCGGCCAGGAGGTCCACGTCCTCCAGGGAGAGGTGCGGGCGCAGGAACATGGTCCAGAGGGAGTCGCGGATGGCCTGGCTGGCTCCGGGGTAGTCCGGGTGGGACTGCGGGGCCGGGGCGGGCGCGCGGCCGCCGTTGAAGGGCGGCAGGTCGGAGAGAAGATAGCCGTAGTGGGCGTGGACCGGGAAACCCTCGGCCCGCACGGCGCGGGCGAAGAGTTCCGCCGGAACTCCCACGGCCTCGGCCAGGTACTCCCAGTGATAGATGTAGTAGACGTGCGTGGTGTCGGGCACACGCTCCGGGGGAAGGATGCCGGGCAGGTTCAGGGCGGCGGTCAGGCGCTCGGCCATGAGCACGGTGCGGGCGTTGAGCTCCTTGAGGCGGCCCAGCTGATGCACGGCCACGGCGGCGGACAGTTCGGTGAGCCGCAGGTTCAGACCGTAGGGGGCTTCGGCCGCCAGGCCATAGGCGGTGGCGCATTTCTCGCCGTGGTTGCGGAAGAGCCGCAGGCGCAGGGCCAGTTCCGGGTCGTGGGTGCAGGCCACGCCGCCCTCGCCGCACTGGATGATCTTGTGGCAGTTCAGGCTGAAGCAGCCCACGTGGCCGATGGTCCCCGCCGGGCGGCCCCTGTACAGGGCGCCCGGAGCCTGGGCGTTGTCCTCCACGACCTTGAAGCCGCGCTCGGCGGCCAGGGCCATGATCTCGTCCATGGGCGCGGGTTGCCCGGCCAGATGCACCACGATGCAGGCCTTGGTCTTCGGGCCGCAGCGCCGGGCGAGGTCCGCGGGGTCCAGGAGCATGGTCCGGGGGCGGCAGTCCGCGAAAACGGGCCGCGCGCCCAGGGCCGTCACCACCGCGGCGGCGGCGGACATTCCGAGCTGGGGCGCCACGACCTCGTCGCCGGGGCCCACGCCGCAGGCGTGCAGGGCCGCGTGCAGGCAGCTCGTGGCGGAGTTCATGGCCACGGAGTGCGGGACGCCGAACGCCTCGTTCCAGCGTTCTTCCAGCAGACGGACCTTGGGGCCGCCCAGGAAGCGCGGGCCGGGCGTGGCGTGGTAGTCCGAGAGCACCCCGCTGTCGAGGACGTCCATGACCTCCGCCTTCTCCTCGGAGCCGATGGTGTTGTAGAAGGGCCAGGATTCGCGGCTGACGGGCTCTCCGCCCAGCAGGGCCAGTTGTTCAGACATGGTCCGGACTCTCCGGGATGATGGTTCGGCCCCCTTCCTCCAGGGAGCGGAGCAGGGCCCGGGCCGTCAGCAGCGCGGCCAGGGCGTCGCGGCCCGTGCAGCGGGGTTCGCCGCCGTGTTCCAGAATCCGCGCCAGATCGCGGTAGAGGGCCACGAAGGGGCTCTCCGCGTCGGCGGTCGGGAAGGGCGGCGTCATCGGCTCCAGGCGGCCGCCGGGCCCGGCGGGTCTGAGGAGGCGGACCTCGTCGCCCAGCACGAGGCGGCCCAGGCCGCCGAGGATGTCGCATTCCGTGGTGAAGTGCTCACGGTAGTCCAGGGTCCGCAGTTCGGCCTCCAAGCCGTTCCGGAACCGGACCCGGCCGTCCACGTTGAGTTCGCCGGTGTCCAGCATGGACGCGCCCTCGGCCCGGACCTCCGCGATCTCCCCGAAGAGCAGGCGCAGGATGTCCAGGGCGTGGGTGCCGCTGTTGAAAAGTCCCTTGGAATAGAGGTAGCGGACCCGGCGCGGGGTTCCCAGGCCTCCCTCGCGCAGCATCCGCGCGGCCCCGGTCCAGGGCGCGCTCCAGCGCATCCAGTGGGCGACGGCCAGGATCGCGCCGCGTTCGCGGCATTGCCGCACGAGTTCTCCGGCGCGGCGCGGATCAGCCTCCAGGGGTTTCTCGCAGACCACGGCCCGGACTCCGCCGTCCAGGGCGGCCAGAACCCCGTCCGCGTGCAGATCGGGAGGAGTCGCCACGGCGGCCATGTCCGGCCGCAGCGCAGCGAACATCTCCTCGGCCGAGGCGAAGGCCGGAACCCCGAATGCCAGCCGGAAAGCCTCGCGCCGTCCGGGGTCCGGATCGGCCCCGCCCGCCAGTTCCAGGCCCGGACAGAGGCGCGCGGCTCCGGCGTGGGTCTGTCCGAGGTTGCCCCCGGGCCCCATGTCCAGGCCGCATCCGATGCGGCCCAGGCCGACGACCGCCAGGCGCGGGCTCACCGTCCGCGCTCCCGGGTCAGCAGATATTCCGCGAAGGCCAGATCCAGGGGGGTGTCCACGTCCACGGCCCGCTCCGGGTCCATGACGTGCCCGCCCACCCGGCCGGCGTACTGGTTGCCGCCCGCCTGCTCGAAGAACGGAACCCTGGCCCAGTAGACCGCGCCGTCCACGTAGTAGGCCGGGTCCAGCTCGTGCCGCCCCAGGTCGCAGCGGTCCGGGAACATGGGCTCGATGCGCCCCCCATCGGCGAATTTCCAGGCCCAGGCCGGGTGCTTCTCGGCCCGCACGAAGCTCATGGAGGCGTCCAGGTCCGGCCGGGACAGGAGCACGTCGCGGCAGGCCCGGATGTCCTCGGCCGAGCGCAGCGGCGAGGTGGTCAGCAGCAGACAGAGCAGGTCGAAGGTGCGGTTCAGCTCCTCGCGGTAGCGGAGCAGGATGTTCAGCGCGGCCACGCCCACGGGGGTGATGTCGTCCACGTCGTCCGTGCGCAGGAAGGGAACCGAAGCCCCGGCCTCGCGGGCCAGCGCGGCGATCTCCACGCTGTCCGTGCCCACGCAGATTTCGCCGCAGACCCCGGAGGCCAGGGCCTGCTCCACGGCGTGAATCACCAGCGGCTTGCCCGCCAGGAGGGCCCTGTTCTTGCCGGGCACCCGCCGGGAGTGCCCCTTGGCCGGAATGACGGTCAGAACGCGTTCCATGTGTCCTCACTTCGCGCGCAGGAGGATTTCCCCGAAGTCCTTTTCTCCGTCCCAGGGCTTGGCCTTCAGGAAGTCGAAGAGGCCGGAGCACTCCCGCCGCAGGATGCCCAGGTGTTCCGCCGCGCAGCGCACGGCGTAGAAATAGACGCGGCCGCCGGGGCGCAGCCTCGTGGCCAGGTCGCGGAAGAGGAAGAGCCAGGGCTCGATGGGCCAGAAGCGGCTCGTGTCCCAGTGGCGCTCTCCGTGTTGCATGTTGAACGTCGGGCTCAGGAAAATCCAGTCGTCGAGGTCGCGCAGTTCCCCGGGCAGCGGCTCCATGGCCCGGACCTCCAGGTCGACGGGGTCCGGATAACCAAGCCTGCGGCGGACGCAGACGTAGTAATCACGGCTGTCCTCGCTTTCCAGGCTCGTGCAGAGGGTGTCGTGGCCGAAGTACTCGCACAGGCGCGGGAAGTGGGCCATTCCCGTGCCCACGTCGATGACCCGGCGCGGCCGGACGGTGTTCAGGCCGAGGTTGCTGATGAAGATTTCGGTACGGTGGCGGAAGTTGTTCTCGCGCAGGTTCAGGATGGCCTCGTGGTACTCGGTGGGAGCCCCGGCCAGGCAGCCTTCGAAGGCGGGCCGCAGGATTTCTGCCGGGAAGAGGTCGTCCAGGACGAGGTCCACGGCGCGCTCGTCGCCCACGTAGTCGGGATGTTCACGGAAGAGAGTCGGATCGGGCATGGCTCACCTCCGCTCGTCGCAGTCCAGGACGTACAGGCGGCAGCCGTCCCGGGTGTTTCGGGTGGCCGCGTAGAGCCTGCCGTCCAGAACCTCCAGGCCGTAGACCACGCTCTCGTTGGCCGGACCCTGGCCGAATCCGCCCCGGACGAGCGGCTTCCAGGCGTCGCCGTCGGCGCTGGCCCAGAGTTCGCAGCCGTCCTTGAAGTTGTATGTGGCGCAGACCAGCGTCCCGTTCCACTCCGTGATCGAGAGGATGTAGATGTTGTTCGGATTGCCGAAGCCGCCCAGGGCGCTGGGCGAGAAGTTCCGCCCGTCGAAGGACCAGACCTCGGCCCCGCCTACGGCCTCGTTGGCGTGGTAGGCGGCCACGCCGAGGAAGAGCCGGTCGCGGAAGGCCCGCAGGACGTACACGTCGCCTCGGGGTGGGAGCATGGGCGTGGGCACGGTTTCGACCCGTTCCCCGTCCAGATGCAGCAGCACCGGCGGGGAGCAGCGGTTGCCCAGCGAGGCGTGGAGCCGTCCGTCCAGCTCCGCGAAGGCCCGGACATAGGACACGGCCGGATCGCCGGAATCCCAGACGCGCCGGAAGGACTCGCCGTCGCCCTGGTAGATCTTGCCGCCGCTCCGGTTGTTCCAGGTGCCGAAGTAGAGCCGCCCGCGGTGCTCGGCCAGGGACCAGATGTCCTTGTTGTCCGGGTCGTCCAGGCCCCGGTCGAAGATCATCTCCAGCCGTCCGTCGGGATGCAGCCGCAGGAGCTGTCCGCCTTTCTCGTTGTAGGTTCCCAGCAGGAGCCGTCCGCCGAAGGGGAAGATGCCGTAGATGTCCACGTTGTCGGGGTCGAGCCGGAGCACCGGCTCCACGCGCCCGTCGGGCCCGAGGCGGTGGAGGCGCGCCCCGCCCCGGTTCCTGGTGCCGAAATACAGTACGCCGCCCACGGCGCGCATGGAGAACGCCTGGCAGTCGGCGGCCCGGTCCGGTCCGGGCAGGGGGATTTCCCGCATGTTCAACGTCCCGTTCATGGGATCGGCTCCCAGGGGTCGAGGATTCGGGATTCCTCCACTCCGGCCGCCCGGAGGCCCTCGCCGATCTCGCGGCGGAAGGCGCTGGAGCCGATGATGATGCGTTGCGGTCTGATTTCTTTCATCTGCTCCGGCGACATTACGGGCACCCCTTCGATGGTCTGCCCCCACTTGCCGGTGTTGCTGTCGAAGATGGCCGCCACCGGGCGTTTTTCGACCAGACCGGTGCGCCGCAGCAGGGCCAGGGTTTCGTTGGAGGCGGCGTGAAAGGCGTAGACCGTGTCCGGGCCGGGGTCCGAGGCCAGGGCGTCGAGAACGGCCTTCTCGGCCGCGCCGAGCACGTCGGAGCGGGCGGAGAATTCCTGGAAGTCCCGGGCGGTCAGGGGGGACCGGGGGGCCGGAGCGGCCGACGTCCTCCCGCCCGCCTGGGCCAGGGCCCGCAGGACTCTGTAAGGCTTCTCGGAGTCCGGGGAGTAGACGTCCCGGCCTTCGGCCAGAAGCGTCAGCCCGAGACGGCCGAGCAGATGCGCCATCTGGGCCTGGGAAAAGTAGTTCACGTGTTCGAAGACCGGAAATGCCTGGGCCCGGGCGTCCAGGACGTCCAGGCAGGGCGTCTCCACGAACAGCCGCCCGCTCCGGCCCAGAAGCGGGAGCAGGCCCGCCAGGTAGCGGTCCGGGGCCGGGATGTGCTCCAGGACGTGCCGCAGAACCACGAGGTCGTAGGGACCGGCGGCGGTGATCTCCTCCAGGGAGACCGTTCCGGCGTCCGTCATGCCCAGGCCGAGGACGTTCCGGCCGTATTCCAGGGCCCGGGGGGACATCTCGTGGCCCACGGCCTTCCCGGCCAGGCCCGTGTCGAGCAGGAGCCGCAGGAAGTAGCCGGGCCCGGAGCCGATTTCCAGAACCCGGCCGCCCGGAGGTATGGCCCCGGACAGGAAGGCCGCCTGGGATTCCCAGATGGCCCGCGCCGACGGAGGTGGAGTTTCGTAGACGTGGCCCCAGCGGAAGGAGGAGTTGTAGTAGGCCTCGGCCCGCTTCTCGTCCAGGGGATCGCGGACGAAGACGAAGCCGCAGTCCTCGCAGCGGGCGTATTCGAAGACCGGCAGCCCCTCCATGAAGGATATCTCGAAGCGCCGGGACAGGACGGACTCATGGTCCGTGGAGGCGCAGACGCCGCAGGACGCGATCCTGGTCATTGGAGCTCCACCCGGAAGCCCCGGGTCACGTACTTGTCGAAGGCCGCCCGGCCGTCGGGATTCTCCAGGGCCTTGTCCAGCCCGGCCTCGGCCTCGGCCAGGCCCTGGGCGTCGCCCATCCGCTCGTAGCACTGCTTCAGGCAGTGCCAGCCGATGGCGTGGAAGGGGTAGCAGCGCAACACGTCCTTGAAGGCTCCGACCGCGCGGTTCAGCTCCCCGTTCATCATGTTGTGGTTGTCCATGAAGTTCACGCTGATGTTGGCGTAGTCGTAGACCTCGCGGATGCTCACGCCGTAGGGCTCGAGCACGTCCATGCTCAGGTTCTCGTAGTGGATGTCCGTGTCGTCCTTGTAGCGCATGATGCCCGTGCGCTGGGCGATGTCGAACATCTCGCTGCCCACCAGGGGGGTCGCCATGTGGAAGACGTTCCAGTCCAGGGGCAGGCTCGCGGCGTACTCGATGGTGTCGCGCACGGTCTTCGGCGTCTCGCCGGGAAGGCCGAGAACCCAGTAGGCCCGGACCCAGAAGTTGTACTTGCGCAGCAGGTGGACCTTGCGGCGGATGTCCTCCAGGTCCAGTTTCTTCTTCATGACCTTGAGCTGGATCTCCTGGTTGCCGCTCTCGATGGCGATGTGCAGGGACTTCGTGCGGGTGGACTTGAACGCCTTGCAGATGTCGTCGTCCAGCACGCGCATGGAGATGTTGTTGGGCAGGACCAGCTCCATGCCCAGGCCGGAGATGATCTCGCAGAGGGCCAGGGTGCGGTCCTTGTCGAAGTTGAAGGTGTCGTCGTTGGCCAGGACGCGGTTGATTCCGTACTTCTCCTTGTACATGGTCAGCTCCTCGCGGACATTCTCTATGGAACGCTGGCGGAGCTTGCGGCCGTGGACCACGTGGCTGGCGCAGAAGATGCACTGGTAGGGACAGCCGCGCGAGTGGAGGAAGGCCGCCGAGCGGTAGACCGCGCCGGGTTCGGCCCATTCGTCGGGATAGGTGATCCGGCCCCAGCCGAGCTGGTTGAAGTACCACTCCTTGTCCATGAGCAGGAGGTCGAAGTCCGGGAAGGGGATCTCGTCGAGGTCGTCGAGGAGGTCGCGTTCCGTGCTGCGCACGGTCTTCCCCGCCACGCCCTGGATGTCCGGATCGCCGTCGCCGCCCGCGTCGATGTGGTTCACGAGCCGGGCCATGGGACGTTCGCCCTCGCCGAGAAGCACGTAGTCCACCGAGGGGAGCTTGAGGAGCGCGTCGGAGACCGCCGTGGCGGCGTTGCCGCCGATGACCACCTTGGCCTCGGGCAGGATTTTCTTGGTCAGCTCGGCCAAATGCAGCACGTACTCCTTGCTGGCGCTGAAGAGGTACTGCAGGCCGACGACCTCGGGCCGCATCCGGCGCAGCACGGGCTCGAACTGCTCCCGCAGGAAGTCGTCGAGGCTCCTGGTCTGGAAGTAGTTGTCCTCCATGGCCAGGGAGAAGAGGTTGTTCAGGTCGAGGATCTTGACCTCGATGTCGGGGCGCTCCTTCTTCAGCGCGGCCCCGACGTAGAGCAGCCCGATGGGCTCGGGCTTGATCTGGTAGTGGTAGAACACCTCGTGGACGTCCTTGCCCAGAACCTTGAGCAGTTCGCTTTTGGGGAACTGGATCACGTCGACCAGAAGAACCGTGCGGACAGACATGCTGATCTCCTTGTTCCGGAATGCGTCGCGGCTCAGTCCGCGGCCTTGAGTTCCTCGATGCGGGCCATGAGCGCGGCGCGCTTGGCCTCCATTCCCGAATCGTCCTTCTTTTCGGCCAGGGCGGTCGCGTAATGCGAGGCTTGGCGCACGATGGCCTTCTTCACGAACCCGTCATAGGCCCGCAAGTCGTATTCCGGATCCCAGAGGCAGTTGCAGGCTGAACAGAGGGTCTGGTCTTTTTCGAAGCGGGCGTAGTCGCGGTCCAGGTGCGCCCGGCGGAAGGCCCGGAAGGCGCCGCTCGTCCAAATTTCGTTCAGGGACTGGGAATGGACGTCGCCCACCGGGCAGGAAACCTCGAAGTCCAAGGGGCAGGAGCAGACTCGGCCGTCCCAGTTCACGGTGATGTTTTCCCAGGGCACCCGGCAGATGGGGCGCGCGTCCTTCTCCACGCCGGATTTGCCGGAGAGGTCGATTTCGCCGGAGACGCGGGAGTGGCCGGACATGTTGAGCAGTTCGCTGACGAAGATGGTGTTCACCGGCAGCTCCGTGAAATAGCGCTTGTAGTCCTCCAGGTGCCCGCGCGTGGCCTCCTGGTGGATGATGGAGGCGCAGACGAAGGTGGGGGAGCCCGCCTCCACGTTTTGGCGCAGGAACTCCAGGATGTTGGCCAGGGTGGGCTTGAACTTGGAGCGCAGGCGGATGCGTTCGTACAGCTCGGGGTCCACGGCGTCGAAGGAGAAGACCACGCGGTCCAGGCCCAGTTCGATCAGCCGGGCGGATTTGGCCGCGTCCAGGAGCGTGGCGTTGGTCAGCAGCGAGACGTGGCACCCGGCGGCCTTGGCGTAGGCCACCATGTCCAGGGCCCGGGGATGGAGCAGGGGTTCGCCCTGCACGTCCAGGGTGATGGCGCAGCCCAACGGTCCGATCTCGTCGATGATCCGGCGGAAGATTTCCATGTCCATGAAGCCGCGCTTGCGCGACATGGTGTCCTGCACGCAGTGGATGCAGCGCAGGTTGCAGGCGTTGGTCGGCTCGATGTGGATGTGCTGGGGGAAGGCCGGGGCCTCCTCCGAGGGGTTCCGGGCGAAGGCGAGCTGGTCCACGAAACGGTTGATGAGCTTCTGGAAGTTTTCGCGGGGCGTGGTCTGGGCCTTCATGAGTTCCGCTCCGTTTGCAGCATGCCCCAGGCGATCTGGGCGTCCCCGGGCAGATCCCTGTCCAGGACGCGGCCGAGAAGCCGGGGGATTTCCCGGGCCCGAAGACCGGAACCGGGACGTTTGAGGGTCAGGTCATCGGCGGTCAGCACGGTCCCGCGCCGCAAGGGGCGCGCCGCGACCACCGATCTGCGAAATGCGTGCCGGAATTCCCGCTCGCGCGCGGCGATTTCCAGGCTTTCTCCGCCGAGCATGGCCTCCACGCGGCGCACCGAGCGCACGAGGTCGGCCAGTTCCCGGGGATCGGCGCTCAGGGAGTGGTCCGGGCCGGGCAGGGAACGATCCAGGGTGAAGTGCTTCTCCAGGACGCAAGCCCCCAGGGCCACGGCGGCCAGACAGGCTTCGGAGCCCAGGGTGTGGTCGGAATAGCCGGTCACGGCTCCGGTGACCCGCGCCAGGGCCGTCATGCGCCGCAGATTGGTCTCCTCGTCGCGCGTCGGATAGAGCGAGACGCAGTGCAGGAAGATCGTCCGATCGGCGCCGCGCCGCCTGAGCACGTCCAGGGCGTCGGCGATCTCCTCCTCGTCGGCCATGCCGGTGGAGAGGATCAGGGGCAGGCCCCGGGCGGCGACAGAGTCCAGCAGGGGCAGGTTGATGAGATCCTCGGAGGCCAGCTTGAAGGCTCCGGCTCCGGCCTCCAGGGCGGCCTCGACGCAGAGCGGGTCGGCCACCGAGGTGAGCGGAACGAGGCCCCTGGAACGGGCGTGTTCGAAAAGCGTCCGGTGCCAGGCGAAGGGCAGCTCCAGGCGTTTGAACATCTCGTACATCTTTTCGCGCACGGGCGTTCCGGCGGAAAGATATTCGTATTCCAGCTCCCGGTCGGCCATGAATTCCTCGGCCCGGAACGTCTGGAATTTGACGCAGTCCGCCCCGGCCTCGGCCGCCGCGTCCACGCTGCGGCGGGCCAGATCCAGGTCGCCGTTGTGGTTGATCCCGATCTCGGCGATGACGAAGACCGGCCGGCCTGGGCCGATGCAACGGCCCTCCAGTTCCACCATCGGGACGAACCCGTTCATAGCGCGCTCCTCGAGAGGTTGCCGGAGAGGCAGACGGCGGCGCTCTCCGGGCCGCGCCGGAAGAGGAGGTCCACGAAGGACAGGCGCGACGTGAAGGGCTCCCGGCCCTGGTCGTAGACGGGATGGACGTAGTCTTGGAAGACCACCCGGATGCCTCGGGCCTCGAAGTCCCCGCAACGGATGTAGTCCCGCCCCATGGCCCCGGTGACCACGGTGTCGGCCTCGAAACGCAGGCCGTGTTCCAGGACCAGGTCTGATTTCCTGCCCTGGAAGTTCTGCTCCGAGCCGGTGACGACCCGGGGGGAGAGGCCGAACCATTCCAATGCCTGGTCGAAAATGGCCCGGTTCAGGTCGGCCAGCCGCTCCCAGCGGTTCTCCAGGTAGAGCCATTGGAAGAACGGGGCGTATTCCCGGAAGAAGGGGGCCTTGCCGTAGCATGTCTGGAGCGTGAGCCAGTGGGCCTTGCGCCAGTCCGGCCTGCCGCCGCCCTCGGCGATCCTGATGTCCTTGATGCGCGGGGATTCGGATTCCTTGCGGGCCACCGGTACGGTGAGCCAGAAAACCTTGCCGTCCGGGGCCATGACCCGGTTGCGGTGGATGAAGTCGCGGTCCAGGAACTGCACGTCGTCCATGAAGACGAAGACGTCGCACAGGCTGGTCTTGTGCAGGAGCCCGAGCCAGGGGAGGTAGGCGGGCTGGTGGCCGCTGACCACGGTCATGGCCGTTTCTCCGGGGCGATCCGGGCCAGTCGCAGGAAGTTGCCCTCCAGCAGGGCCTCCAGGTCGGCGGGCGGCAGCCCCAGGCGGCGCAGGCCCTCCAGGACCGTGATCTGGTCGTGGCAGTGGTTGAAGGGGAAGTCCGAGCCGAAGACGAGGCGCTCGGCCAGCCCGGCGCGGTGGCAGAAGCCCACCATCTCCAGGGTGGAGGAGACGGCGGTGTCGAACCAGACGTTGGCCAGGGTCCGGGCCACCGGGGGATGCAGGGCGTAGAGGCCCAGCAGCCCGCCCAGGTGGGCGGCCAGGATGCGCAGGCCGGGCCTGCGCTCGGCCAAGGCGAAGAGCCGGGCGGGCGACGCCGGGGAGCGGCGGTAGGCGTGGTCCACGTGGACCATGAGAAAGGTTCCGGCCTCCTCGGCCAGGGCCGCCAGTTCGAGAACCTCGGGCCCGTCCAGCTCCAGGTGTTGCCAGACCGGGTTGATCTTGATGCCCGCCGCGCCCGCGGCCAGGGTCCGCCGGACCTCCTCCTCCCATCCCGGCAGGCCCGGACGCGCCGAGCACACGGCCAGGAAACGCGGATCGGCGGCCGCCTGCCCGAGCACATGGTCGTTGTTCTCCCGGCACAGCCCGGGGCAGTTCCAGGGAAAGCTCACCAGGACGCTGCGCCGGATGCCGCAGCGGTCCATGGATTCCCGGATGGCCTCCGGCGCCGAGAGTGAGAGCGCGTGGGGCCCTTCGGGGTGGCGATGGATGGCGCGGGCCACGGCCTCGTCGCCGGGCGGCAGGTCCACGGCCGGGTCGCGCAGCCGGGCGGGCAGGCTGTAGACGTGGGCGTCAAGCATGGCCGCCCTCCCTGACGCCCAGCACGAGCAGGTTGTGGGAGTCTTCCGGGGCCTGGAACGTTTTGGTCCGGGTGTCCATGCCGCGCAGGAACTCCAGGCGCAGTCCGGCCTCCTCGAAGGCCTCCCGGATCTGGGCCGGACGGAACCAGTGGTGGCCGGGGTAGGGCAGGAAGCCGGGGGCGTCGAAGGCCTTCCAGTCGAGATTCTTTGTGCTCACCAGGACGCGGCCGCCGGGCCGGACCATGCGGGCCAGGCCGCGCACGGCCCGCTTCAGACCCAGGCCGCACTTCTGGAGCACACCCAGGCAGGTGACCAGGTCGAAGGGCGCGCCCGGCACCGGTTCCAGGAAGGACTGCCGGAGAAAACGGCGGTCGCGGGTGCGGAAGTCGCGGCCCGAGGCGAAGGCGATCATTTCCGGGCTCAGGTCCAGGCCCGTGCAGGACTCCACCTCCCGCGCGGATTCGGCGGTCAGGAGGAAGTCCCCGGTGCCGCAGCCCACGTCGCACCAGGAGCCGAGCGGTCCGGGGCCCAGGGCCTCCAGGGCCAGAAGAAAACGGTTCGTCATGCCTTCGGCCGAGCCCCAGAGGGCCTTGCGGTAGGGTTCGGGATGCGCCGAGGCTCGGCGGTATTCCTCGACCACCTCGTCGGCGGCGAAGGTCTCGCCCCGGTAGCGGGCCAGGATTTCCAGAATCTTGTCGGCCAGCCGCCCCGCTCCCCGCCCGTCGATCAGCGCCCGGCCCTTCGCGGCCGACCGCTCCAGCCGTTCCGGGTCCGCCATGGCCCGGCGCGCGGCCGCGAGAAGCTCCTCGTCGTCCAGCTGGTCGAAACGGCCCAGGACGATGCCCATCTCCCGTTTTCCCAGGGCGCGGGCGGCGGGTTCCTGGTTGTCGGCCAAGATCAGGGCGGCGACGGGCACTCCCAGGGAGAGAAGCTCCACGAGGGTGATCCCCGCGCCGGTGAAGACCAGGTCGCAGCTCGCGGCCAGGGCGTGAAGATCGGGCGGGGACTCGTGCAGACGGAAGCGCGGGTCGTCCGCCAGGGTCCGGCGCAGCTCGGCCGTGTCGCCGAACAGGGGGCCCGCCACCACGTGGACTTCCGGGAGATTATCCAGGGTCCGCAGGAGGCGCGCCAGCCGCACGGTCTGGCCTTCGGGGTCCGAGCCGCCCATGACCAGCAGAAGCCGTTCCAGGCGGCCGTCATGGCGCGGGGCGCGTTCAAACGTGCGGCGGCAGGTCTCGGAGAGGGGGAAGAATTCCGGCCCCACGGCGCTGAAGGGCGCGAATCGTCCGGGGAATGGGTCCGGCTCGGCGGCGAGCCCCGTGGCCAGCACCCCGAGCAGGGGCAGTCCGGCCTTTTCGCCTTGGTCGTCGAAGGCCAGCACCGGCAAAGTGGGGCGGGCGGCCGCCAGGTCGGCGTAGAAGGCGGGCCGGGCCAGGTAGGAGTCCGCCACGAGAAGATCGGCCTCCGTCCGGCGCAGAAAGTTATCCAAGATCCCGGCCAGGTCCGGGGAGTCCGGCGCGGCGGCCAGCAGATCGGGAACAACGCCCGCGATGCGGTGCGGCTCCGTGGCCGAGCCTTCGGCCAGGACATGGCGCACCAGCGCTCCCCGGGCCTCCAGCTCCCGGCCCAGGGCGAGACAGCGGACGGCGTGGCCGATCCCGGTGGAGGGCAGGCAGTCGCAGAAGATGGCCACGCGGGCGTTGTGTCCGGACTCAGTCATTGTGGCGTTCCAGGATGACCCGGCGGGGGTCGAAGTCCCGGGCCGGGCCGAGGGCTTCCAGGCGCAGGGCGAAGCGCCGTCCCCGGTGCTCGAAGAAGGCTGGAGCCTCGGCCGGGAGGGCGCGTAGGTGATCGAACAGTTCGGCGACGCTGCGTGTGGGGTCCAGGCGCGAATCCTCGGCGCGCCGCCGGGGCCACCAGGAGGCCCGGGCCTCGTCCTGGGGGACGCCGCGCGCCGCTCCGGCCAGCAGGTCGTCCAGGGTCGCCTCCAGGAGCAGGACCGAGAGGGCGTCGTCGATGCGCCGCACCTCCTCCTCGGTCTCGTCGCCGTCCAGGGGATAGCGGGCCTTGGCCAGGATGTCGCCGGAGTCGGCTCCGCTCGCGGCGAAGAGCAGCGTCTGCACCAGGGGCAGGCCCCGGGTGAGGGTGTTGTAGATCGGCGCGAAGCCCCGTCCCAGGGGCAGGTCGCTGGAATGCAGGACCACGAAGCCGAGCCGGGCCAGGTTCAGGGTCTCGGGTGGCAGCAGCCGTGAACACCCCAGGAGCAGGCCCAGATCGCAGGGCTCCGTGAGGGACTCGGGGGCCTCGTGTACGCCCCAGGAGACGTTCCGCTCCCGAAGGAGCCGGAGCACCGGCGCCCATCCGTCGCGGTTCAGGCCGCGTCCCACCAGGGCCATGCGCGCGTCCATGCGTCGTTTCCTCTCAGCGTCCGACCTTCTCCAGGAGGAACCAGGTGAAGTCGTCCATGGGGAAGGTGTTGTCGCGGCGGTAGGCGAAGCCGTAATCCACCAGCCGCGTGTCCGGGTGACGGTCCAGGAATTCCCCGGCGAAGTCGCGCTTGAAGAGCTGATTGCCGTGGCCCCGGTAGGGCACGGCCACAGGCGTCGGGTTGTAGTACTCGGCCAGGAGGATGTAGCGCGAACTGGCGGCGTGCATGACGTCGTACATGGCCGGAAGGTCGTCCGGGTTCATGTGGATGAGCACGCCCTTGGTGAAGGCCAGGTCGTAGGCGCGCGCGGGCTGGAAATCCAGGGCCGAGCCCTGGTGCACCTCGGCCAGGAAGCCCAGGCCGCGCAGCCGTTCGGCGGCCGTGGGGTTGATCTCCACGGCGTGCAGTTCGACCTGGGGCAGGAGGCGGTGGATGGAGTCCAGGTTGGAGCCCACGTTGGGGCCGAACTCCAGGATGCTGCGCACGCCGCCGGTGCGCGATAGTATGCGGGCGAAGAAGGCCGCGGAGTTCCAGCGCGGGTTGTTCCGATCGTTGCGCTGGATGTAGTCGTCCCCGAAGCTTCCGGCCCAGAGGGCCTCCTGCTCGGACTGGGTTCGATTCGTTTCGCTCATGCGTTCGGCTCGTTGTTTTTTTGTCCGTTCTCCAGGCATTCCATGATTAGTCCGGCCACGCGCCGGGCGTCCCCGGGGCGCATTCCCGGATGGAGGGGCAGGGTCAGGATCGTTTCGAAGGCGGCCTCGGCCTCTGGGCAGAGGCCCGGCCCGGTGTGCAGGGTGCGGCGATAGAAATCAAGAAGATGCACTGGGATGTAGTGGACGTTGACGCCGACGCCCCTGCCGCGCAGGGCGGCGAAGAGGCTGTCGCGGATGGACTCGGTGCGCGCCCGGACCACGAACAGGTGGTAGGCGTGCTCCACTTCGGGCCGGAGTGCCAGGGGGGCGAGGGTCGCGACACCGGCCAGGGCTTGGCGATAGGTCTCGGCCAGTTCCCGCCGCCGGGCCAAAAACAGTGGCAGCTTGTTCAGTTGCGAGAGACCCAGGGCGCAGTTGAACTCGGGGAGCCGGTAGTTGCGGCCGAGCCGGGGGATGTCGTAGGCGAAGCTGGCCGAGCGTTCCCGCTGGCGGAAATCCGCGGTGATGCCGTGATTGCGGAAGCGCCGGGCGGCCTCGGCCAGGGCCGGGTCGTCGGTGACGAGCATGCCGCCCTCGCCGGTGGTGATGTGCTTCACCGGATGGAAACTGAAGCAGGTGATGTCCGCGAGGCTTCCCGCCGGATGGCCGTTTTCCGAGGCCCCGAGGGAATGGCAGGCGTCGGCCACCAGCGCCAGGCCGTGTTCCCGGGTGATGGCGCGCAGGGAGCCGTAGTCGCAGGGTTGGCCCGTGTAGTCCACGGCGATGATCGCCCGGGTGCGCGGGGTCACGGCCCGACGCACGGCCTCGGGGTCCAGGAGCAGGGTTCCGGGCTCCACGTCCGCGAAGACCGGGGTGCCGCCCTGGTAGACCACGCAGTTGGCCGTGGCCGAAAAGGTCAGGGGCGGGACCAGCACCTCGTCGCCCGGGCCGATGTCCAGGGCGGCCATGGCGCAGTGCAGGGCCGCCGTGCCGCTGGAAACGGCCACGCCGTGCGCCGCTCCGGCCACGCGGGCCACGGCCCGTTCGAAGCGCTCCACCGTCGGTCCGGTAGTCAGCCAGTCGGAGCGCAGGGCCCTGGTCACGGCGGCCAGATCGGCCTCGTCCAGCCATTGCCGTCCATAGCGGGACACCGGGTCGGAGCCGGGCTGGAGCCGTTCCAGCGTCAGGCCCGGAAGTTCGGGGTAGCGTTTGGGACAAGCGGTCAGCAGCGTGTCGATCCCGGCCTCGACCAGGGTCAGGGCCGTCCGCGCGGCCCGGACGTCCTCAGCGCGGCCTTGGGCCGCCCGGTCCAGGACCGCCTCGAAGGCCGCCGGCGAAGCGGGCAGGACGCGGACTCGGCCGCCGTCCCGCAACTCCCGCCAGAAGGCCGCCGCGCTGGGCTGTTCCGGCGCACTCTCCAGGAAGGCGAGAATCTCCTCGTCGGTCGCGGCCGGAACGTCCGGGCCGGAGAGCGCCGCGAGGGCGGCCGCGCGGCCGGGGGCGTCCGGGTCCAGGGCCGCCAGGAGAATGCCGTGGTCGATGCCGCGCACCGGACCGTCCCCTACGCCGCCACGGGGGGCAGATTGGCGATCATCTCCCGGATCTCCTCCACGGAGAGGTGCCAGGAATTGCTCTGGGAGTCGTACTGGAAGCCGTCGGGCACCGGGCGGCAGCCGTTGGCGCAGAAGCGGCGCTCGAAGAAGTTGAAGGTCGGCTTGATGATGAAGTGGTTGTCGTACTCCAGGGCGTTGTGGGACTCGTCCGTGGGGATGATGACCTCGTGGAGCTTCTCGCCGGGGCGGATGCCGATCACGTCCAGGGCGCACTCCGGGGCGATGGCCTTGGCCAGGTCCACGATGGAGGTGCTCGGCATCTTGGGCACGAAGAGTTCGCCGCCGACCATGTTCTCCAGGCAGAAGAGCACGAAATCCACGCCCTGCTGCAGGGTGATCCAGAAACGGGTCATGCGCAGATCGGTGATCGGCAGACGTCCCTCGGCCCGTTTCTTGAGAAAGAAGGGGATGACGCTGCCGCTGCTGCCCACCACGTTGCCGTAGCGGACCACGGACATGCGGGTGTCCTTTTTGCCCACGTAGTTGTTTCCGGCCACGAACAGCTTGTCGCTGCACAGCTTGGTCGCGCCGTAGAGGTTGATGGGGTTGGCGGCCTTGTCGGTGCTCAGGGCGATGACCTTCTTGACCCCGCAGTCGATGGCCGCGTTGATGATGTTCGAGGCCCCGAAGATGTTCGTCTTGATGGCTTCCTCGGGGTTGTACTCGGCCACCGGGACGTGCTTGAGGGCGGCGGCGTGGACCACGTAGTCGATGCCGTCGAAGGAGCGGTAGAGGCGGTCGCGGTCGCGCACGTCGCCGATGAAGTAGCGGATGCAGGGGTGCGCGGAGGTGTTGAAACGCTGGGACATCTTGTACTGCTTGTACTCGTCGCGGCTGAAGATGATGAGCCGCCTGGGCGTGTAGCGGGCGAGCACCGTCTCCACGAATTTCTGGCCGAAGGACCCGGTGCCGCCGAGGACGATGATGTTCTTGTCGTTGAGCATGGTCGTACTCCTTGCCGGATTACTGGTGTGCCGGATGCATGCGTTCGCGCCAGGCTTCGGCGTCCACCCGGAACACATGGATGCAGCGTTGGGTCTGGTCCAGGACGAAAAGCGTTTCCCGTCCCTTGATCAGGGCGCAGTGGCAGCCCAGGAGATAGCCGTGGGGGCGGCCCTCGGCGTCCGTGCGGGAGACGAGCAGGGGCTCGCCGTCCGGCCCGTATTTCCTGAACTGGCCTTCGTACATGATGAAGAAGTCGTCGCCGCAGGGGCAGAAGCGGAACGCCCGGGATGCGGTGTCGGCGGTGAAGAGCCGGGAGAGGCTTCCGTCCGGGCCGAGGCGGTGGAGGGCGTTGGCCTCGAAGTCGCGCAGGGCGAGCCCGCCGCCCCAGGGCTGGAGCTGGTGCGGGAAGCGCAGTCCGGGAAGGTCCACCGGCTGGGCCCGGCGCAGTCCCTCGGACAGCGGCAGGCGCACCAGGGCCACGTCCCCCAGGTTGTCGCGGCGATTGACGATGAGATGCAGCGCCCCGTCGGCGAAGGCGCCCCAGGTGGGCAGCCGATCGCGCAGGAACGGGTCCGTGGAAGCGGCGAAGTCCAGGGGCGTTGAAACCTCGCCGCTGGCCCCCAAGGCCACGAGGCGGGCATTGCCCCGGTCGCAGATCCAGAGCGTCCCGTCGGGGCCGGGGAAGATGCCGATGGCTTGGCGCAGGCCCAGATCCTGGATCGAGAGCCGCCCGCCGTCCGGGTCCATGGAATGGACCGTCGGGGTGTCGTAGCCCACGGCCAGGATGCGTCCGTCGATGACAGTCAGATCGGCGCACCGGGCGAGAAAGTCGTGGCGGATGCGCCCGGCGTGGAACAGGGTGCGCGGAGCCAGGCGTTCCCGGGCCAGATCCTCCAGGCCGGGGTCGGCGTCCAGGATGCGGCCGAGCAGCAGGGGCGCGTCCATCCTGTCGGGAATGGCGTCCGCAGCCGGCAGCAGGGCCTCCAGTGCCCCGCGAGGGTCCCCGGCCTCCAGGAGGGTCGAGGCCCGGCCCAGGAACCGGTGGGCCCGGGTTTCGTCCAAGGCCCCTTCCAGCCGCTGGGGCAAGAGCGGGGTCATCAGTTCGCAGGCCCGGTTCAAGCGGCGCAGAAGGTCGGGACTCGCCCCGCCGGACTTGGCCTGGGCGAACTTGAGCAGATTGAAAAGGTCCAGGTAGTCTTGCTGGAACTCGTCCTCCATGAGCGCCCGGTCCCTGCGGAAGCGTTCCATGGAATCGGCGAATCCGGCGGCGTGCTCCCGGACCGCGCGCTCACGCAGATCCCCGAGCTTTTCGTCCATCGCTCTGGCCAGGGCGAGAGCGTTCATGAGCAGGCCTCCCGCCGCGTCTGGCGGCGTTCGTCGCGCAAGAGGGGGATGCGCAGGGCGTCCACGGCGTTGCGGACCTTGAAATTCTCGGGCTCGGCCAGGGGCTGGAGCCGGAAGCGGGTCCGCTCCAGGACGTTTTCCAGGTCCAGGCAGTCTTCGGCACGACCCACGAAGAGCGCGCCGTCCAGGGCCAGCACCGGCGGGAAGCACTGTCGGCCGTGGATGGGTTCTCCGGTCGCGCGGTCGAGCATGGCCCGGCCGTCGGGGGAGAAACACCAGAGGAAGTTGGCCCGGTCCAGTGGTTCGCTGAAGTCGCGTCCTCCGGCCCGTCCCAGGGAGCTGACGGCGAGGAGGAAACCCAGATCGTCCGGGCCGGGCTCCGGGGCCAGGGGGGCGGCGAGGAAGGCCGTGCCGCCCAGGCGCAGGATTTCGGCCCAGGCTTCACCGGCCAGGGGGAACTCCAGGGCGCGGCGGGAATCCGGGCCGTTCTCGGTATAGGGGGTCAGCAGGCACACGGCGTGTTCCGTGTGGAGATCCTGGCGGATGAAGAGACGCGGCCGCCGGTCGTTCTCGCCTTGGAGCAGGAAGGCCGCCGAGGCGTGGGGCGGGCGAAGGGCCGAGAATCCCGTCAGCTCGCCCAGGGCGGGGGAGGCGTCCTCGGCGTCCAGGAGCCGACGGGCCCTGTGCCGTCCCTCGCAGAGCAGGAGCACCCCCAAGGGCGGGCAGCCCCCGGCGGGCGGAAACTCCTTCAGCGGCTCGGTCTGGCGTCCCCGGCGCAGGTAGACCCTGCCGGATTCGGGGTTCTGGACGCCCAGGGCGCTCCAGTCCAGGGGGAAGGGGCGGCCGGTGAGCATGGCTCCATTCCGGGGGGCGCGTCCCGCGAGGCAGAGCAGATCGCAATCGAGCATGTCGTGGAACAGGCGCAGTTGGACCGGGTGGTCCGCCGGTTCGTGGCCCGAGAGCACGGACAGGCCGGTCTGGGCGTGGCGTTCCAGGGCCCGCCGGATCGTGTCCGGAGAGAGCAGGACGTTGCGTGGGTCCAGGACGCAGACGGTTTCTTCCGGGCCGAGCGCGCCGTCGTCCAGGAGCCGGCGCAGCAGCGGCGCGGCGCAGGGGGCCAGATGCGGGGTTCCGTCCGCGGGAGGCAGGGGGCGCGCCGGGAGACCCAGACGAGCCAGTCCGTTGCGTACGGCCAGGTTGTTGGTGGCGGTGTGCAGACGCCAGCCGGGAGTCGCGGCCAGCCGTTCCGCCAACTCCAGCACCGGTCCCGGGTCCGCGGGAGCGGCGGCCTGGGCGGTCCGCTGAGTCGGTTCCAGGGCTATGGGCAGGAGGATGTGCATGGCGGGCACCTGAAAAGATTGTTTTCGATCACCCGCCGCGCCAGCTCCAGGTCGCCGGGGCTGTCGATGTCCACGAGGGCGGTCGGGTCGGTGATCTCCAGGTGGTATTCGCGGCCGTTGTGGTGCGGACTGTTGTTGTGCGCCGAGCAGACGCCGTAAGGCCGGTAGGCGGGCAGGGTCCGCCCCGGGGACAGAAGCCGGTTTTCCAGGACGCGCGTCGGACGGCCGTCTTCGTCCACGGCGAAATAGGCCTGCCGGGTCACATCGATGCGCTTGACCGTGATCGCGCTGCGGTAGCCCCGGGCCACCATGCGCACCAGTTCGTCCACCAGTTCGGGGCTGCGGAAGGGGCTGGTGGGGAAGAGCAGGCAGTGGCAGTCGGGGCGATAGCCCTCGCGCAGGCGCAGGGTGTCCAGGACATGGCGGACCACATCGCCGATGGCGGCTTTGTCGCCGGAGATCTCGCGGGGCCGGAGGAAGGGCGCTTCCGCTCCGTGGCGCCGGGCTGCCTCGGCGATCTCCGGGTCGTCGGTGGAGACCACCACGCGCGTGATCCAGGCGCTCCGCCTGGCCGCCTCGATGGAGTAGGCCAGCAGGGGCCTGCCGCAAAGATCCGCCAGGTTTTTTCGCGGGATGCCCTTGGAGCCGCCCCGGGCGGGAATGATGGCGAGGGCTTCGTATCCTTTCATGAATGCGTCCGTTTGTTGCTTGAACGCCGGGATTCCGAGGCGATGGACGGTCATCCGGCCCGGCGTTTTCACGGAGCATTCATTCAATAATCGTTCCAAAGGAGAATTTTTCCGTCCCGTCCCGGGGAGAAGGTCCGGGGTGTCGGCGCTTCCGGTCGATGCCCGGGAACGGACGCGCGTCGCGGGACGCCGCCTTTTCAAACGGGGAAGCGTCAAGATGTCGGCGGAGGGGTCGTGGGCATACCGATCATTCACTGAGTGAAGAGTATTGCCATTCCCGTATGAAAAAGTCCACACGCGTACATCCGCGCCGCGTCCGACGCCGGAATTCCGGCGTTTTCTTTCCGCGCCGTCTCGAAGCGGCGGAGCGGCATGCTCCCGGCGTTCCCCTAGCCGCGAACCCGGAAGGCCGCGGTGCGCCATTCGGCGCCGATCAGCTCCAGGTCCGGCCGGTTCATGACCTGGGCGTCCACGTACTGCTGGACGTCCGGCCAGTCCTTGGCCCCGTAGTCGTCGAAGATCACGCAGCCGCCGGGCTCCAGCAGGGGGCCGAAGCGCCGCCAGTCGTTCTCCACGCCCGCGCGGCTGTGGTCGCCGTCGATGATGAGCAGGTTGTAGCGCTCCTCGGCGGCCAGGGCTTCGGCCTCGTCATCGAAGCTGAGCTTCTGGATGACGCGCACGTCCCGCTGGGGGATGCCGTTGCGGCGCATGTTTTCCTCGAAGACCCGGCGTGAGACCACGGCCTTGGTCAGCTCGTCGCGCTGGGGCTGATCGTAGTAACCGTTCAGGGGGTCGATCACCGTGACCCGGATGCGTTCGAAGGCCCCGAAACAGCATTCGTGGATGGCGACCACGCTGATGCCGAAGAGGGTGCCGATCTCCAGAATACGCAGTTCGGAGAACCGGCGACCCAGGCTCTCGGCCACCAAGGCGCGCAGCAGGGCGGCCTCGATGCGCGTCGCCAGCCTGCCCAGGCAGCGGTCTTCCACCAAGCATATCCTGTGGGCACGGTAGGCCAGGGAGTAGATGTCCCAGGGCAGGCCCAGGTTGGGCAGCCAGCGGGCCTGGATGCCCGTGGCGGCATCATCGGTGAGTTGGCGTTGGAAGAGCTGGTATTTCTGTGAATTGCTGGCGTTGTTCATGCGGAACAACAGCGTGCGCGCGCCCAGCTCCTTGCGCTGGGCCTCCAGCCGAACCGACATGTCGCGCATGTCGCGGTTGAGGGCGCGGGCCAGGGAGTGTCCGTGTTTCATTTCAGGTACCGCCGGAGGGTTGGGGTCGGGGCGGGGGATTCCGTCTCCGCGTCGGCCGAGGCGTCCGGCGACCATTCCAGGGCGTGGACGCAGCCGTCGGAAGGGCCCGCGACGAAGATGCGGCGGACATCCGCCGCGTGGTGTTCGACAATGCCGCCGAAGGCGCTCAGGCCCGGGCGGCGACGCAGTCGCCAGAGGCGTTTCCCGCGCCGGTCGAAGGCGTTGAGGGAATAGTAGGTGGACAGGAAGAGGCCGTAAGGCCCTCCGTGGAAGCGGATGAACGGCTCGTCCGTCTCCAGGGTGAGGGCTTCAAGAATTTCTCCGCCCGGGGAAAGCCGGAAGATGCGGCTTGAGATCACGTCGCCCAGCAACAACTCTCCTCCGACCTCAGCCACCTGCTGGAATTCCTCCAGGTTCGGCGTGAGCCTCCGGGCCGGGCGGGAGCCGTCTGGCGACAAGCGGAACAGGGCGTAGCGCCGGAACCCCGCGATTTCCTCCTGGGCAGAAAGATAGAGGAATCCCTTGTGGCTGGTCCCGAAAACCGGAAGCAGGGGATCGGGCTGCCCGAGAAGCTCGGCCACGCTTCGCCGCCAGAGCGTTTTAAGCTCGGCGTCCAGGCAGGTGATCCGTGCGGGGCCGCGTTCGCAGACCCAGAGCGTCCCCTCGGGGTCGGGAAAGATGCAGGTGGCGTCCTGGAGGCCCGCGTCGGCGACGCGGCCCGCTCCGTCCGGGTCCAGGCGGGCCACGTGGGGGCCCTGTCCGTCCAGGGCGTAGATGCGGCCGTCCAGGAAGCAGATGTCCATGGGCCGCACCGGGGCGGGCGCGCCCAGCCGCCGGTGGCGCAGGCGGGGAGTCCCCGAAGCTTCTCCGGACGGTTCCGGGAAGGCCCCGGCGGTCTCATTCAGGGGGTCCAGGCGCAGCAGAGGCTCACGGGCCCCGGCAGCGCCTTCGGCCAGCTCCCGTTCCAGGCGGCGGACGAGGCAGGCGTCCAGAAAACGACGCAGGAAGGCGGGAGCCGTAAATTTCGCCTGTTCCACGTGCAGGTCGGCGATGGGGCCGACCTCGCAATTCCGTATGCCCTGGTAGGAGGTGGCCAGCAGCCAGGTTTCGCGGGCCTGTTCGAAGGCCTGCTCCAACTCAGGCATGGTCGCGGCCTGTTGCAGCAGGCGGTCGGCTTCGGCCGCCGCGTCCAGGCCCGGAGCGCCCTCCAGGCAGGCCCGCCGGAAGGCGCGTACGGAGGCGTTCAGGGCGGATTCCTCAGCCCGCATGGCGGACCTCCCTGGACAGGAGGCGTTCGGTCAGAAGCTCCAGGCGCAGGAGTTCGACCTCGTCCACGGCCCGCAGGGCCGCCGACGGCTCCAGAGGGAACAGGGCGAGGTCGCGCTCGTCCAGGGGCGCGGCCAACTGGGCGGGGCGTCCCACGAACAGGGAGCCGTCGGGCCGCAACAACGCCCCGGTGTCCTGGCGGCAGGAGAATTCCCGGCCCGTGGTCCTGCTCACGAAGCCGTCGCGGTTGAAATCGAAACACCATTCGCCAAGATCGCGCAGGGCCGGTTCCCGGTATTGGTAGATGCCCTCTTCACAGGGACGCAGCAGCAGGACGACCAGGGCTTCCAGGTCCGGGACGTCCGAGAGTTCGAGCGCGGGGCCGCTCAGGGCCACGCCGCCGAGCGTCGCGGGGGAGGCCGTGGCCGACTGGGCCAGAACCGGAGCGCGTCGGGCCAAGTCCTCCCTGATCCGTCCGCCGACCACGGGCAGGGCGCGGATTTCGCAGCCCTCCAAGGCCAGGGGGGGGAATAGGGCGAGGCGGCCCGCCGCGCTGGTCAGCACGGCCTCGAAACCCAGCGTCCCGACCGCAGTGACGGCGGCCAGTCCCGAGAGCCGTTCGGCCAGGGCCGGGGACAGCACACGCCGGGTCTGGTTTTCCGAAAGCACCTCATAAAGGGAATCCCCTTCGCCGGGAAATGGTGTCCCGTCCGGCGGCAGGGGGCTCATGCGGCCGTCCTCCCGGCGGACATAGGGAGGCTCCGGGCGGCGTCGGACGCCGTGTTGCGGCCAGTTGAAGAGGAAGGGCCGCGTGCGGGGACCACGCCACACGGGGTCCGGGTCGGGTTCCAGGGGCGTGAGCACGCCCATGGCCGAAAGCCGGTAGTGGTTCATGGCCTGCAGGGGAATGTCGCGGGAGACCGCGGCCCCGGCCACCACCCGTCCGTCGGAGGCGTGAAGTTCAAAGGCCCGGTCCAGAGTCGCGGCCTCCAGGAGGAGGTTGCGGGCGTCGACCACGGCGACGGGGTCGGCGTCGTCGCGGGAAAGAGCGAACGCTTCCAGGTTCAGGGTGGGCTGGGCGGGGTCCAGACGCTCCAGGAGCGTCACGTTCGCGCCCCGGCGGGCCAGCTCGCGGGCCAGGGCCGGATGGTCGGTGACCAGCGTGGCCGAGTGCGGAGCCAGCCGGCCGCACAGGCCGAGCAGGTGCGCGGCGTGCAGCGGAGGAACCCATTCCCGGGCGCAGAGCAGCAGAACCCTAGCCACGGCGGGCGTTCCTTGCGTCCTTTCGGACCAGGGCCCGGGCCAGCTCCAGGTCGGCGGGTTCGTCGATGTCCAGCAGTTCGCGGGGATCGCTGACCACGTGGGCGTAGGACTCGCCGGTCCTCGGCCAGAGGCTGTGGGCCGAAAGATAGCCGATGGGGCGTAGGGAAAACGGCCCGGCGCCGAGGCCCGAGACATTCGCGCGCTTGACGCTGATCACCGCGTCCAGGCCGTCCAGAATCTTTTCCAGGAGCCTGGAGCAGACGCCGGGGTCGCGGAACGGCGAGGTGGGCAGGAACAGGCAGTAGGCGTCCGGGGCGTATCCCTGGACTCTCAGGCGGCTCAGCAGATCCTGGACCACGGGTTGGAGCGGGGCGCGGTCGTCGGCGATCTCCGCCGGGCGCAGGCTGGGTGTTTCGGCTCCGTATGTCCGGGCGACCTCGGCGATCTCGCGGTCGTCCGTGCTGACCACCACCCGGGTCACGTCGCGGCAGGCCAGGGCCGTGCGGATGCTCCAGGCCAGCAGCGGGAGCCCGCCGAGGTCGGCCAGATTCTTGCGCGGGATTCCCTTGGAGCCGCCCCGGGCCGGGATGATGGCGAGCAGTTCGGGCGTGCGCGCCATCGTCTCAGGCCCAGTCCCGGGCGAAGGGAGCCGCCTGCCAGACGGCCATGCCCGGGGTGTACCACGAGCAGTGGGGGAAGTTCACGAGATTGCCGCCGAACTCGCTCATGATGCGCCGCAGTCCGCCGTTGACCTTCTGCTCCGGGTCGTCGTCGGTGCGCAGCTTGAAGGTGTTGTCGAAGATCACCGTGCCGGCCTCGTCCAGAAGCGGCCGGAGGAGGCGGAACTCCTCGAGCACGTGTTCCTGGTCGTGGCCGCTGTCGAGAAAGGCCACGCGCACGACGGGACGGGCGGCCGCGAACTCCCGGAGAAAGGCCAGGGAGTCGCCGAGGTGGAGCCGGACGAGGTCGCCGACGCCGGAGCGGGCCAGGTTGTCCTGGGCCCGGCGATGGTTTTCGGGGTCCAGCTCGGAACTGTGCACCTCGCCGTCCAGGCCGCTGTCGCGCAAGGCTTGGGCCAGCATGATGGTGGAGAAGCCCCAGTTGGTGCCGGTCTCCAGGATCACGTTGTGGTCTCCGGGCTTCAGGGAGGCCAGGGTCACATAGTAGAGGATGTTCCAGCCGGGATAGCCCACGGTCAGCCCCGTGGCCGCCTCGGCCTGGGCCACGTTCGTGGCGGCCTGGTCGCGGGAGGCCACGTAGGCGTTGGGCACCAGGCGGCGGTCGTAGTCGAATTTCCTGTAAAACAGGGGTGTTTTTTCAGCCATGTTCATGGGCTCCTTCGTCGATGCCGGAAAATTTCGCCGGGAATTTGCTCGGCCGGTGAATATTTTTCCGGGTGCGGCGGTGTATCTTGAGTTCAGCAACTTGGATGCCAACTCCCGGAAAAGGGGAAAAAATTCCGTTTTGCCGGAGGTTTTATTTTTTGATTCGGATGGGATATGGAAAGCCATCCACGGGAGCGGAAAACAGGGCGGCCTGAAGCATTCCGGAGATGGCGTCGGAAAAATGTTCACCCGCCGTAAAAAAACGTTGTCACGTCCCGGGCGCGTCGTCGATACTGGGCGCCATTTCCCGGTCGCTGCGCGTTGGTATGAACATTGCTTCTCTCCGTCCGCGTCGCGCCTTCTTCGGCGCGGGCCTCGGCGAACAACCGGTAACGAGAAGACGGCGAAGAGTGAACATCCAGATACAAACCACATCGATCTGCAACGGCCGCTGCACCATCTGCCCCTACCCGGACAGCTGGCACAAGGCCCACCCCGGGGTCATGGGCGAGGCCCTGTTCAACCGGGTTCTGGACGAGCTGGCCCCGTTGCGGCTCGCGAAGGTCTGCCCCTACCTGGAGAACGAGCCGCTCATGGACCCGCTCATCTTCGAGCGCATCGGGGCCATCAAGCGCCGCCTGACGTTCGACAGGCTGGAGGTCTCCACCAACGCCCTGGCCCTGGACGAGGACAAGGCCCGTCGCCTGGGCTCGCTGCTGGCCGACGTACCCCATGAGATATGGGTCAGCTTCCACGGCGTGGACGCCCGGACCCACGACGGGATCATGGGCCTGGGCTTCGAGCGCTGCCTGGCCAACGTGGTCGGCCTGCTCAAGCTTTCCGACCGGCTGCCCCTGCGGGTCATCATCCGCGGCGCGGGCCTGCCACAATCCCAGGAATTGGCCACCGGCTTCGCCTTCACCGAGGAGGAGTACATCCGCTTCTGGGAGGGCCAGCTGGCGCTGCACGGCATCCGCAAGCGGCCGGGCATCAACTTCATCAAGTACCACGACCGGGCCGGGACCATCCGCCGCAACGGCGTCCGCCTGCCCCGGCCCGCGCGGCCGGACCTCAAGGGGTTCCGCTGTCCGCGCGTGGGGGAGTGGCTGCACATCCTCTACACCGGCGAACTCATCATCTGCTGCATGGACTACCACCGCGAGGAGGTTTTCGGCGACCTTTCCCGGGACAGCCTGGAGTCCATCCTCTCCGGCCCGGTCTACGCGAATCTGCGGGACCGCGTGGAGGGCCGCGCGCCCTCGTCCGAAACCTTCATCTGCAAGCGCTGCATCAGTCCCGGAGGATGAACGCGATGCTTCTCAGCGACTTCAAGGACCGCCACAAGGGCCGCCGAGGCTGGGTCGTGGGCAACGGCCCGAGCCTGAACAAGATGGACCTGCGGTTCCTCGCCGGGGAGGTCTCCTTCGGCATGAACTGCATCTACCTCGGTTTCGAGAAATTCGGCTTCCGCCCCACCTACTACACGGTGGAGGACGTCTTCGTGGCCGAGGACAACCGCGAGGCCATCAGCGGCCTGGGCGGGCTGGTCAAGTTCATCCCCACGGATCTGGCCCACGCCATCGCCGACGACGAGAACACCTGCTGGGTCAATTTCGTGCGCCATTACAAGCCCTATCCTCAGTTTTCCGAGGATTGCGCCGATAAGGTCTACTGGGGGTCCACGGTCACGTATCTGGCCCTGCAGCTGGCCTACTACATGGGCTGCGACCCCATCTATCTCATCGGGGTGGACTTCGACTACAAGGTTCCCGGCTGGGCCGAGAACCAGGAGGAGATCACCTCGCGGGAGGACGACGTGAACCATTTCCACCCGGCCTATTTCGGCCCCGGCAAGCGCTGGCACCATCCGCGCCTGGACCGGGTGGAGCCGTCCTACCGCCTGGCCCGGGAGTTCTTCGACGCCCGGGGCCGCAGCCTGATCAACGCGGGAGTGGGCGGCAAGCTGGAGTTCTTCCCTCGCGCGGACTACCGGGACGTGCTGCGGGAAGGCTAGAGGAGAGACGCGCGTGAAGTGTTCCGTGGTCATCCGCTGCTACAACGAGGGCCGCCACATCGGCAGGCTCCTTGAGGGCATTCTTCAGCAGGGCCTCAAGGATCTGGAGATCGTGGCCGTGGACTCGGGCTCGACGGACGACACCCTGGCCGTGCTGGCCCGCTACCCGGTGAAGGTGGTGCGCCTGGAGCCGGGAACCTTCACCTTCGGCCGGGCCTGCAACGTGGGCTGCCGCGTCGCCAGGGGCGAATTCGTGGTCTTCGCCAGCGCCCATACCTATCCGGTCTACGGCGACTGGCTGGAACGCCTGCTGGCCCCCTTCGAGGACGAACGGGTGGCCCTGGTCTACGGCAAACAGCGCGGCAACGGCCGGACCAAGTATTCGGAACACCAGGTCTTCGCCAAGTGGTTCGGCGACGAGAGCCAGCCGCGTCAGACGACGCCCTTCTGCAACAACGCCAACGCGGCCGTCCGCCGTTCGGTCTGGGAGTCCCAGCCCTACGACGAGACGCTCACCGGCCTGGAGGACATCGAGTGGGCCCGCCGGGCCCAGAGCGTGGGACATCAGGTGGCCTACGCCGCCGGGGCCGAGGTGATCCACTCCCACGACGAGACCTGGGCCGGAATCCGCAACCGCTACCAGCGCGAGGCCGTGGCCTACAGCCGCATCTTTCCCCAGGAGCGCTTCCGCTTCATCGATTTCCTGCGCCTGTTCCTGGGCAACGCCTTGAACGACTGCTACCACGCCCTGCACGAACGGCGGCTGTTCGGCAACACCTGGGGCGTCTTCGGCTTCCGGCTCATGCAGTTCTGGGGAACCTACCGGGGCTTCTCCCGCCGGGGCGAATTGGACGAGGCCCTCAAACGCCGCTTCTTCTACCCCAACGGTTGGAGTCACCGGCCACGCCCGGAGGAGGCCCGCGCCCGGGAACAGCGCCGGGTGATCTATTCCGACGGTGTTTCCCATGAAATCTGAGGACGCCGGACTCATCGACCTGACCCTGGCCCTGGGGCCGGACCTGCCGGTGTGGCCCGGTACGCCGGGATTTTCCCTGGAGTGGACCAAGCGTCTGGGGCGCGGGGACTCCTCCAACGACTCCCGCCTCAGTCTGGGCTCGCATATGGGCACGCACCTGGACGCGCCCCTGCACGTCCTGCCCGGCGGTCTCTCGGCCGAGGTCGTGGACCTGGACGCCTTCCTGGGACCAGCCCAGGTGGTCCACCTGCCGGGACTGCGCGAGGTGGCGGCCCGCGACCTGGAACCCCTGCTGGCTCCGGGCGTCCGCCGCCTGCTCGTGAAGACCGACAACTCGCGTCTCTGGGACGGCCCGCCGCGTCCCTTCGCCACGGATTTCACGGCCCTGACCCAGGACGCCGCCGAACTCCTGGTGCGCGCGGGGGTCCGACTGGTGGGCGTGGACTATCTTTCGGTGCAGCGTTTCGGCAGCCGTGACGCCACCCATGCCGTCCTGCTGGGCGCGGGCGTGGCGGTCCTGGAGGGCCTGGACCTGCGCCGGGCCGAGCCCGGCATCCACGAACTTCTCTGTCTGCCCATGAAGGTGGCCGGAGCCGAGGCCGTGCCCGTGCGCGCGGTGCTGCGGCCGCTGCCCGGCCCCGCGCCCCGGGAGGAGGCCCATGACTGAACCGCGCCTGGCGGCCCTGGTGCCCATGCGCCACGACAGCGAGCGCGTCGTGGGCAAGAACTGGCGGGCCTTCGCCGGTCGGCCCCTGTACCACCGCATCGTGGAGAGCCTGCTGGCCTGCCCGGCCGTGTCCGAGGTGGTCATCGACACCGACAGCCCGGCCATCCTGGAGGACGCGGCCCGCGCCTTCCCCTCGGTGACGCTGCTGGTCCGTCCGGAGCACCTGCGCGACGGGGCCACGCCCATGAACGACGTGCTCCTGAACACCACGGCCCAGGTTCCGGCGGATTTCTATCTCCAGACCCACAGCACGAATCCGCTCTTGACCCCGGACACCATCGGCCGCGCCGTGGAGGCCTTCCTGGCCGCTTGGCCGGAGCGCGATTCGCTGTTCAGCGTGACCCGGCTCTTCACTCGGCTCTGGGACGGGGCGGGGCGGCCGGTGAACCACGATCCGGCGGTGCTTCTGCGGACCCAGGATCTGCCGCCGATCTATGAAGAGAATTCCAACCTGTACATCTTCTCCGGAGAGGGCCTTCGCCGGCGGCGCAACCGCCTGGGCGAACGGCCCATGCTCTTCGAGATTCCCCGGGAGGAAGCCTGGGACATCGACGAGGAGCTGGACTTCTCCGTGGCCGAGTTCCTCTATCTCAACCGACAGAAAGGAGTGCATACCCCATGAAATGGAAGGTTCTCGTCAGCGCGCCGTACATGCAGCCGGTCATCGACCGCTTCCGCCCCGAACTGGCCTCCCGGGGCGTGGAGGTCGTGGTGCCCCCCGTGCGCGAGCGCATGGAGGAGGACGACCTGCTCCAGTGGATCGGGGACATGGACGGGGTCATCTCCGGCGACGACCGTTTCACCGAGCGGGTGCTCAAGGCCGCGCCCAAGCTCAAGGTCATCTCCAAGTGGGGCACGGGCATCGACTCCATCGATTCCGAGGCCGCCGCGCGCCTGGGCATCGCCGTGCGCCGCACTCCCAACGCCTTCAGCGAGCCCGTGGCCGACACGGTCCTGGGCTACATGCTCTGCTTCGCCCGCAACCTGGTCGCCATGGACCGGGCCATGAAGGGCGGGGAGTGGAAGAAGATTCCCGGCCGGACCCTGGCCGAATGCACCCTCGGGGTCATCGGCGTGGGCGATTGCGGCAAGGCCGTCATCCGCCGGGCCAAGGCCCTGGGCATGACGATCCTCGGCAACGACATCAAGGACGTGGACCCGGCCTTCGTGGCCGCCCACGGTGCGCGCATGGTCTCCAAGGAGGAGCTTCTGGCCGAGGCCGACTTCGTCAGCCTGAACACGGACCTGAACCCCACCAGCCGCCACCTCATGAACGAGGAGCGTTTCGCCTTGATGAAGCCCACGGCCGTGCTCGTCAACGCCTCGCGCGGGCCGGTGGTGGACGAGCGGGCCCTGGTCCGGGCCCTGCAATCCGGGAAGATCGCGGGCGCGGCCATGGACGTCTTCGAGGACGAACCCCTGCCCGCCGACAGCCCGCTCAAGGGCATGGACAACGTTTTTCTGGCCCCGCACAACGCCAACAGCAGCCCCCGGGCCTGGGAGAACATCCACCGCAGCACCATCGAGCACCTCATGGAGGAGCTGGAACGGAGGGGCGCGTGAAGCGCGCGGCCCTGGTCACCGGCGCGGCCCGGGGCATCGGCCTGGCCGTGGCCCGGACGTTCGCCGGGGCCGGTTGGGAGGTCTGGGGCCTGGATCTGCATGAGCCCGGGGACGGTTCTCCGTTCCGGGGCTTCCTGACCGCCGACGTGGCCGAACCGGAGCAGGTGCGCCGGGCCGTGGCGACGCTGGCCGAGGGTTCCGGGCGTCTGGACGTCCTGGTCAACAACGCCGCGCTCCAGGTGGCCCTGCCCCTGCTGGAGACTCCGCCGGAGGTCTGGGACCGCGTCCTGGCCGTGAACCTGCGCGGAGCCCTGCTCTGCGCCCAGGCCGCCTATCCGCTGCTCAAGGCCGCGCGCGGGTCCGTGGTGAACATGTCTTCGGTGCATGCCGCGGCCACCTCGCGCAGCATCGCGGCCTACGCCGTGAGCAAGGGCGGGCTGGCCGCGCTGACCCGGACCATGGCCCTGGAGTTCGCCGCCGACGGGGTTCGGGCCAACGCCGTCCTGCCCGGGGCCGTGGACACGGAGATGCTCCGCGACGGTCTGCGCCGGGGGCACCTGGACGGCGCGGACGAGGAGGCCCTGCTGGCCGACCTGGGCGCACGCCACCCCCTGGGCCGCATCGCCCGTCCCGAGGAGATCGCCCGGGCCGTGCTCTTCCTGGCCGATTCGGAACAGTCCTCCTTCGTCACCGGGCACTGCCTGACCGTGGACGGCGGAGCCCTCTGCCGCCTGAGCACGGAGTAGCGCCGTGGCCGCCCCGGATCGCCCGCTTCCGGCCGCGATGGTCCCGGGCCGCGTCAGCCTCGTGATCCCGGCTTACAACTACGCCGCCTACCTGCCCGGCTGCCTGGACAGCGCCCTGGCCCAGGGACTGGACGACCTGGAGATCGTGCTCGTGGACGATGGCTCCACGGACGAGACTCCGGAAGTCGTCGCGCGCTACGGCGCGACCGTGCGTTCCTTCCGCCAGGCCAACGCCGGGTTGCCCTCGGCCCGCAACGCCGGGCTGGACTTGGCCACGGGCGAGTTTTTGGCTTTCCTGGACGCCGACGACCTGCTGGCTCCCGGAACCCTGGCCTCCCAGCTCCGTTTTCTGGCCCGGCATCCCGAGGCCGACGCCGCCGTCTGTCGCAGCCTGTTCTTTTCCAACCTGGACCAGGGGGGGCGGCCCGTCCCCAACGGAGAATGGCGGCTCTTTCACCGGGATCTGGCGGTGCATCTCTGCCATTTCAACGTGGCCCCGCCGCACGCCTTCCTGGTCCGCCGCGCGGCCTTGGCCGGGTTGCGTTTCGACCCCGGGCTCTCGGCCTGCGAGGACCATGCCTTCTGGCTGGGTCTGGCCGCCTCCGGCCGGGGCGTCGCGGCCAACCCCGAGGCCGTGGTCTTTTACCGCCGTCATGCCGGGAGCATGTCCGCGAACCTGGGACGCCAGCGCCGCCACGACGCGATCATGCACGTGCGCATCGGCGGCTTGCTGCGCGATCGGCCGGACTTCCCGCCGGGCCGCCGCCGGGCCGCCCTGCTGGCCGCCGCCGCAGGGCCCCTGCTGACCGCCGCGCGCCTGGCGGGCGGGAATCCCGGGGAGGCCGCGCGGTTGGCCGCCCTGGCCTGGGAAAGCCTGGGATTGGCCGGAGCCGCCGCTTCCGGACCCCTGGACGAACTGGAGCGTTTTTACCTGACCCGCGTGTGGTATTCCCTGGACACCCTGCTTCGGAGCGGCTGTGCGGGGGTGCCGGAACGCGGAGCCTGGGTCCGGCGGCTGTCCGGACCGTGGCCCGAGTCCGCCGAGTTGGAGGCCTTGTCTTCGGCGGCCCTGGAGCGGGCCGTGGAGGAGCGGGCCCGGCCGCTCTACGGCCAGACGGATTGAACGAGGAGACATTCATGCGCGAGATCGTGGACAGGGGCCTGAGGCTGGCCGTGCATCTGCGGGCCGAGGACATGGCCCCTGGGTTGAGTTTTTTCTCCGACCCCTCGGACTTCGTCCAGGTCGGAACCTGGAACTACGGGGCGGGCAAGGTTCTGGCGGCCCACAATCACAACCACCTCGAACGGGCCGTGACCCGGACCCAGGAGGTTCTGGTGGTGCTCAAGGGACGGGTGCTGGCCCGGTTCCACGGCGAGGACGACGCTCCGGCCGGGGAACTGGAGGTCGGTCCCGGCGAGGTGCTGGTACTCCTGGCGGGGGGGCACGGCTATGAAATCCTGGAGGAGGGCACCGTGGTGGTCGAGGTCAAGAACGGTCCCTATGCCGGTCCCGATGCGGACCGCCGCAGGCTGGGCTGAGGATATGGACGCGCCGGATGCGACGCAGCAGGCCCGGACCCTGTGGGACCACGGGCTGGCCTGCCTGGGGCGGGGGGATTTTTTTGGGGCCCTGGCCTTTCTGGGGGGGCTGGAACGGGAATTTCCCGGGCAGGTCGACGCCTTCCCGGATCTGCCGGAGCGCCTGGCCTTCTGCCGGGAACGCCTGGACCGTCCCGTCCGTCCGCCCGTTCCCGGGCCGTCCGCGTCCGCGCCGGGCCCCTGCCCGGTCTGCGCCGCGCCGCGCCGGGCCTTCGAGCGGGCCTTGGACAAGGACTGGGTGCTGTGCGACGGCTGCGGGCTGCTTCAGTACGAACGCGATCCGGCCTTGGCCGAACGCCTGGACCGGGGCGAGTCGGGAGGGGCGGACCAGCCGCCGGACAGTCTGGTGCATCGCCGCGAGCAGTATTTCTGCGACCTGTTTCTCAACGGGCTGGGCTTTCGCGATGTGCTGCTCTACGGCATCGGCTGGAGTCTGGTCCTCAAGACCCTGCGGGAGCGCGGGGTGGCGGCCGTGGGCTGCGACCTCTGGCGGCCGCTGGTGGAGGCCCGGCGTCGGGAGTTCGGCCCGGAGGCCTTCCATCACCGCGATGAATTGCCCGAAACCCGCTTCGACCTCATCTCCGCCTTCGAGGTCTTCGAGCACTTCCAGAATCCGCTGGAGGACGTGGGCTTCCTGGCCCGGCGTCTCAAGGACGAGGGGCTCGTCTTCGGCTGCACGGACTTCTGGCACGGAGGCAGCCTCCTGGACCACCCCAGCGCGGACCCGACCTACTGGAAGCACGTGACCCACGTGACGGCCTGGACCTGGTCGAGCATGCGCGAGGCGGCCCGGCGGGTCGGCCTGGAGGCCGTCTTCTTCAAGAGCGACACCGACGGCTTCGGGGCCAAGGTCTTCTTCGCCCTCTATCGTGGGGAGCGCACCGCGGCCTTTCTGGCCGGGCTGCCGAAGATCTTCGTCAACGCCTACTGAGGTTCAGCCGCGACGGCGGCCGTCGAGAAAGGCCTCATACAGGGAGCGCAGGCCTTCTTCCAGGCCGATGCGGTGCCGCCAGCCCAGCTCATGCAGCCGGGTCACGTCCAGGAGCTTGCGCGGCGCGCCGTCGGGCTTGGACGAGTCCCAGCGGACGGCTCCCTGGTAGCCCACCACCCGGCGCACGGCCTCGGCGGCCTCGGCGATGGTCAGATCCTCGCCCGTGCCCACGTTCAGGCAGAGATCCCCGCTGTAGCGCTCCATGAGCCGGACGCAGGCGTCGGCCAGGTCGTCCACGTGCAGGAATTCCCGGCGCGGGGAGCCCGTGCCCCAGAGGGTCACCTCGGGCAGCCCGGCCTGCTTGGCCTCGTGGAAGCGGCGCATGAGCGCGGGCAGGACGTGGGAGTTCTCCAGGTCGAAGTTGTCCCAGGGGCCGTAGAGGTTGGTCGGCATGGCGCTGATGAAGTCGTCGCCGTATTGACGGCGGTAGGCCCGGCACATGGTGATGCCCGCGATCTTGGCCACGGCGTAAGGCTCGTTGGTGGGTTCCAACTTGCCGTCCAGGAAGGATTCCTCGCGCATGGGCTGGGGCGCGAACTTGGGGTAGATGCAGGAGCTGCCCAGGAAGAGGAGCTTCTTCACCCCGGTCTCGTGGGCCGCGGCGACGACGTTGGCCGCGATGAGCAGGTTGTCGTGGATGAAGTCGGCCCCGAAGGTGTCGTTGGCCCGGATGCCGCCGACCTTGGCCGCGGCCACGAAGACGTATTCCGGCCGCTCGGCCGCGAAGAAGGCCCGCACGGCGACCTGCTCGCGTAGATCCAGGGCCGCGCGGTCGCGGGTCAGGAGGGTCTGGAATCCCTCGGCCTGGAGCCTCCGCAGGATGGCCGAACCAACCATGCCGGTATGCCCGGCGACGTAGATCCTAGCCTTTGCATCCATTGGTCTGGTACCCGTTCTTGTAGAGTTCGTAGCGGGCCCGTTCCAGGTCGTGGTCCAGCATGATCTCCAGGAGCCGTTCGAAAGTCACCTCGGGCCGCCAGCCGAGCAGCTTCGCGGCCTTGGAGGCGTCGCCCAGAAGCAGATCCACCTCGGTGGGCCGGAAGTAGTTCGGGTCGATCTCCACCACCACCTCGCCGCTCTGGCGGCAGACGCCCTTCTCCTCCACGCCCCGGCCCGTCCAGTCCAGGTCCAGCCCGGCCCGGGCGAAGGCCTTTTCGGCGAATTCGCGCACCGTGTGCGTCTCGCCCGTGGCGATGACGAAGTCGTCGGGGGCGTCCTGCTGGAGCATGAGCCACATGGCCCGCACGAAGTCCGGGGCGTAGCCCCAGTCGCGCTTGGCGTCCAGGTTGCCCAGGTAGAGCTTCTTCTGCAGGCCCAGGGCGATGCGCGAGGCGGCCCGGGTGATCTTGCGGGTCACGAAGGTCTCGCCCCGGCGCGGCGACTCGTGGTTGAAGAGAATGCCGTTGCAGGCGAAGAGATCGTAAGCCTCGCGATAGTTGACCACGATCCAGTAGGCGTAGAGCTTGGCCGCCGCGTAGGGGCTGCGCGGATGGAAGGGCGTGGCCTCGTTCTGGGGGGCCTCGGCGGCCTTGCCGTAGAGTTCGCTGGTGGATGCCTGATAGAAGCGGGTGGTCTTTTCCAGACCAAGGATGCGCATGGCCTCCAGGATGCGCAGCGCGCCCATGGCGTCGGTCATGGCCGTGTAGTCCGGGGTCTCGAAGGAGACCCGCACGTGGCTTTGCGCCGCCAGATTGTAGATCTCGTCCGGAGCCACCTGGGAGAGCACGCGGATCAGGTTGGTGGAGTCGGAGACGTCGCCGTAGTGCAGGAAGAGGCGGACGTTCTCCTCGTGGTGGTCGCGGATGAGATGGTCGATGCGCCGGGTGTTGAAGTCGCTGGCCCGGCGGATGACGCCGTGGACCTCATAGCCCTTTTCCAGCAGGAATTCGGCCAGATAGGATCCGTCCTGGCCGGTGATGCCGGTGATGAGCGCGCGTTTCGCTGTGGCTGCCACGAAGGGCCTCCCTGAGGTTTCGGTGTCGTCGGCCGCCCGGCGCGGGGCGGAATCCGTGATGCCCATGCGGGGGGCTACTCCTTTTTGTCGAAGATCGGGGTCATGACCGCCAGGGCTCCCTCGGGCAGATAGCGCAGGTAGTCCGGCAGCAGAATGCTGTGGAGCACGGTGTAGTTCTGCTTGCCCCACCACTTCTCGACCCAGGGCTTGACCATCTGGAAGAAGACCGTGCCGTAGACTTCCTTGACCAGCCGCCATTCCGGCTCCACGTTGAGGAAGTTGCGCAGAACCTGGCCGGTCCATATCTGGGTGTCGTCGATGATGAGATGGCCTCCGGCCTTCATGCGCTTGCCCAGGTAGTACCAGTCCAGGAAGGGCATCGGAAAGGCGTGCTCGCCGTCGATGAGGGCCAGGTCGAAGCCGCTGACGTCCAGGCCGGGCAGGACGTCCTGGGAGCCGCCCAGGTGGAAGTGCAGTTGGTCCGTGGGCAGGCCCTTGGAGGTCAGGTATTCGGTGATGGTTTCCTGGAGGTAAGGCTCGGGGAAGACCACGTGATGTTCGGCCCCGGTCAGGGCGAAGGCCACTGTGCTGTGCCCGCCGCCGGTCTCGATGGTCTTCGAGCCGGGCCCGGCGTGTTCGGTGATGAAGCGCAGCACGGATTCTCCGGCGCCCCAGCTGGCCTTGCCGCCGTCGCCGTGGCGGTGGAGCTGGGGTTTTTCCTTGAGCAGGGTCTCGAGGCTGTAGCCGCTCATGTCCGATCCTCGGGTTGGAAGTTGTCCGTCAGTCTTGTACTCCATGCCATCTTCATGCCACAAGGGCTCACCCGGCATGGAAATCCGCCGCCGGGGGCGCGCCATGAACGTTCTGACCTTCGCCCACCCTGAACCGCCCAGGGAGAGAATCCCCCTGCGGCCGGTGTTCCTGCCCTTCGCGGGCTGTCCCCACCGCTGTCTGTTCTGCGACCAGAAGAGCCAGACCGGAACCGCGCCCGCGCCTCTGGAGGAGATTCACGCGACCCTGGAGCGCGAGCTGTCCCTGGCGTTGGAGCGCGGCGACGCGCCGTTCGAGATCGGATTCTACGGCGGCACCTTCACGGCCCTGCCCGGGGACTGGCCCGAGCGATTCCTGGATTTGGCGGCCCGTTTCCGCGACGCCGGGCTGGTCCGGCGCGTACGCTGCTCCACCCGGCCGGACGCGCTGGAGCCCGGGCGGCTGGCGCGGCTCGCGACCCGGGGTCTGGAGACCGTGGAACTGGGGATTCAAAGTTTTGACACCGGGGCTTTGGCCGCCTCGGGCCGGGGCTATGACGGCGAGACCGCCCGGGCGGGCTGCCGCGCGGTCCTGCAGGCCGGGCTGAACCTGGGGGTGCAGCTTCTGCCCGGCCTGCAGGGCGACCGCCCCGGTTTGTTCCGGCGGGACGTGGAGACCGCCGCCCGCCTGCGCCCGCGCTTCGCCCGGCTCTATCCCTGTCTGGTTCTGGAGGGCACGGCCCTGGCCGCGCGCTGGCGCGCCGGGGAATACACGCCTTGGAGCCCCGGTCGGACCCGTACTGAACTCTCCCTGGCCCTGCCCCGACTCTGGCGCGCCGGGGTGACGGTCATCCGCATGGGCCTGGCCCCGGAACCCGGGCTCGCGGCCCGCGTCCTGGCCGGTTCGGTCCATCCGGCCCTGGGCCAGCAGGCCCGCTCCCTGGCCCTGCTGGACCTGGTGCGCGGGCAGGTCGCCCGCCTGGGCCGCGCGCCGCGGGTTCTGGCCGTTCCCCAACGGTTCTCCGGCGAGTTCTGGGGGCAGGGCGGCTGCCTGGAGCGGGCCTACGCCCGTCTGGGCCTGCCGCGTGAACGGATCGTCTTCGTCGAGGCGGAGCTTTTTCGTCTGGAGTGAAACCCGCCCCTCGTCCGCCTTTTCAACCGCGTCGAAAAGGGGTAACGTCGGCAAAACACGGCGTGTAGCGCCGGGAGACCTCCGAATGAAGCGATTTTTCAGCCTTGCCGGACTGTTGGTTCTTCTCGTCGCGCTGTCCGCCTGCACCCAGGAAACCCAGAACAAGCTCAGCCGAGGCATCCAGAACTGGACCGGCGTGGACGGCGTGCTGGAGGTCTACGCGGGCAACGCCGTGGCCAAGCGTTTCCTCAAGATCGAGAAGCTCTCCACGGCCGAGGCCACGGGCAAGTCCGTCGACGCCCGCGCTTACCGCTACGGCTACGGCGTGCTGGACGCGAACCTGAACGGCCTGCCCGACCCGGACGAGAAGAAGGTCTATTTCGAGGTGAGCGAGTTCGCCACCTATGTCTTCTACGAGAACCCCAACCCCTCCAAGTAGGTCGTGCGCGAACTGATCCGGGCGGCGCGGGCCGCCACCATGAACGGGCCGGTCATCGAGGACGCGGCCGTGATCCACGACGGCGGGACGATCCTCGCCGTGGGGGCCTTTTTCGAGTTGGGCCGGGACTTCGACGGCCCGGTGCGCGACCTGGGCGGAGCCACCCTGGCCCCGGCCGTGGTCAACGCCCACACCCACCTGGAACTCTGCCACCTCCACGGGCGCACCCGCGAGGGGCACGGCTTCGAGACCTGGGTGGAGCACCTGCTCTCCTTGCCCCTCTACGAACCCGACGACGGCCGCATCAAGGCCGAGCTGGAGGCCCTCAAAGGCCTCGGCGTGGGGCTCGTGGCGGACATCTCCACCCGCAACGCAGCCAGGATGGCCGGGATTCTCGAAGATTCCGGCCTTTTTTTCGTCTCCTTCCATGAGGCCATCGGCGACACGCCCCCCCCGCCCCCGGCCGGCTCCCGGGAACGTGGCCTGGAGTCCCTGGCCGGGCACAGCCTGTACACCACCCAGGACAGCGTCCTGCGCGCGGCCCGCGAAGCCGCCCGGGAGCTGAACCTGCCTTTCTCCCTGCATCTGGCCGAGCACGAGGAGGAGAATGCCGTGGTCCGGGGACTGCCGCATTCCTTCGCGAACCGTCTGCGCGAGCGTGGCCGCCTGCGCGGCTTCACCCCGCCCGGGGTGAGCCCGGTGGCGCACGCCGCGGACCTCGGGCTCCTGGGACCGGACACCCTGGCCGTGCACTGCGCCCACCTGGACGGAGAGGACATCCGCGTCCTGGCCGCGTCCGGGGCCACGGTCTGCCTCTGTCCGCGCTCCAACGCCTACATCGGCTCGGGCCGAGCCCCTTGGGAAGAGTTGTTCCGCGCGGGCGTGCCGCTCTGCTTCGGCACGGACAGTCTGGCCTCCAACCGCGACCTGAATCCCTGGAACGAGGCCCGCTATCTCCTGGCCCGCTTCCGGGAGGAGCTGGGGCTCATGGATCTTCTGGCCATGCTCACGCGCAACCCGGCGCGGGTTCTGGGCATGGAGGGCGTCCTGGGCAGCCTGGAGCCGGGCAAGGCCGCCCGCTTCAGCGTGGTGCCGAGCGACATCGAAACCCTGGCCGGGCCCCTGGTCCGCCGGGAAAAGGGGGTGTAGCCCATGCAGTGGCGGCACAAGGATCTCCTGGACGTGTCCCAGCTCTCGGCCGACGAGGCCCGGCACGTCCTGGACACGGCCCGCTATTTCCGGGAGATAAACTCCCGTCCGGTGAAGAAGGTGCCGACCCTCAAGGGCCGCAGCGTGGTGCTCTTCTTCGCCGAGCCGAGCACGCGCACCAAGACCTCCTTCGACGTGGCCGGAAAACGGCTTTCGGCGGACACCTTCTCCCTGGCCAAGAGCGGCTCCAGCCTGTCCAAGGGCGAGAGCCTTAAGGACACGGCGCTCACGCTTCAGGCCATGAACCCGGACGCCATCGTCCTGCGCCACTCCGTGAGCGGCGCGGCCCAGTTCATGGCTGAGCGCCTGGAATGCAGCGTGATCAACGCCGGCGACGGCCGCCACGCCCATCCCACGCAGGCCCTGCTGGACGCCTTCACCCTCGTCGGGCGCTGGGGCGACCTCAAGGGCCGCACCGTGCTCATCCTGGGCGACGTCGCGCACAGCCGTGTCGCCCGCTCCAACGTCCTGCTGCTCAACCTCCTGGGCGCGCGGGTGCGGCTCTGCGGGCCGCGCACCCTCCTGCCCCCGGGCGTGGACACCTGGGAGGCCGAGGTCTTTTCCGACCTGGGCGAGGCCGTGCGCGGCGCGGACGCGGTCATGTGCCTGCGGCTCCAGCTGGAGCGCATGCAGGCCGGACTGCTGCCGGACCTGCGGGAATATTCCCGCACCTTCGGGCTCTGCGAACGGCACATGGCCCAGGCCGCGCCGGACGCCTTGGTCCTGCACCCCGGGCCCATCAACCGGGGCGTGGAGATCGCCTCGGACCTGGCCGACTCGGGCCGCAGCGTGATCCTCGACCAGGTGGCCTCGGGCGTGGCCGTGCGCATGGCCCTGCTGTTCCTCTATATGACCCGCAAGTCGGCCGAGTAGGAGGCGTTCATGTCAACCGTCAGTCTGGTGGTCCGCAACGCGCTCTGGAAGAAAAAGAAGGTCGATCTTCTGGTGGCCAGGGGCCGCGTGGCCTCGCTCATCCCCTCGGCCCGCAAGACCCGGGTCGAGGCCGCCCAGGAGCTGGACGCCTCGGGCCTGCTGCTTCTGCCGAGCCTCACCGACTGCCACACGCATCTGCGCGAGCCGGGCTTCGAGTACAAGGAGGACATCGCCTCCGGCCTGGACGCCGCGGCCCACGGCGGCTTCGGCAACGTGCTCTGCATGGCCAACACGAATCCGGTGAACGACAACGCCACCGTCACCGAGCGCATGCTCGATCGGGCCCGGGCCGCCTGGCCCCACGGGCCGCGCCTGTACCCCATCGGCGCGCTCTCCCGGGGCCTGAAGGCCGAGGAGCTGGCGCCCATGGCCGAGCTGGCGGACGCCGGCTGCGTGGCCTTCTCCAACGACGGCCTGCCCGTGCCCAGGGCGGAGTTCTTCCGGCGGGCCATGGAATACGCCTGGGACCAGGGCAAGGTGGTCATCGACCACTGCGAGGAGCCGAGCATGGCCCGGGGCGCGGGCATGAACGAGGGCGCTGTTTCCGGCCGCCTCGGCATTCCGGCCCAGCCGGACGTGGCCGAGGCCGCACAGGTGGCCCGCGACATCCTTCTGGCCGACTACCTGAAGATCCCCATCCATCTGGCGCACATCTCCTGCCGCCGTTCGGTGGAGCTCATCGCCTGGGCCAAGGAGCGCGGGGTCCAGGTGACGGCCGAGACCTGCCCGCACTACCTGACCCTGACCGAGGAACGGGTGGAGGGTTACGACTCCGCCGCCAAGGTCAACCCGCCGCTGCGCACCCGCGACGACGTGGAGGCCATGCTCCAGGCCCTGCGCTCGGGCGTCATCGACATCCTGGCCACGGACCACGCACCCCACGCGGCCCACGAGAAGGAAGTGGAGTTCGACCTCGCGCCCTGCGGCATCTCCGGCCTGGACACGGCCCTTTCCGTGACCTGGGGGCTGGTGGAGAAGAAGCTCCTGACTCTCGACGACCTGGTGCGCGCCTGGAGCGAGGCTCCCTGCCGCGTCTTCGGCCTGCCCGTGAATCGCTTTCAGGCCGGTGATCCGGCCGATTTTCTGCTCTTCGATCCCGCCGCCCAGTGGGAGGTCACGCCCGAGACCATGCGTTCCAAGGGCAAGAACACGCCGCTTCTGGGAACCCGGCTGCGGGGGAGGGTGGCGGCGCATTTTCTTGGCGGGAAAAAAGTTGTATGACCCAGACCCAGCCGAACAACCGATGAACGACCCCGCCCGGGGCCGGAGGAAGGAATGATCCAGCCGTTCAAGGACGCCGTCGGATACTGCAAGGCCATCATGCGCAATGGCCATGACGCATACATCATCAACGCCAAGCTCCAGAAGATGGTCCTGGACGCGGACCCCCGTGAGCACGAGATCGACATCTGCACCGAGGCGGCGCTGGACGAACTGCGACGCCTCTTCCCCAAGATCAAGGAGTCCTCGGAGGAGGGCGTCGCGGGCGTGCTCAAGGAGGGCGGGACGTCCTTCCGCTTCTACCACGCCGACGTGAACACCGGAGCCCATCCCGAGGAATGCGTGGCCAAGCTGACTCCGCGCCTGCTCAAGGCCCTGGAGAAGCGCGGCGAGGCCCCGCTGTCCTCGCTCTGTCCCTACATCCCCTCGGCCAAGGACGCCCTGGAGGACTTCGCCGAGTTCGGCGAGGGCGAACTGCGCTTCAAGGGCATCCCGGACGAGACGCTCAAGCGCGACTACCTCCTCTCCGTGCGCGCCCTGCGCCTGGCCGCCAACTACAATCTCAAGATCGAGGCCAACACCTGGATGGCCATCCTGCGCGGCGCGCGCCGGGTGCTGGACTACGTCACGGTCACGGACCTGACCGACGAGTGGCGCAAGGTCGAGCCCGAGAACATGTGGCTCTTCGTGCAGTTGCTCTTCGACAGCCAGATTCTGCACGGGCTCATTCCCGAGCTGGCGGCCCTGTCCCGGGTCAAGCAGATCAAGAACCCGGACGCGGGCGAGGAGGACGTGCTCTCGCACGTCATCGAGGTCATGCGCCGCTATCCCGAGGAGCTGCCCTACGACTGGTACGGCACCGTGGCCTGCATGTTCCACGACGTGGGCAAGCTCTACACCGCCGAATACTACGACGGCCAGTGGTACTTCCTCCAGCACCACCACGTGGGCGCGAACATCACCCGCAAGATCCTCATGCGTCTGCGCTTCCCGGTGGAGGAGATCGACCTCATCTGCGATCTCGTGCGCAACCACATGCGTCCGCACTTCATGCTCACGGACAAGGGCATCCGCCGCTTCAAGGCCTTCGACGAGTATCCCCGGGTCATCGAGATGGTTCGCGCGGACATCAAGGCCCGCAACGGCTCCTATCGTGAATTCAACCACAACTTGAAGATGCTGGAGCGCGCCGACGTGCCCGAGGAGGCCCTGGAGCCGTTCCTCAACGGCAACGACATCATGAAGGCCACCGGCCTGAAACCCGGCCCGGCCGTGGGCGTCATCCGCGAGGCCCTGCTCAAGGCCCAGATCGCGGGCGACGTGACCAACGTGGACGAGGCCAAGCAGTTCGTGAAGGCCTACAAGGAAAGCGAGAAGCTGCACTGATGCCGCGCGCGGTCCTGGTCACCGGCGGAGCCGGGTACATCGGCGGGCACGCCTGCAAGGCCCTGGCCCGCGCCGGATACCTGCCGGTCACCCTGGACGATCTCTCGGCCGGGCACGAGTGGGCCGTGAAGTGGGGGCCGCTCGTGCGCGCCGACGTGGCCGACCGCGCGGCCCTGGACGCCGTGTTCCGGGAGCACCGCCCCGAGGGCGTGCTGCATTTCGCGGCCCGCATCGAGGTGGGCGAGTCCATGCGCGACCCGGGCAAGTATTACGGCAACAACTGCGTGGCCAGCCTGCGCCTGCTGGAGGCCATGCGCGACCACGGCTGCCGCCGCATCGTCTTCTCCAGCACCTGCGCGGTCTACGGCGCGCCGCAACGTCTGCCCCTGACCGAGGACCACCCGCAGTGGCCGGTGAACACCTATGGCTGGAGCAAGTTCACCGTGGAGCGCATGTTGGAGGACTTCCATCGGGCCCACGGCATCGCCAACCTGCGGCTGCGCTACTTCAACGCCGCCGGGGCCGACCCGGACGCCGAACTGGGAGAGGAGCACGATCCCGAGACGCACCTCATCCCCCTGGTCCTGCGCGCGGCGGCCGGGCGGGGGGTCATCAAGGTGTTCGGGCGGGACTACGACACGCCCGACGGCACCTGCCTGCGCGACTACATCCACGTCACGGACCTGGCCCGGGCCCACGTCTCGGCCCTGAATCTTCTGGAGCGGGGCGGCTCACAGGCCCTCAACCTGGGCGTGGGCGAGGGTTTCAGCGTGCGCGAGGTTCTGGACACGGCGGAGCGGGTCACGGGCCGGAGCATCCCCCGGGAGGACGCTCCGCGCCGCGAGGGCGACCCGGCCGCGCTCCTGGCCGAGCCCACGGCCGCCAGACGAGCCCTGGACTGGGAGCCGGAGTACGGCCTGGAGGACATGATCGCCCACGCCTGGGCCTGGATGAACCGCTAGCGCAGTACGTCCGGATTGAGGCAGGTGGGCGGCGTGCCGCCCAGGAGCATGGCCAGGAGATTCCTCGCCGCCAGCAGGGCCATGTCCCGGCGGGCGGCGAAGGTGGCCGAGCCCACGTGCGGCAGCAGGACCACGTTCTTCAGCTCAGCCAGGCCTTGGGCCAGACGCGGCTCGTTCTCGTAGACGTCCAGCCCGGCCCCGGCGATGACCCCCTGGCGCAACGCGGCCGCGAGGTCGTCCTCCTTGACCACCGGACCGCGCGCCGTGTTCACCAGGATGGCCGTGGGTTTCATGAGCCGCAGGGTTTCGGCCCGGAAGAGGTGGCGCGTGGAGGGGGTCAGCGGGGTGTGCACGCTGACGAAGTCCGAGCGGGCCAGCAACTCTTCGAAGGGAACCAGCTCGGCCTTCAGCTCGCGTTCCAGGATTTCGTTCCGCCTGCCCGAGGAACTGGTGTAGAGTACGGGCATGTCGAAGCCCCGGGACATGCGGGCCATGGCCGTGCCGATGCGACCCGCGCCGACGAGGCCGAGCGTCCGGCCGGTGACGTCCGCGCCGAGGAACTGCAACGGGCCCCAGCCGGTCCAGGAGCCGGAGCGCATGACCGCGTCCGTCTCCACCACCCGGCGGGCGGCGGCCAGGAGCAGGGTCCAGGCCAGTTCGGCCGTGGCCGTGGTGAGCACGTCCGGGGTGTTGGACACCGGGATGCCCCGGCGGGTTGCCTCGGCCACGTCGATGTTGTCGAAGCCCACGGCGTAGTTGGCGTAGCCGCGCAGTTTCGGGGCCGCGTCGAGGAAGGCCGCGTCGATGCGCTCGGTGAGCAGGCCGATGACGCCCTCGGCGTCGGCCACGGCGGCCAGCAGCTCGGCCCGGGTGAGCGGTCGATCCTCGGGGTTCACCTCCACGTCGCAGGAGGCGGCCAGGAGGTCCAGGCCCTCCTGGGGGAGGCGGCGGGTGACGTAGACTTTCGGACGGATTTCGGGCATGGGGCAGTCCTCCCGTTCGCAGTCTAGGGCGGACGCGTCCCGGGATCAAGCGGCGGGCTCCCTGTCCCGCCATGCGCCGCGAGGCGTCGAAGAGGCCGTATTTCATGCTGAACCTGCTGGACCTGACCTTCTCCGAACTGGAGTCCTTTTTCGTCGAGGACGTCAAGGAACCGCGATTCCGCGCGGCCCAGGTCTGGCAATGGCTCTGGCAGAAGGACGCCCGCGACTTCGCGGCCATGACCAACCTCTCCAAGATCCTCCGTGACAAGCTGGCGGCCCGGGCGGCGGTGGCCTGGCCCGAGGTGGCCGACGTCCGCGCGAGCAGGGACGGAACGATCAAGTTCCTCCTGCGCCTGGGCGACGGCAAGCTCATCGAGTCCGTGCTCATCCCCAACGACAAGCTGGCCCGCTACACCCAGTGCCTGTCCACCCAGGTGGGCTGCGCCATGGCCTGCACCTTCTGCAACACCGGGCTCATGGGCTTTGAGCGCAACCTGACCCAGGGCGAGATTCTGGGGCAGATACTGGTGGGCCGGGCGCATCTGGCCGCCTCGGGGCTGGCGCCCCTGACCAATCTCGTGTTCATGGGCATGGGCGAGCCGCTGCTCAACCTGGACTGGCTGCTCAAGTCCCTGGCCACCCTGAACAGCGACACGGGCCTGAACATCTCCTGGCGGCGCACCACGGTCTCCAGCGTGGGCCTGCCCAAGGGGTTGGATGTCCTCGGCGCTTCCGGGCTGGCCCTGCCGGCCATCTCCCTGCACGCTCCGACCCAGGAACTGCGCGCCAGGATCATGCCCAAGGCCGCCCAGGTGCCCCTGGACGAACTGCTGGCCGCCCTGGACCGCTACCCCATGAAGCCGCGTGAGCGGATCACCTTCGAATATCTTCTGCTGCGCGGGATCAACGACAGCCCGGCCCACGCCCGGCAGCTGCACAAGCTCCTCTGCAACCGGCGCTGCAAGGTCAACCTCATCGCCTATAACGCCACCGAGGACTCGCCCTATCAAGCGCCGGACCCGGACGCCGTGCTGGCCTTCGAGAAGATCCTCTGGGACAAGGGCATGACCGCCACCATCCGGCGGAGCATGGGCACGGACATCAAGGCCGCCTGCGGCCAGCTGAAGGCCGGAAGCGTTCGCGGCTAGACGTTCCGGCGGCATGGACAACCCGGAACGAAGCGTTTATGGATCAAGGTCCGGTCGCGAGGGGTGCGGCCGGAGGGGGTCGGATGGGACAGTACAACGTGGCCATTGTGGGTCTGGGTCGTGTGGGGACGTTCTTTCTGGAACGGCTGCTCAAACACCGCAAGAACGGCGTGCGCATCGCCGCGGTGGTGGAGATGCGCGACACGCCCGGCAAGGTTCTGGCCCAGGACGAGGGCATTCCGGTGCTCTCCCTGGATGATCTGGCGGACAACAGCGACGACCTGCATCTCGTGTTCGAATTGACCGGAAGCCTGAACGTGCGCGCCCAGCTCAAGAGCGATCTGGCCCTGGCCGGGAACCACCACACCATCGTGGTGCCCGAGGCCGTGGCCCATTTCATGTCCGTGCTCCTGGGCGAGGGCGGCCTTCCCGACGTACACCCCGACAAAGGATTCTGATCCCCATGTTCACTCCCGATTTCGCCAAGATGAACGGCCTGGTGCCGGCCATCGCCCAGGACGCCGCCAGCGGCGAGGTGCTCATGATGGCCTACATGAACGAGGATTCCTGGAGAAAGACCCTGGAGACCGGCGAGGTCCATTACTGGAGCCGCAGCCGCAAGGAACTCTGGCACAAGGGCGGCACCTCGGGGCACGTGCAGAAGGTCCGCTCCATCCGCCTGGACTGCGACAACGACACCATTCTCCTGCTCGTCGAGCAGGTGGGCGGCGCGGCCTGCCATACCGGCTTCCGCAGCTGCTTCTTCCGTGAACTCAAGGACGGCGTCGTCGCCGAATGCTGTCCCAAGGTCTTCGATCCCAAGGAGGTCTACAAATAGTGTCCAGCGAAAACTTGCTCAAGCTCGGCATTCCCAAGGGCTCCCTTCAGGACGCCACCATCAATCTGTTCGAGAAGTCCGGCTGGAAGATCCGCATGCACGCCCGGAACTACTTCCCGGAGATCAATGACCGGGAGATCAAGTGCAGCATGTGCCGGGCCCAGGAAATGTCCGTGTACGTCGAGTCCGGCGTGCTGGACGCGGGCCTCACCGGCAAGGACTGGATCCTGGAGAACAACTCCGACGTGGTCGTGGTCTCGGACCTGGTCTATTCCAAGGTCTCCAGCCGTCCGGCCCGCTGGGTTCTGGCGGTCAACGGCGCCTCGCCCTACAAGCGGCCCGAGGATTTGGCGGGCAAGAAGATCGCCACTGAACTCGTGAATTTCACCAAGGGCTACTTCGAGTCCATCAACGTGCCCGTGGACGTCGCCTTCTCCTGGGGAGCCACCGAGGCCAAGGTGGTCGAGGGGCTGTGCGACGCCATCGTGGAGGTCACCGAGACCGGCACGACCATCCGGGCCAACGGCCTGCGGATCATCGCCGAACTCATGCAGACCAACACCCGGCTCATCGCCAACAAGAAGGCCTGGGACGATCCCTGGAAGCGCCGCAAGATCGAGCATCTCGATCTGCTTCTGCAGGGCGCGTTGCGGGCCGAGAAGCTCGTGGGCCTGAAGATGAACATGCCCAAGGCCAAGATGGCCGAAGCCAAGAGCATCCTGCCCAGCCTGACCTCGCCCACCGTGGCCGAGCTGGCGGACACCGACTGGCTCTCCGTGGAGATCGTGGTGGACGAAGCCGTCGTCCGCGACCTCATCCCCCAGCTCAAGGGCCTGGGCGCCGAGGGCATCATCGAGTACCCCCTGAACAAGGTCATCTAGGGCCCTGCCGCGCGTCGGACTTTTTGCGCAAAAAAGCCCACCCCGATGCATCGGGGTGGGCTTTTTTCTGCACATGCCGCGGCGTGATGCGCGGATTCATGACGTGGGCGGCCCCGTTCGAGAGGGCCGCCGTCGGCTTTCCGCCGCCCGGCTGGAACCGCTGAAATCATGGCCCCGCAATGGCTGCGCGCGGAGACGCCGATCCGGGCCGGCTAGTCGCCCGGCATTCCGCGACTTTTCCGGGAGAAGTCGGATACGCTCTCGTAATCGCCCGGAATCACTACGGCCAGTATGGGTTTACAGGATTTTCAGGCCCTGCTATAAAGGCACTCAAGCACCTGAACCCCGCCCGAACCGGGCACCCATCCCCACACACCGAAATCGGCATTGAACTTGCTCCCTGGTTCAGGACGTATCGGCGCACCGCGCCGCTCACATGCAACAGGAGAATTGTTTTGAACGTACGAGCCATTCTGAATTTCACCCTGCTGCCGTTTCTGGCGATCATGGTCGTCAGCATGGGTTGGACCCTGCATCGGAAGAACGCCGAGATCTCCATGCTCGAGGAGAAATTGGTGGATTATGAATACAAGGGCGAGGCCCGCCAGTTCCTGGCCAATGTGCCGGTGAATCCTGGCTCCGGAACTCGCGAGGTGCAGCAGGTGACCGTAACCGCCTACAACCCCACCCACGATCAGACCGACGGCGATCCGCTCATCGCGGCCAGTATGCGCAAGGTTCGGCCCGGCACCGTGGCCGTGTCCCGGGATCTGTTCGACCAGGGCTGGGTCTTCGGCAAGAAGGTCCGCATCGAGGGATTGGGCATTTTCGAGATCAACGACCTCATGAATCCCCGCCACACCAAGCGGGTGGACGTGTTCATGTGGGACGAGAAGGAGGCGCAGGCCTTCGGCAAGAAGCGCGTCAAGGTGGCCCTGCTGCACATCTAGGGCGTGCGGACCGCATGACCGAAGAGGCGTCCCGCTGGGGGGCGCCTCTTTTTTCCCCGGGAGGTGCGGCCTAGCCCACGGCCAGGACGCGCAGGCGCTCTTCCAGGTATTCCACGATCTCGTCCGCGTCGCCCCAGGTGATGGAGGCCACGCTTTCCGCGCGGTTGCGGATTTCGTCCATGGCCAGGCCCGTGGCCTTGCGGATCATGAACTCATCCACCTCGCCGCCGTCGCAGACCTTGCCGCAGCCGCCAAGGCTGCCCATGAAGAGATCGTCCACGACCACTGGAACGGCGATGCGCAGCATTCCCGCGCCGCATTCCTCGATCACCGGCTTGCCGGTCTCGCGCAGAACCCGGGCGAAGTGTTCGCCCGCCTGGCGGCACACCTCGTCGGCCCCGTCTCCGCCGCGAATGGCGGGACACAGTTCGTTGGCCCAGACCGTGTTGGGGACAACCGGGTGCCCCTGGGCGTCATTGATGGACGGATTCAGCCCGTAGCGGGCGTGGATCTCCCTCCCCACCTCCAGCCATTGGTCCATGCTCATGATCTTCAGCATGGCTCCCCCCTTGATTCCCCTCTGGGCCTTGTCGACGGTCTCTTCTCGGAGTAGAATAGATCCGTTGCCTGGCCGTGAGCGACCCTAACCCGGCCCGAAGCCGGAGGCAAGCCGGTTTCGCCCGCCGGAGCCGACCAATCAAGGAAACCATGCCTCTGCTCCAGACCCTGCACCAGCGCTTCCGCCGCTTCAGCTTCGGCGCGCCCTGGAACCTCTTCCTCATCACCGCCGGATCATTTTTCGTGGCCTTCGCGGTGAAGTCGCTGGCCGCGCCCTTCGGCCTGCTCACCGGCGGCATGTCCGGCCTCGGGCTCCTCTGCTTCTATCTGTTTCCCAAGTTCTCGGCGGGCATTTGGTACTTCCTGCTCAACGTGCCCGTCTTCGTCCTGGGCTGGGTCTCGGTGAGCCGCCGCTTCATCCTTTACAGCCTCTACGGCATGGCCGCCGTGACCGTGTTCATCGAGGCCATCGACTACGTGGCCCCCATCCGGGACATCTGGCTGGCGGTCATCGCCTGCGGCGCCTGCATGGGCCTGGGCATCGGCATGGCCATGCGTTCCCTGGGCTCCACCGGCGGCGTGGACATCCTGGCCGTGATGTGCAAGGAGCGCTACAACATCTCCATCGGCACCTTCGACTTCTGGTTCAACATCGCCGTGTTCGCGGCCGGGTTCTCCTTCCTCGACCTGCACGTGATGCTCTATTCCCTGGCCATGACCCTGATCATCTCCATGGTCACGGACTACTGTCTGCGCGTCTTCGCCAACCGGGTCATGGTCTTGATCATCTCGGAAAAGCCCCGGGAGGTGCTCGACGTGGTTTTGGGCCAGCTGGACCGAGGGGCCACCGTGCTTTCCGGCCGGGGCGGCTACACCGGGCAGGGCAAGGAAGTGGTCCTGACCATGATCAACGGCATTCAGCTCAAGCGGCTGGAGGAACTGGTCTACTCCATCGACCCCAGGGCCTTCACCATCATGGGCTCGGGGTTCCACGTGCTCGGCGAGGGCTTCTCGCCGCGCAAGGTCTACTGAGGAGGACGTCATGGACTCCAGGCAAGCCCGTGCGGTCAGACCCGTGGCGCTGCTGACGGACTTCGGACTTTCCGATCCCTACGTGGGCCAGATGCGCGGCGTGCTGGCCCGGCTGGCCCCGGCCGCCCAGGTGCTCGATCTGACGCATGGGGTGGCCCCCTTCAATCTGCCGCAGGCGGCCTATTTTCTCGCCGCCAGCGCGCCGCACTTCCCGGAGGACACGGTCTTCGTGGCCGTGGTGGACCCCGGCGTGGGCACGGATCGGCGCATCGTGGCCCTGGAGCGGCGCGGGCAAATATTCCTGGCTCCGGACAACGGCCTGCTCGGGCTGATCCTCACCGGTCCGGAACCGGTGCGGGCCTTCGACCTGACTCCGGACGCCCTGGCCCTGGGCCGTTCCTCGGCCACCTTCCAGGGGCGTGATCTCATGGCGCCGTTGGCCGCCCGCTTGGCCCTGGGCGAGACCCCCGCCGTTCTGGGCCTGGCCATGGACCCCTCCGGCCTGGAGCGCGGCTCCTGGAGTTCCCCGGCTCCCGGTCAGAACCGGGTCATGGCCCATGTCCTGCACGTGGACCGCTTCGGCAACTGCGCCCTGAATCTGCGCGAGAACGCCGCAGTCCCGGCCCAGGGGTTGCGGCTCCTCCTGCCCGCCCCCAAGCCCTTGCGCCGGGTGCGGACCTACGCCGACCTGGATCAGGGCGAGATCGGCCTGCTCTCCGGCAGCCAGGGTTTCCTGGAATTGGCCTTGTATATGGGCTCGGCCGCGCGCTCCCTGGGCATCAACCCGGGCGCGGAACTGACCCTGGCCTGGGACTGACCATGCACGTGGCGCGACGTTTTCTCCTGGCGCTGTCCTTCCTCACCCGGCTCTGGCCCGCGCCCAAGGCTCCGGCCGAGCCCGAGGACATGGCCGGCTGTCTGCCGTTTCTGCCGTTGGTGGGGCTGGTCCTCGGACTGGTGGTCTGTCTGCCCTTCGGTCTCGGGCTGTTCGCGGGCAAGCCCTGGATTCAGGCCTGGCTGGCCGCCGCGCTTTCTCTGCTGCTGACCCGGGGCCTGCATCTGGACGGGCTGGCCGACGTCTCCGACGGGGTCACGGCCCACATGGACCGGGAGAAATTCTGGCGGGTGGTCAAGGACAGCCGCAGCGGAGCTTTCGGAGCCATGGCCCTGGTGCTGGCCCTCGTGGGACAGGTGGTGCTGCTGGAGACCCTGTTCGCCGCCGGGCGACCCCTGGCCGCGGCCTGGATATTCTGCGCCGGACGTTGCGCGGCCGTGGGTCTGGCCTACGCCGTCAAGGATCTGGCCCGCCCTGGCCTGGGAGCCCTGTTCATGAGCGGGGCCACCCTGGAGAACTGCCTGGCGGCGGTGGTCGTCACCGTGGCCGCCGGGCTGATCCTGACCCCGACCTGGGGGTTGACGGCGGCTCTCCTGCTGCCGCCCTTGAGCGTGTATCCCCTGTACCGCCTGGCGCGGCTGGTGGACGGGGCCAACGGGGACTTCCTCGGCGCGGCCGTGGTCTTGGGCGAACTGGCCGCCGGGCTGGGGCTGGCCCTGGTGTTGTGATTTTCGTCGTTTTTGAGGTTGACATCCCCTCTTCAAAGGACTATTTGCCGTTCCCCCGCCATGGGAAGGGCCTTTTCATATCATTTCGGAGGATGTTTCGATGAACGCCGTCGCCGCCGCGCGCAGCCTGATTTTTCGCCGCAGCAACTTGAACCATGGGTTGCACGCCGCCCTGACCCTTTTGAGCCTCGGCCTCTGGCTGCCGATCTGGGTCGCCATGTGCCTCTCCCACGAGGGGTGGAAGAGCGGGCACAACTGGACCCTGGCCGGGAAGACCGGCGTGGGCCTGTCGCGCATCGAGCGCCTCCAGCTGGAGCCCGAGCAGCTCCGGCGCATGGCCCACCGCTAGTTTCGCGTCCGGACGGAAAAAGCCGGGGAGGAGCCGTTCGGCTCCTCCCCGGCTTTTTTTCGTCTGATTCGATTATTCGCCCACGATGCGGGCCCGGGACTTGCCGCCCGAGACCACGACCATGTTCCGGCCGTTGTTCTTGGCCGTGTAGAGGGCCTGGTCGGCCTGGAGCAGAAGCTCCTTCTCCTTCTGCAGGCTGCCCACGCCCAGGGAGGCCACGCCGATGCTCGCGGTGACGCGGAAGGAGCCCTTCGCGGACTCGAAATCCGCCTCCGCGATGCGGGTCCGGATGCGTTCGGCCAACTTGCGGGCGTCCTTCTGGGGGGTGTGCGGCAGAAGGACGGCGAACTCCTCGCCGCCGTAACGGGCCGCGAAGTCCGTGGAACGCAGGCTCTCCTGGAGAACCGCGCCGATGCGGCGCAGGACTTCGTCTCCGGCCAGGTGGCCGTGGGTGTCGTTGACCTGCTTGAAGTGGTCCACGTCGAGCATGAGCAGCGACAACGGCAGGCGGTAGCGTTGATGGCGCTTGAGTTCCTGCACGAGCCGCTCGTCCAGGCTGCGGCGGTTGTGGATGCGGGTCAGGCCGTCGTGGTCCGCGCGCAGCTTAATCTCACGGAAGGCCAGGGCGTTGCGCAGGGCCAGCCCCAGGTGGTTCACGGCCGCGTGCAGGGTCTGGATCTGGTCCTTGCCCAGGCTCACGGGCTGGTCGCTCTGGAGGGCGAGGCAACCGTAGTACTGGTTGCCCGCCTTGAGCGGCAGGGCCACCACCCGGCCCTGGGCCGGGGCCTCGGAAATCGCGCCCTCGGGGCCGCAGACATGCTGCACGGTGTAGGAATCCACCTTGCCGCCCATGCGCGAGGTGCTCTCCAGCATGAACTCAGCCCAGGCCGTCTCGGCCGGTCCGTCCATGCGGCAGGAAAGGAATATTTCGGCCGAGACCTTGCCGTTCTCGGCGTCGCGCATCCAGAACACGGCGTTCAGCAGACGCACCGGCAGGAGCATGCGGAAGTCCCTGCGGGCCGAGAGGAGCAGGGCGGAGGGCTCCAGCGTCTCGGTGGCGCTGGTCAGAATCTTGTTCAGGAACAGGAGCTGGTCGGTCTTGCGGGCCAGCAGCTCGCGCTCCAGGAAGATCTCCTCGGTCATGCGGTAGATGTCGGAATAGAGGCTGGTGACCTCCTTGGCCCGGAACAGGGCGTCCTGGACCTTGGCGCGGGTCAGCGGGCTGCGGACCACGGTGAGGAAGCCCTCTTCCAGCACGGCCTCCAGCTCCACCGGCGTCTCTGACTCCTCCTGGATGAGGATGCGCTGGGTGTCCTCCAGCCCCCGGAACCCCTCCCGGCTGTGCTCCGGGATGCTGTTCCAGACGCGCCAGGGAATCCACGCGGCCGAAGGCTTCTCCCCTTCCTTCAGCGTCCCGGCGCGGGGCAGGGCCTTTGGGGTGTAATTCCGCAGGAAGAAGCCCGGTCCCGTGGCTTCCTGAATCTGGGCGCGTTCGGTCTCGTTGAGCCCGAAGCCCCACATGAGTTCCGGCCTCTTGCCTCGCTTCATGACTGTTCTCCTTGCGGAAAAAGCTGCCGATCCATATCCGCTACGCGGTCCTTGCAAGAAGAAAGCCAGCAATGAAAGGCGCCGCCATCCTTGAATATCATGGGACGTCACCGGCGCGGGCGTCGGAAAATTGAGTCCGGCGCGACGGGGAAACCCTTTGACAAAGACTCTCAAGTAGGATTTGAACCGGGCATGAAAACCAAACGTCTCTGGGGCACGCTCGACCCCTTCCTGGAGCCCGGGCCGATTCTCGGCCGACGAGTGGCCAACGCCCAGTTCCTGCGTTTCCTTCTGGAAGCCGATCCCTACGACGAGTACCATTTCTTCCTGGCCGACCGGGGTCTGCGCGAGGGCTTGGCGGCGCAGCTGGAGCGCCTCTTCCCGGACCTCTGGGGCGCGGGACGACTGGTCCTCTCCGACCGCCGCCGCCTCCCCGAGGCCGTGGCCGCCTCGGACTTCCACTGCTTCCACCAGTCCGACTGCATCCTGCGCCAGCCGAGCCTCGCCCGGCTGCGCAACGCGGTTTCGCGTCGGATATTTCCCATCACCGGCACGACCCATTCCCTGTCCTACGCCGACTATCCCGCTCGTTTCCTGAGCCACCTCTGGCCGGGAACCACGGCCCGGGACTGCATCATCTGCACGTCTCGCTGCGGCCTGGAGGCCGTGTCGCGCCAGTTCGAGGCCCTGCGCGACGGCTTCGGCCTGGACAAGGAGCGTTTCCCGGCCCCACGCCTGGAACGCATTCCTCTCGGCCTGGACCCGGACGAGTTCGTCGAGCCCTCGCGCCAGGGCCGGGAGGAGGCCCGGCTGGCCCTGGGGCTGCCCCAGGGATCGGTGCTCACCCTGGTCTTCGGGCGCATCGCGCACTACTCCAAGATGGACCTGCTGCCCCTGCTGCGGGCCTTCCAGCGCATCTTCGGCCAGGGGGCGGATCGCAACGGCATGGGGCTGGTCCTGGCGGGCTGGGTGGACGAAGACGACGACTTCCCCCAGACCCTGCGCCGTCTGGCCGCCAACATCGGCCTGTCCCTCTTCCTTTTCGAGCGGCCCGACCCCGAGCGAAAGGCCGCGCTCTTCGAGGCCTGCGACATTTTCGCCTCCATCGCGGACAACCCCCAGGAGACCTTCGGTCTGACGCTTCTGGAGGCCGCCGCCGCCGGCCTGCCGGTGGTGGCCTCGGACTACGACGGCTACAAGGATCTCGTGGAGCACGGGACCACCGGCTGGCTCGTGCCCACCACCGGGCTTGCGGCCACGCCCGAGGCCGATCTCCTGGCCCCGCTCCTGCCTGACAATCAGTACCACCTGCTCCTGTCCCAGGGGCTGGCCGTGGATACGGGGGGCCTGGCCGAGGCCATCGGTGGGCTCACGGCCCAGCCCCGGCTGCGCCTGGATATGGGCCGGGCCGGACGCAAGCGGGTTTTGGAACAGTTCTCCTGGACCGAGGTGATCCGTCGCCACGTGGCCCTCTGGGACGAACTGAACGCCCTGCCCGTGGACGAGGAGCGGGCCCGCGCCGCGCGCCACCCCCTGCACCCGGAGTTCGGCGGGCTGTTCGGCCACTATCCCACGCGGACCCTGGAGCCTGGTACGCTCCTCACCGCCGGGCGCACCGGGCAGGCCTTCTACCGGGGCCAGGACTTCCCGCTGATCTACGCCGGGCTCGAGAATCTCGTGGAGGAGGCCGCGTTGAAGACCCTCGTCTTTCTGGCCCGCAAGCCGGTGACCGCTGGAGAACTGGAACGCCGCCTGGGCGAGAACGCCGGGCTTTCGTCGGACCGGGCCCGCTTTCTCCTGGTCTGGGCCCTCAAGCACGACCTGTTGGAAAACGCCGCATGACTCCGGGCCGCGCCATCCGCCAGCATACCGCCTTGCAACGGCGCGGCGGCGCGGCGGGCGTGGCCCTGCTGCTGCACGAGCGATTGCCCGGCCTGGGCCTGCCTTCGTCCCTGAGTTTCGAGACCGCCGAGGAGCCCGGAGCCGAGGCCACGCCCGGGCCCCTGGCCGGCCGGAACCTGTCGCCGGAAACCCTGCTCCTGCTCCATTCCAGTCTGGACTGGCCCGCACTTCTGGCGGCCCTGCCCGGGGACCGGCCCCTGGCCCTGACCCTGCACGACGCGGGCCTGCTCACCGGCGGCTGCGCCTATCCCCTGGATTGTCCCGGCGTCGTGGAGGACTGCACCGAGCCCTGTCCGCGCGGTTTCGCCGGGGCCCGGGAGCGCCGGGAGGTCCAACTCGGCCTGCTGCGCCGCCTGAAGCCCTCGCTCATCGCGCCCTCGGCCTGGCTGGCGGGTCTGGCCCGGGCGGCCCTGCCCGAGTTGCGCACGCACGTGATCCCCAACGGCGTGCCCTGGCCCAGCGATCCGGGTTCCAAGCGGGAGGCCCGTCGAGCCTTGGGCATCGCGCCCCAGGCCCGGGTGGTGGTCTTCGCGGCCCACGGCGGCACGGGCGCGGCCTACAAGTCCGGCCCGCGCTGGCCGGAATACTGGCGGGAACTCAAGCGCCGCGTGCCTTCGACCCTGGGTTTCGCCGTGGGCGGCACGGAGACGCGCCGCGAGGGCGATCTCGCGTTCTGGCCCTACCTGGACCGCCCGCGCATGGACATCCTGCTCACGGCCGCCGACCTGCTCTTCTATCCGACCCTGGCCGACAATCATCCGCTCATCGTGCTGGAGGCCATGAGCCGGGCCACGCCGTGCGCGGCCTTCGCCGTGGGCGGCCTGCCGGAGCAGGTCCGCGACGGCGAGACCGGGCTGCTCGTCCCGCCGGGCGACGACGAGGCCATGCTTGAGCGCGCGGCGGGTGTCCTGGCGCATCCCTCGCGGGCCCGCGACCTGGGCCTGGCGGCCTTCATCCAGGGCGCGCGGCGTTTCGACGCCGGGCGCATGGCCCGGGACTACGCCCGCCTGCTGGACTCCCCGGCCACGGCCCGCTAGTCTGGGCGCATGCGTCCGACACTCTTCACCAACGCCGTCTTCATCACGCTGGAAGGCGACTCCCGCCACGGCTGCATGGCCGTGGAGGACGGGCGGATCACGGCCCTGGGCTCGCCCGCCGAACTGGCTCCCCTGAAGGACCGGGGTTTCGTCTCCGTGGACCTGGGCGGCGGCTTCGCCCTGCCGGGTTTCCACGACTGCCACTCGCACCTGATCCTCACCGGGATCATGACCCTGGGCCTGGATCTTTCGGCCGCCCGGAGCCTGGAGGAAGTGCGCGACCGTGTGCGCGACGCGGCCCGGGCCCTGTCCCCCGGGGAGTTCGTGCGCGGCTTCCTCCTGGAGGATCTCAACCTGCGCGACGGCCGTCCGCCCCTGCGCGCCGACCTGGACGCGGCCGCCCCGCGCAACCCCGTGCTCATCATTCATCCCACCTGCCATCGGGCCTTCCTGAACACGGCGGCGGTGGCGGCCCTGGGCCTGCCGCCGGATCTGCCGGGCCTGGATATGGAGAACGGCGCGCCCACGGGCGTGGTCCGCGACCCGGGTGTGCTGACCCACGTGTTCCCGGCCATGATGCGCTCCATGAGTCGCGCCCACCTGGACGCGGCCTGCGCCGAGGCCGCGCGCCGGGCCTTGGCCGTGGGGCTCACCTCGGTGCAGAGCATGGAGGGCGGTGAGCTGACCCCGGGCTGCGCGCCCGTGCTCCTGGAGAACGCGGCTCGGCTGCCCCTGCGCGTGACCTGCTGGAACCAGAGCATGGACTTCAGCGAGACCGTGGCCCTGGGCCTGCCGCGCATCGGCGGCTGCATCTGCGCCGACGGCGAACTGGACGCCCGCACGGCCGCGCTCTTCGAGCCCTATTCCGACGATCCCGGCAACCGGGGCGCGCTGCTCTACAGCGATGAACGCATGGAGGGTTTCGTGCGCGAGGCCCATCGCCGGGGCCTGCAGATCGCCGTGCATTGCGAGTCCGAGCGCTCCATCGAGCAGGTTCTCGCAGCCCTGGAAAAGGCCCTGGCCGACGAGCCCCGGGCCGACCACCGCCATCGCATCGAGCATTTCGAACTGCCCGCCTGGGGCCAGATCGAGCGCATGGCCCGGGCCGGAGTCACGGCCTCCATGCAGCCCGCCTTTCTGCCGGAGTTCCTGGAGGACGGCCGTTTGGAGCACAGCCTGGGGCTCTTCGGGCCGGAGCGGGTCCGGCGGCTGCACCCCTACCGGGCCAGCCTGGACGCCGGGGTGCGGGTCTGCGGCGGCTCGGACAGCCCGGTGACGGGCTACAACCCGCTCTTCGGCATCCGCTCGGCGGCGGCCCACGGCTTCCCGGAGCAGTCCGCGAGCCTGCGCGAGGCCGTGGAGATGTTCACGGTCCAGGCCGCCCGGAGCGTGTTCCGGGAGAACGACCTGGGCATCCTGGCCGCGGGCCGGCTGGCGGACTTCGTGGTCCTGGACCGCGACATCCTGGCCGTCAGGCCGGAGGAGGTTCCGGGGATCGCGGTGCGGCGGGTCTTCGTGGGCGGGGAGGAACGCGGCGGGTGAGGCGGCCGCGCGCCGGACGGAATGAGGCGGGGGAGGCGAAGCGCCTCCCCCGTTTGTTTCTAATCCAGGCCCTGGCCCGAGAGCCAGAGGTAGTAGAACCCGGCCTTGGGCGGCAGAACCCAGGGGGCCTCGATGCTCACCAGGGCCGCCTTGGCCGCGAAGGGGCCGGTGGTCAGGTTGTAGGGATTGTCGTCGGGCTGCTCGGCGCGGCGGTAGACCACCACCTCGGCCTCCTTGGGCAGACCGGCCATCTCCCGGGCCTGGTCCAAGGCCTCGGGCAGATAGGCGATGCCATCCACCAGACCCAGCTTCTCGGCCTGCCCGGCGGTGTAGACCGAGGCCCCGGCCACCTCGCGGGCGGCCTCGTCCGAAAGATTGCGGCGCTCGCGCACCAGGGAGAGGAAGCGGTCGCCCATGTCCTGGACGATGGCCTGGAGCTGGGCCCGCTCGGCGCCGGTGTCCGCGCGGAAGGGCGAGGCCATGTCCTTGTTGGCCCCGGACTTGGAAACCTCCATGCCCACGCCGATCTTGTCCAGCAGATCGTGGACCTTGGGCCGGTAGAAGACCGCGCCCACCGAGCCCGTGACCGTGGTGGGGTGGGCCAGGATGCGGTCGGCGGGCAGGGCCGCGTAGTAGCCGCCCGAGGCCGCCAGGTCGAGCAGCGAGGCCAGGATCTTGGCCTTGGTCCGCTCCCGGTAGGCCGTGATCTCGTGGTAGAGCATGTCGCTGGCCGTGACCCCGCCGCCGGGCGAGTCGATGGCCAGGACCACGGCCTTGACGGTTTTGTCCTTCTCGGCCAGGCGGAGCTGGCTGACCACGTCCTGGACCATGCTCGGCCGCGACGAGAACATTCCCTCGCGGGGTTCGTCGCTGATGACTCCGCGCAGAGGCAGGAGCAGAACCTTGCCCGAGGAGTCGGTGCCGTCGAGCACGTATTCCCTGAGCGGATCGCCGCCGTCCGGAAAGAGTTTGAACTTGGGCGCGCAGGCGCAAAGGAGCAGACCGGCCGCCAGGATGAGCAACAGGGGAAAGCGTCGCATGGGTGCCTCCGGGGCCACCCTACACCGGCCGGAGCTTCCTCCGCAATGCCGTGGACAGCGCCGGGGCGATGCACTACAACGGCCACCGGAGAGAAAGGAGGAGAACCATGCGCAAGCTGCTCATCGTGCTCACCCACCGCTGGGCCATCGCCGCCGCCAACGTGGTCGTCGTGCTCATGGCCCTGCAGGGCACCTGGGACATCATCGGGCATTTCAAGTTCCTCGAAACGCACCAGGAGGCCATCGAACTCGGCCTGGACGGCCTGGGCACCATCTTCGTGGCCTTCGGCGTGGCCCTGGAGGAACGCGAGGGGCTCATGCGCTTCCTGGGCCTGTATCCGGCCCGCTTCACGCCCCAGGAGCATTTCGTGGATGAGCAGTGCCACTACCACGGCCTGAGCATTCTCCTCGTGGGTTTGTTCATGGAGGTGCTCGTGTTCCTCATCCGCATGCCGGACCTGAACACGGTGGATTTCGACCCTGCCCTGCTGATCGGCGCCACCGTGCTCAACGTGGGCGGCGCGATTCTTCTGGTGCGGCTCTCCTGGCTGCTGGCCAGGCCGAAGGACGCGGAGGCGGCGTGATCCGCCCCCTGGCGGACAAGGCGGCCCTGCGGCGGGAGATGCTCGCCCGGCGGGCGGCCCTGGCCGACACGGAGGTGATCCGGGCCTCCCTGGCCGTGGCCGCGCGGGTTCGCGAGCTGCGCCGCTGGCGTGACGCCGTCGAGATTTTGGCCTACTGGCCCACGAAGAACGAGATCGACACCCGGCCCCTGGTGGCCGAATCATGGGGCCGGGGAGTGCGGGTGCTCCTGCCGCGCTGCCGCCGGGGCGAAGCCGGGGTGGCCGACCTGGCCTGCGTGACCCGCGAGGCCGACCTGGTCCCGGGCGCGTTTTCCCTCCTGGAGCCGGGCCCGGCCTGCGCCCTGGCTTCCGACGCCACGCCGGACCTTGTGCTTGTCCCCGGCTTGGCTTTCGACCGCCGGGGGCGCCGTCTGGGCTTCGGCGGGGGCTACTACGACAGGATTCTGGCCCGGCCCGCGCTGGCCGAGGCCCTGGTGGTGGGCCTGGCCCACGGATTCCAACTGCAACCGGAGCTGCCCGCGGACCCCTGGGACCGGCCCGTGGACGTCCTCTGCACGGACGAGGAAACATTGTGGTTCAAGTAGCGTTCGTTCCCTTCGCCTTCCCCGGCGTGATCTCGGTGAGCGCGGTCTTCACCTCCCGCCTGGGCGGGGCCAGCCGGGGCCCCTTCGCCGCCTCCAACCTCTCCTTCGACGTGGGCGACGAGCCCTCGACCGTCCTGGCCAACCGCCGGGAGCTGCGCGAACGGCTGGGCTTCGAGACCTGGACCGAATGCCGTCAGGTGCATGGCGAAACCCTGCTTCTGGATCCCGAGCCGGGGTCGCTGGAGGAACCGGGAACCCGTCAGGCCGACGCCATGGCCACGGCCCGACCGGGCCAGGCTCTGGTGATCAAGACGGCCGACTGCCAGCCGATCCTCTTCGCGCACAAGAGCGGGCAGTACATCGCCGCCGTGCACGCGGGCTGGCGCGGCAACCGGATGAACCTGCCGGGTTCCGCCGCGCGCCGCTTCTGCGAGGCCTACGGCCTTGATCCGCTGGACGTGCTGGCCGTGCGCGGCCCGAGCCTGGGCCCGGCGTCCGCCGAGTTCACCAATTTCCACGAGGAGTTCGGGCCGGAGTTCGAGGAGTATTACGACCACGCCGCGCGGACGGTGGACCTCTGGCGTCTGACCCGTGACCAGCTCGTCGGCGCCGGGCTGTCGCCGGAGAACGTCTTCGGCCTGGAGATGTGCACCCGGACGATGCGCGACGAGTTCTTTTCCTACCGCCGCAATCCGACCACCGGCCGTCAGGCCGGGATCATCTGGATTCACCCGTAGCACTCGCTCAGGACGCGGAGTAACTCTCCCGGCGGGTCTTGTTTTTGATGGGCCCGCCCCAGATCTTGGAGTTCGGCACCGTGACCACCTCGGCCTCGGTGAGAATCACGGTCATGGTCACGGTGATCTCCCGCACCACGCCGTCCACGCCCCCGGCCGAGACCGTGTCGCCCACGCCGAAGGGCCGATAGACCATGAGCAGGACGCCGGCGGCCAGATTGCCCAGGGCATCCTTGGCCGCGAAGCCGAGCACGAAGCCGGTGACCGACAGACCGGCGATGAATCCGGCCACGTCGAATCCCAGGGTGCCCAGGACCACGGCCAGGAGCATGAGCCAGAGCGCGGCCGAGAGGGCCCGCCGGGCGAAGGCCGTCAGCGTTGGGTCGAGATCGGCCCTGGCCATGGCCCGGGACAGGGCGGCTCCGGCCAGGCGCACGGCCAGCCAGCCCGCCACGAGGATGACCGCCGCCCGGATCCAGGCGGGCGCGCCGCTCATGAAGCCCATGGGAATGTCCATCATCTCCTCCTTGCGCGTTCAGTGCGTGTTTTCAGTCGGTTCGGCCGGACCCTCCGGCAGGCCCCGCAGCACGAGCCAACCCAGAAGCCCGGCGGCCAGGGACGCGGCCAGCACGGCGGTTTTGGCCAGGGTTTCGGCCCCGGGGTCGTTGAAGGCCAACCCGGCGATGAAGATGGACATGGTGAAGCCGATGCCCGCCAGACAGCCCGCGCCGAGCAGATGGCGGGCCGTCGTTCCGGCGGGGGCCGCCGCGAGACCCGTGCGCGTCAGAACCAGGGCCGTGAGCGCCACGCCCACTGGCTTGCCCAGGAGCAGTCCGGCCAGGATGCCCAGGGACAGGGGCTGGGCCAGGGTGCGGCCCATGTCGCCGGAGAGGTCCACGCCCGCGTTGGCCAGGGCGAAGAGGGGCATGACCGCCAGAGCCATCCAGGGATGCAGGCGGGCCTCCAGACGTTGCAGGGGCGTCTCGGCGTCGCGTCCGGCCCGGCGCAGGGCCAGAAGGATTCTGTGCCGCCGAGGATTGGCCAGCATGCCCTGGCCGTTGCGGTTGGCTTGGCGGAAATCTTCAATCAGATCGCGTACCCTGCCGACGTAGGCTCCGCCGCCCAGACGGGGACGCGCCGGGATGGTCATGGCCGCCAGAACTCCGGCCACGGTGGCGTGCACCCCGGACTTGAGGAAGGCCAGCCAGAGGGCGCAACCCAGGACGAGGTATATCCCGCTGGCGCGCACCCCCAGGGCGTTGGCTCCGGCCATGCAGCCGAGCAGGAGCAGGCCCAGGCCAAGGAAGGTCCAGTGGATGGTTCCGGTGTAGAACAGGGCTATGACCAGCACCGCGCCGATGTCGTCCACGATGGCCACGGCCGTGAGGAATATCTTGAGCGTCGCCGGGACGCGGCGACCGAGCAGGGAGAGCACGCCGAGGGCGAAGGCGATGTCCGTGGCCATGGGTACGCCCCATCCGTCCGCGTGCGGGGAGCCCTGGTTGCAGACCCAGAAGAGCGCCGCCGGGACGAGCATGCCGCCCACGGCCGAGGCGATGGGCAGGAGGGCCTGCCGGGGCGAGGCCAGTTCACCCACCAGGAACTCGCGCTTGATTTCCAGGCCCACCACGAAGAAGAACATGGCCATGATCCCGTCGTTGATCCAAAGCAGCAGCGGCTTGGCCAGCAGTGCGCCGCCCAGGCCGACGCTCAGAGGCATGGCCCAGAGCGCGTGGTAGTCCCCGGCCCAGGGCGAGTTGGCCCAGACGAGCGCCGCGATCGTGGCCGTCACCAGGAGCAGGCCGCTGGACGCGGAGGTGTGGAAGAACCTCTGGAATGGGGAGAGGATGGTGTCGATGGGCTCGCGGAACAGGGGACGCATGCTGGAATAATGCGTCGAAGCGGGGTTTACGGCAAGCCTTTTCGGAACTCAGACGAGGCGCAGGGACGGACGACCTGCCTCGGCGGGCACGGCGCGGCCGACGACCACGGCCAGATCCCCGGCATCCAGAAGCATGGTCCGCGCCCGTTCCAGCCGGTCCTCGGGCACGCCCAGGAGCAGGCCGCCCGAGGTCTGGGCGTCGAAGATCAGGTCCGCCGACAGGGAGTCCAGGTCCGACGCGACCTCGGTGAACGGGGCGTAGTGCCTGCGGTTGCAGAGGCTGCCCGCGGGCATGAGGCCCATGCCCGCCAGTTCCCGCACGTGGTCCAGGAAGGGGGCGTCGGCCACGCGCAACTCCACGGCTAGGCGCGAGGAGCGGGCCATCTCCAGGGCGTGCCCGCCCAGGCCGAAGCCGGTGACGTCCGTGGCCGCGACGAGCCCCAGCTCTCGGATGACCCGGGCCCCGGCCGCGTTCAGCCGGGAGCACCAGCGCACGATGGTCCGTTCGAATTCGGCGCAGCCCTGCCAGTCGGCCTTGACCGCCGTGGCCAGCACGCCGATGCCCAGGGGCTTTGTCAGGACGAGCAGGTCGCCGGGCCGCAGGCCGCCCTTGACCGCCACACGCCCGGGATCCACGACGCCGGACACGGCCAGACCGAATTTCAGTTCGTCGTCGGTCACGCTGTGGCCTCCGGCCGGGGCCGCCCCGGCCTCCAGCACCGCGTCGCGGCCGCCGCGCAGGATGTCCTGGAGCACCCAGGAGGGCATCTTGCCCTGGGGGAAGCAGACGATGTTCATGGCCGACCATGGTTCGCCGCCCATGGCGTAGACGTCGGAGAGGGAGTTGGCCGCCGCGATGCGGCCGAATTCGTAGGGATCGTTCACCAGGGGCGTGAGGAAGTCCACGGTCTGGACCAGGGCCTTGCCCGGCGGGAACGAAAGGACGCAGGCGTCCTCATGCTCTCCTCCTGCTCCGGCGAGGATGCGTGGGTCAGGGCTCTTGGACAGCCCGGCGAGCGCTTCCTCCAGATCCCCGGGAGGAATCTTGGCGGCTCAACCCGCCGCGCGGACGCTGCGGACCAGATCGTACCTGGGCATCGGGGTTCCTTTTTTGTGCATGGTTTCCGGGCTGCAAGGGCGGACGGCGATGCAATCCGCAGCCACCTTATAGTTTTTTTGCGGGGATCGGTAGGGGTGTGAGGCGACCTGGCGGACCGGATTTCGGTTGGAAAAACGCCGGAACCGAGGCCTCGCTCTCTGCCGTATGGCCGTCTGCGTCTTGAACGGGCGATACGGCTCTGGCGCCGCCGGTCGCGGTTGCCGGGTCGCGCAGAGCGCATCCGAACCACCTCCCCCTAACTGCTTTTCATGATGCCGTATCTGCGCCGAAGCGCCTTGTCGATTTCCACCACGAATATCACGCTGGCGCTGACTGCCAGGACAAGCATCCAGTCCGGCAGCGAGAGAGGAGTGGTCCGGAAGACCCATTGCAGCGGCGGGGCGTATACCGCGGCGATCTGGGCCAGGGTCGCGAGAACCATGCTGCCGAAGAGCAGTGGATTGGAGAAGGCCGGAATGGAGAATACCGAACGGGTCTCGGAACGCGAGTTCCACGCCTGGAAGAACTGGAAGAAGACCATGGTGGTCATGGCCAGGGTCCTGGCCCTGTCCAGTTCCGCTCCGGCGGCCCGAGCGCCGAGATAGACGAGGATCACGCCCACCGAGATGACGATGCTCACCAGCACGGTGCGTTGCCAGAGCAGGGAACTCATCACCGGCTCCCTGGGAGGTCTCGGGGGGCGGTTCAGCGCGTCGGGGTCGCCGGGCTCGAAGGCCAGGGAAACATCCTGCAGGCCGTTCGTCACCAGGTTGATCCAGAGAATCTGGGCCGGGAGGTAGGGCATCGGGATGCCGAGCAGCACCGTGACCAGGATCGACCATATGGCCGCGATGCCCGTCGGTATCAGGAAGAAGACGGCCTTGCGCAGATTGTCGAAGACTACCCGTCCCTCGCCCACGGCGCGGTAGATGGAGGCGAAGTTGTCGTCGGCCAGGATCATGTCGGCGGCCTCCTTGGCCACGTCCGTTCCCGTCCGTCCCATGGCGATGCCGATGTGGGCGGCCTTGAGGGCCGGGGCGTCGTTGACTCCGTCTCCGGTCACGGCGACGATCTCGCCCCTGGCCTTGAGTCGTTCCACTATCCGGAGCTTGTGTTCCGGAGCGATGCGGGCGAATACCGCCGTATCGTTCAGGCGGAGGATCAGTTCGTCGTCGGCCATGACCGCCAGCTCCCGGCCCGTGAGCGCCTGGTCCCCCTCGCGGGCGATGCCCAGCTGCCGGGCCACGGCCAGGGCCGTGTCCGCGTGGTCGCCGGTGATCATCAGGACGCGTATGCCCGAACGCAGGCAGCCGGAAACAGCCTCCAGGGCTTCGGGGCGGGGCGGATCGATCATGCCCTGGAGCCCGAGAAAGGTCATGCCGCCGGTGACATCCTTCTCCGTCACCGTCAGGGTCTCCGGGGGCATGTCCTTCACGGCGAAGGCCAAAACGCGCAATCCTTCCCGGGCGAACTCCCCGGCGATGCGCGTCAGCGTCCCGCGGAGCGAGCCCGCCCGTGAGCATTCCGGACAAAGGTCCATGAGTCGGTCGAGCCCGCCTTTGACGAAAAGCGTCTTCCGGTTCCCCTGCAGATGCAGGGTCGCCATGTATCCTCGTTCGGACTCGAAGGGCAGCAGCGCCAGTTGGGGGTGAGCCGTCTGCTCGCCGTCCAGGGAGAGGCCTGCCTTGAGCGCGGAGACGATGAGCGCCCCTTCGGTCGGGTCGCCCCGGATCGTGTAGCGATCGTCCTCCATGATCAGGGATGATTCGTTGCACAGCAGGCCGACGCGCAGGAGGCGCAGGAGATCCTCCCGGTCGGAGTCCGGCCCGCTTTCAAATTGAAGCGCGCCCGCCGGATCGTATCCGGTGCCCTCCGCGACCCAGTGGCGGCTTCCGTCGAATATTTTCCGGACGGTCATTTCGTTCATAGTGAGCGTGCCGGTCTTGTCCGTGCAGATCACCGTGGCGCTGCCGAGGGTTTCGACGGCGGGGAGCTTGCGCACGATGGCCTTGGCCCGGGCCATGCGTCCGACGCCCACGGCCAGGGCGACGGTGACGACGATGGGCAGGCCTTCGGGCACGGCCGCCACGGCCGCGGCGACGGCGGTCATGAACATGTCGCGCAGGGATTCGCCCACGCCGATCCCCAGCATGAACAGCAGTGCCGAGGCCGCCATGACCACATAGCCGATGAGGTGGCCGAAGCGCGCGATCTTCTCCTGGATGGGAGCCCGCACGGTGCCGATGCCGCGGATATCCCCCGCGATGCCTCCGAGAACCGTCGACGCTCCCGTGCGCACGACGAGGCCTCGGGCCCTTCCCCCGCTGACGATAGTGCCCATGAAGGCCATGTTCCGCTGATCGCCCGGAGGCAGGTTCTCCTCCTCCAGCCGTTCAGGGTTCTTTTCCGCCGGGAGCGATTCCCCGGTCAGCATGGATTCGTCCACGCGCAGCTCGACGGTCTGCAGCAGGCGAAGATCCGCCGGGACGAGCACCCCGGAAACAAGGAGCACTACATCTCCAGGCACGAGGAGGGAGCCGTCGATCTCCATCTCACGGCCCCCGCGGACCACATGCACGCGGGGATTGACCATGCGCCGCAACGCCCGCACGCTTTGTTCCGCGCGGATCTCCTGGAAGAATCCGATGAGCCCGTTGATGACCAGGATGGCGATGATCACGCCGGAATCGATGACTTCCCCCATGGCGGCGGTCACTCCGGCGGCGATCAGCAGGATGAAGATGAGGGGATTCGCGACTTGTCCGAGCAGGATGGCGGCATAGTTGATTCCGTCCTGCTCGGCGAGGATGTTTGGTCCGTATGCGCCGAGCCGGGCCTCGGCTTCCTGTGGGGTCAGGCCCTCGATGGAACTGTCCAATGCCGTGAGGGTTTCATTGGCCTCAAGACGGTGCCAGAGTCGCTGGGGGGATGAGTTTTCCATGAAATGGAGAATAGCGGGATCAGGCGACTGTACGCAACAAAAACTGGAACGTGGTCGACAAAAAGCGACGGGGGCGCCTCGGCGCCCCCGTCAATGGTCCATTGATATCCGTTGACTTTGCTCAGCCGGCGACCTCGTACCCGGCCTTCTTGATCTTCGCGCTGATGGTGGCCGCGTCCACGGGATTGACCTCTTCGTAGGTCACTTCACCGGTGGCCAGGTTCACCTTCACATTCCTGATGCCCTCGGTGGTTTCCAGGGTTTTGGTCACGGCCCCGGCGCAATGGCCGCAGCTCATGCCTTTGACCACGATCTTCTTCTCTGCCATGCGTGCATCCTCCTATTGGTCCCCGGGGCGGAAAAACCGCAGCCGCAGGGCGTTGCTGACCACGAAAACCGAACTGAGCGCCATGGCCGTGCCCGCGATCATGGGCGAGAGCGTGGGACCGCCGAAGGCGTGCAGGACTCCGGCCGCCACCGGGATGCCCACGGTGTTGAAGGCGAAGGCCCAAAACAGGTTTTGGCGGATGTTGCGCAGGGTCGCCCGGCTCAGGCCCAGGGCGGTGAGCACGCCGCGCAGATCGCCGGTCATGAGCACAATGTCGCCGGATTCCACGGCGACGTCAATGCCCGAGCCCATGGCCACTCCCAAATCCGCGCGGGCCAGGGCCGGGGCGTCGTTGATGCCGTCTCCGGCCATGGCCGTGACCAGGCCCCGCTGTTGCAGCTTCTCGATCTCGGCGGCCTTGCGGTCGGGCAGGACCCCGGCCACCACCTCTTCGATGCCGGCCTCGCGGGCCACGGCTTGGGCCGTGATTTCGTCGTCGCCGGTGAGCATGACCACCGAGAAACCCAGGGCCTTGAGCCGAGCCACCACCTCGGGGGCTTCGTCCTTGAGTTTGTCGGCCACGGCCAGCACGGCGGCCGCCCGGCCATCCACGGCCAGATGCAGGGCCGTGCGGGCCTGCCCGGAAAAGCGCGTTGACAGAGAGTCCATCTCCGGCGGGATAGCGACCCCGGCCTCGGTGAGCAGAGCGCGGTTGCCCAGCAGGAGGCTGCGGCCCATCACCCGGGCGCGCACGCCCCGGCCCGTGACCGACTCGAAGGACTCCGGCTCGGAGAGGGCCGCGCCGCGCGTCTGGGCCGAGGCGGTCACGGCCTTGGCCAGGGGGTGCTCGGAGAGGCTTTCGGCCGAGCCCGCCAGGGTCAGGGCCTCGGCCTCGGAAATGCCGGCCTCGGGCAGGACTTCCAGGTCCGTGAGTTCGGGCTTGCCGTGGGTCAGGGTGCCGGTCTTGTCGAAGACCACGGCCGTGATCTCCCCGGCCTTCTGCAAGGCCCCGCCGCTCTTGATGAGCACGCCGAGCTGCGCGCCCCGGCCCGTGCCGACCATGATCGAGGTGGGCACGGCCAGGCCCATGGCGCAGGGGCAGGCGATGACCATGACGGCCACGAAGACGCGCAGGGAGAAATCGAATCCGGCCCCGGAGAGGTGCCAGCCGAGGAAGGCCAGGGCGGCCACGGCCATGACCGCGGGCACGAAATAGTAGGACACGCGGTCGGCCAGGTTGGCGATGGGGGCCTTGGAGCCCTGGGCCTCCTGCACGAGGCGCACGATGCGGGCCAGCATGGTGTCCTGGCCCACGCGCTCGGCGCGCAGGGTGAGCGCGCCGGTGGTGTTCAGGGTGCCGCCCACCACGGCGTCGCCCTCGGCCCGGGCCGCGGGCAGGGGCTCGCCGGTGAGCATGGATTCGTCGATGCGCGTGGAGCCCTTGAGAATGCGGGCGTCCACGGGGATGCGTTCGCCGGGCTTGACCACGAGTTCGTCGCCGGGCTCCAGCTCGTCCACCGGCACTTCCACCTGCGCGCCGTCCCGCAGCAGGGTGGCCGTGCGTGGGGCCAGGTCCATGAGCGCGCGCACCGCGTCGGTGGTCTTCAGCTTGGAGCGGGCCTCCAGGTACTTGCCCAGGGAGATGAGCGTGACGAGCACGGCCGCGGACTCGAAATAGAGGTCGTGGGCCAGCTCGTGGCGGCCCAGGGCGATCTCCAGGGTGTTCCAGAGGCTGTAGAGAAAGGCCGCCCCGGTGCCCAGGGCCACCAGGGAGTCCATGTTCGGGGCCCGGCGGAGCAGGGCCGGGATGCCGAAGCGGTAGAAGTTGCGGCCGATCCAGAGCACCGGCGCGGTGAGCGCGGCCTGGACCAGGGCGAAGGTCAGGGGCGCGCTGTCCGGGGCCAGGAAGGCGGGCAGCGTCAGGCCCATCATGTGGCCCATGGAGAGGAGGAACACGGGCAGGGCCAGGGCGAAGGCCGGAATCAGGGCCCGGCCCTGGGCGCGCACCCGTTCGAGGGTTTCCTGGCGGTGCTTCTCGAAGTCCGAGGTTCCGGCCAGGGCCTCCGTGCCGTAACCCGCTTCGCGGATGGCCTCGCGGATGGCCCGAGGGCCGATGGACGCCGGATCGTAGAGGATGCCCGCGGTTTCGGCTGCGAGATTGACCTGGGCCGAGGTCACGCCCGGCAGGGCGGCCACGGTCCGCTCCACGCGGGCCGAACAGGCCGCGCAGTGCATACCCGTGACCCGCAGGTCGAGGCGGCTCTCGGACGGGGCGAATTCCAGCCCGTAGCCCATGTCCTCCACGGCGGCCTTGATGTCCTCGGGCCGAAGCGCGGCGGGATCCCAGCTCACATCCAGGCTCTCGGCGGCCAGGTTGACCTGGGCCGAGGCCACGCCGGGCAGGGCGGCGACCCCCCGCTCCACGCGGGCCGAGCAGGCCGCGCAATGCATTCCCGTGACGCGGGCGTGTTGTTTTTGCGTCGTGTCCATCGTGTCTGGATAAGACTCGGTTCGGGAAGTGTCAATGAAAACGATTTTCGCTCTCAATAGAGAACGAAAAAAAGGGGGCCGAAGCCCCCCGTGTTTCGCGGCGATGTTCAGGCCGTGGCTGCCAGCCCGCTGCCGATGGTGTCCCCGAAGATGGAGTATATGGTCGAGTCGGCCTGCTCCTTGTAGGCTGAGAGGGCCTTCAGGAAGAGGTTGCCGGACAGCGAGGCGGACCCGCCCGCCTGGGCGTTGCCGTGCTTCTCCATCCAGGCCAGGAACTCCTCCATGCTGACCGTTCCGTCGCCGTTGGTGTCCATCTCGTCCGTGGACGAGGAGGACGAACCGCCGGAGCCGCCGGAGCCGGATGCCGCGTCGGTCGAAGCCGTGGTGGTTTCTCCGGAATCGGCGGTCTGGGTGGGCGCGCCCATCTGGGCGGCCATCTCCTCGCGCCGGCTCTTGAGCCCGGCCACCAGCTCCTCCGCGCTCACCTGGCCGTCGCCGTTGGTGTCGAAGGCCGAGATGGAGGTGTCGGAGCCCAGTTCGCCGGTGCTCAGGGAGCCGTCGTCGTCGGCGTCCAGTTCGCCCATGATGCGCTGGGCCAGGTCGTTGTCGCCCTGCTCCATCATGGTCTCGTGGTCGGCCTTGAGTCCGGCCTGGATCTCGCTGGAGGAGAGCAGGCCGTCGCCGTCGGTGTCGTAGGCCGCCAATTCTTCAGCGCTCAGGCCCGTCTCTTCGGCGGAGAGGGAGGCGTCGCCGTCGCTGTCGTACTGGTCCAGCATGTCGGAGGCCATCCGGGCCTCGGGGCCGTCGCCGTTCTGGCCCATGCCGCTCTGGATGCGGCCCAGGAAGGCGTTGCGGTTCATCTCGCCCTCGGCGGCCTGCCCCGCGGCCTCCTTGCGCTGCTGCTTGAGTCCCTCCTGGAACTCCGCCGGAGAGACCACGCCGTCCTTGTTGGTGTCGAAGCGGTCGAACATCTCCTGGCTGCAACGCATTTCGTCGATGGACAAGCCGCCGCTGCCGTCCGTGTCCTTTTCCTTGAACAACCGGCCCGCCTGGTCGGCGTCCGATTTGTCCATGTGGGCGGATTGGGCGAGTGAGAGCAGGCTCGTGATCTCGCTTCCGCCGCAGATGCTTGAGAGCGCCATGCACGTTTCCTTCTGCTGCCCCCGCGCGGGAGGAGCGCGGAGGGTCGTCAGGATGCAATTCAAGGAATCGCCGAAAGGGACGTTGGGGGCGCGGCCCCTGGCCGCGGGAAGGGATCAATGCATGGCAGCCTCCATCGTCTCCCCTCCCGAGGGATCCGAAGGTGGCCTTCTGGCACAGGGACGCTGACGGCATGAAGAAAATTACATGTGTTCCTCCTCGGAAACACCGCTCGCTCAAACCACGACGCTGAGCATGGAGACACCGGCCGACGTTCCGTCGGAGGCCTGGGCGGCATAGGCGGCCAAGCCCTGGCGGCGGAGCGAGGGGCCGCTCCGGCTGCCGGGCGTGGTCTCCGTGATTCCCCCTTGGACGAGCAGGGCCTCGTACAGTCCGTCGGCCTCCATGGCTCCCTGGAAGGCGCGTCGCGCACGGGTCTGTCCCGGATCGGGGGCACTCTGCAGGGAGACGTCGGCGGACTCGTAGGAAACCCCCAGGGAACCCAGGGAAAATCCCAGCGAACGGGCCGTGATCGTGGCGCCGCGCAGGGCGTCGGACAGGACGGAGTCCCGTCGTTCGACGGCCTGATACTGACGCAGGGCCTGGCCGGCGGCGCCGCCGACTGCTGGGGTCACGGGTTGCTCCTTCTCGTTGGCCTCAGGACGCAAAAAAGGCCGGACGCGCCTCTCTCGGCAGCCCGGCCGTCCCCGCGACGAAACCGTCGCGCTCATTCCTGAAGGACCCGTGGTTTTCCGCCTCCCATCCGTGGGAGTTGGCTTTTCGGGGATCATGGCGATCCTGTACCTGTTGTTTATAAAGGCCTTTCGGCTTTTTGACAAGAGCCCGGCGGCGGGAGTATCTTTCCGCACCCCGAGCCGCGTTCGGCCGGGCAGTTCAGCCAAACGAGGGGAGCCGCATGCCCTACCGCATCGTCAAGAGGAAGGATCTCATTCCGGGACAGACCGTGCTCATGGTCGTGGACGCGCCCATGATCGCCGCAAAGGCCCGGCCCGGAAACTTCGTCATCCTGCGCGTCAACGACCACGGCGAACGGATTCCGCTGACCATCGCGGACCGCGACCCGGCCGCCGGGACCATCACCATCGTCTTTCTCGTGGTCGGCAAGTCCACGGCCCTGCTGGCCACCCTTCAGGAAGGCCAGAACATCCTGGACGTCTGCGGCCCCCTGGGACGGCCCACGCACATCGAGAAGCGCAAGGCCGTGATCTGCGTGGGCGGCGGCACGGGCATCGCGGCCATGCACCACATCGCCAAGGGCCACCACGAGGCGGGCAACCGGGTGGTGGCGGTCATCGGCGCCCGCAACAAGGATCTGCTCCTGTTCTGCGACGAACTCGGCTCCTTCTGCCCCGAGGTGCTCATCGCCACGGACGACGGCAGCCGGGGCCACAAGGGCTTCGTCACCGAGGTTCTCCAGAAGCGCCTGGAGGAGGACAAGGACATCGAGGAGGTCGTGGCCATCGGCCCGGTGCCCATGATGGAGGCCGTGGCCAAGGTCACCAAGCCCTTCGGGGTCAAGACCACGGTGAGCCTGAACTCCATCATGGTGGACGGCATCGGCATGTGCGGCGCCTGCCGCTGCACGGTGGACGGCCACGTGCGCTTCGCCTGCGTGGACGGCCCGGAGTTCGACGGCCACGCCGTGGACTTCCAGGAGCTGCGGATGCGCCTCGGTCAGTTCCGCTGCGAGGAGAAACAGTCCTTCGACCAATTCAAGGCCCGCTCATGAACGAGAAGACCAAGACCCCCAAGAAGCCCAAGACCCCGCGCACGCCCATGCCCGAGCAGCCGCCGTTCGTGCGGGCCCGGAACTTTCTGGAAGTGACCCTGGGCTACACGGCCGAGCTGGCCGCCCTGGAGGCGTCCCGCTGCCTGCAATGCAAGACCCCGCTCTGCCGCAAGGGCTGCCCCGTGGAGATCGACATCCCGGGCTTCATCGCCCGGCTGCGGGCGGGCGATCGCGACGGGGCCTACCGGGTTCTGCGCCAGACTAACTCCCTGCCAGCCGTCTGCGGCCGCGTCTGCCCCCAGGAAGTCCAGTGCGAGGGTTCCTGCATTTTGGGCAAGAAGGGCGAGCCCGTGGCCATCGGCCGCCTGGAGCGCTACGTGGCCGACTCCTTCGCCGCCGAGAACGGCTGCATGCAGCTCACCGGCGAGACCACCTGCGCGCTGCCCCGGGAGATACGCGTGGCCTGCATCGGCTCCGGCCCCTCCAGCCTGACCGTGGCGGGCTATCTCTCCGCCCTGGGCGTGAAGGTCACGGTCTACGAGGCCCTGCACGAGCTGGGCGGCGTGCTCATCTACGGCATCCCGGAGTTCCGGCTGCCCAAGGACGTGGTGCGCCGCGAGGTGGACGCCATGCGCGCGCTGGACGTGGAGTTCAAGACCAACTGGGTGGGCGGCAAGACCATTCTGGTGCGCGAACTCCTGGACCAGGGCTTCGACGCGGTGTTCATCGGGGTGGGCGCTGGCCTGCCCCGGTTCATGGACATCCCCGGCGAGAGCCTCATCGGGGTCTACTCGGCCAACGAATACCTGACCCGCGTGAACCTTGGACGGGCCTACGCCTTCCCCGAGTACGACACCCCGGTGACCCGGGGCGCGCACGTGGCGGTGTTCGGCGGCGGCAACGTGGCCATGGACGCCGCGCGCACGGCCCTGCGCCTGGGCGCGGAGAGCGTGCATATCGTCTACCGCCGGACCAAGGGCGAGATGCCCGCCCGACGCGAGGAGCTGGAGCACGCCCTGGAAGAGGGCGTGAAGCTGGAGATCCTGGCCAATCCCCTGCGCTACAACGGCGACGAGAACCGCCGCCTGGTGAGCGTGACCCTGGAGCGCCAGAAGCTCGGCGAACCCGACGCCTCGGGCCGCCGCAGCCCCGCGCCCACGGGCGAGACCTTCGACCTGCCCATCGACACGGCGATCATCGCCATCGGCACGCGGCCCAACCCGATCCTCTTGGAGTCCACGCCGGAGCTGAAGCTCTCCAAGCGCGGCTACATCGAGGTGGATCCCGAGACCGGCGAGACCTCCATCCCCGGCGTATACGCGGGCGGCGACATCGTCACCGGCGCGGCCACGGTCATTTCGGCCATGGGCGCGGGACGCCGCGCGGCCCGGAGCATCGCCAGGAAGTTCATCGGGGAGGACGCCGCCCGCTGAGGAGGCTGTCCGGGCCGCCAGGCCGCATGTCCAGAATCCGGAGTCCGCGTACGGATCGGTGTCGTCCGTCCGTGTGCTTCCGACTGTTCGATGAAAAGGCGGCCGCGTCCGCGCGGACGCCGCATCAACCCCCGCCGCGCGCGGAGGAGAATCCCGCATGAGTGATCTGTGCGTTCTGTTCCCCGGCCAGGGCTCCCAGGAAAAAGGCATGGGCCGCGGCCTGGCTGAGGCCCGCGACGAGGCCCGCGACCTTTGGATCCTGGCCGAGAGAGAGTCCGGCCTGCCCCTGCGCGGCATCTACTGGGACGGCGAGGAGGCCGACATGGCCGAGACCTCGGCCCTGCAGCCCGCGCTCACAGTGGTCAACCTGAGCATCTGGCTGGCCGCGCGCGGCCGTCTGCGTCCCGCCGCCGCCGCCGGGCACAGCCTGGGCGAGTTCGCGGCCCTGGCCGCCGCCGGGATACTCTCCGTGGAGGACGTGGTGCGCGCCGTGGTCCTGCGCGGCAAGCTCATGTCCCAGGCCGGGGCCGAGGGCCACGGCATGGCCGCCGTGGTCAAGCTGCCCCAGGCCGAGGTGGAGGCCGTGACGGCCCAGGCCCTGGCGGACACCGGACGGGAGTTGCGCATCGCCAACTACAATTCCCCGGCCCAGTTCGTGCTCTCCGGCGAGAAACCCGCCCTGGACCGCGCCGCCGAGCTGGTCAAGGAGCGCAAGGGGCGGGCCATTCCCCTGGCCGTGTCCGGGGCCTTCCACAGTCCGCTCATGGCCGAGGCGGCCGCCGCCTTCGCCAAGCTTCTGGACAAACTCCACTGGCGCGCGCCGGAGTTGGCCGTGTACCACAACGCCACCGCCCGGCCCGAGCCCTCGGCCGCAGGCGCGAAGAAGGCCGTGACCGCCCAGATGACCTCCTCCGTGCTCTGGGTCCAGACCATGAACAATCTCAAGGACGCGGGCTGCCGCCGTTTCCTGGAGCTGGGGCCCAAGGGCGTGCTCTCCAAACTGGCCAAGGCCAACCTGGAGGGCGTTGAGGGCCTGGAAATCGGCGCGGCGGCGACCCTGGCCGAGGTCGAGGCCCTTCCGGGGTGAGCGCGGGCGGCCTGCGCTTCGATCGAGCCGGACTGCTGGAGGGCGCGCGCGCGAGCTGGCCCGTGGCCCTGGGGGTGTTCACCTATGGGCTGGTCTTCGGGGCTCTGGCCCGGCAGGCCGGGCTGGGAGCCGCCGGGGCCTTGTGCATGAGCGGCTTCGTCTTCGCCGGGGCCAGCCAGTTCGTGGCCCTGGACCTCTGGGGCCCGAATCTGCCTTTCGCCGGACTCTTCATCACCACTCTGGCCGTGAATCTGCGCCATGTGCTCATGGGCGCGGCCCTGGGGCCCTGGTTCTCCCGGCTGACGCCGCTGCAGGCCTATGGCTCCCTGTTCTTCCTCTGCGACGAGTCCTGGGCCCTGACGCTGGCGCGCTATGCCCGGGGCGGAGCCGTGAACGGGGCCTATCTCCTGGGCAGCGGCCTGATCGTGTACGCGGCTTGGCTGGCCGCGACCCTGCTGGGCCGGGTGGCCGTGGCCGGACTGGGCGACCCGGCGCGCTACGGCCTGGACTTCGCCTTCACGGCCGTGTTTCTGGCCCTGCTCACCGGCCTGCGCCGGGGCCGGGGCGACATCCTGCCCTGGGGTTTGGCGGCCCTGGTCTCGGTACTGGCGGCCAAGGCCCTGCCGGGCAAGTGGCATATTCTGGCCGGGGCCCTGGCCGGGAGTCTTGCCGCGGCGCTCATGCGGCGGGACGGGGACCGCTCCCGTGCCTGAAGGCTGGCAGACCGCCCTGGCCGTGACCGGAATGGCCCTGGTCACCTATCTGACCCGCGCCGCCGGGCTCTTCCTCGTCAACCGTCTGCGGCTCACCGGCCGGGCCGGGGCCTTCCTCCAGGCCATTCCGGGGACGGTTCTGGTGGCCATTCTCGCGCCGTCGATCCTGGGCGGAGGACTCCCGGAATGGGTCGCCACCGCGGCCACCGTGGCCGTTGCCGCGCGTTTCGCCAATTTGCCGTTGTCCCTGGTCACGGGTGTCGGCCTTGTCTGGCTTCTGCGAGTCATCGCCTGAACGATACATGTCAAGCCGGTCTTTTCCAGACATCCGAATTCGGATATGATCCGGTCCTCGGCGGGGGAGACCCTTGTCGTCCATATCTTTTTTTGGGGGGCTCGCGATGAATACCGGCGTGTACGACAGAATCGTCTTTGAGTTTTTGGACAAGACCGAGAACGTGCTCTTGCTGGTCTCCGAGGATCCCCTCTTCGTCAAGGTTCTGCGCATGGCCATCAACAAGACCGTGGGCGTGAAGCGCGACTGCGTACATGTCTTTTCCGACCTGCCCGCGGCCTCCAAGTCCATCCGGGAATACGGCGCGCGCAAGGTGCCGGCGATCCTCCTGGTGGAGCGGCTGGTCAAGGGCCGTCCCAGCACGGAATTCATCGTCAACGTCAAGAATCTCTTCCCGGACCAGAAAGTCATCGTGCTCGTCAGCGAGACGCGCAAGGAGAACATCGCCTACTTCTACGAACTGGGCGTGAACAACGTCATCGCCAAGCCCGCCTCCATGAACAACGTCATCGAGAAGCTGGCCTTCACCATCAAGCCCCAGGGCAAGCTCTCCGAACTCATGGACGTGGGCAAGGACTTCCTGAACAAGGGCGACCTCAAGCAGGTGCTCAAACTGGCCGAGAAGATCCTCGCGCTCAAGCCGGGCAGCCCGGCCGGACTCATGCTCAAGGGCGACGCCTATCTGGAGATGGGCCGCCGCGAGGACGCCATCGAGGCCTACCTGGAGGCCCACAAGAGTTCCACGCTCTACCTGGAGCCGCTCAAGCGCCTGGCCAACGTCTACAAGGACCATGACCAGGAGCTGTACCTGGAGTACCTCAAGAAGCTGGATCGGCTTTCCCCCCTGCACACCGAGCGCAAGTGCGAGATCGGCAAGGTCCACGCGGGCAAGGGCGAGTTCAGCACGGCCGAGAAGTACTTCGACCAGGCCATCGACGCCGCCACCCAGGAGGCCATGAGCATCATCGGCGTCATCGCCGAGAACATCGCCAACGCCGTGGGCGACACCTCCCCCGAGCTGGCCGAAAAGTACCTGGCGAAGATGATCGAGTCCAAGGGCAAGAACCTGACCCGCGAGGATCTGATCTACTTCAACCGGCTCGGCATCGCCCTGCGCCGCCAGGGCAAGTGGCGGGAGGCCATCGCCAACTACGAAAAGGCCCAGTCCGTGGCCCCGGACGACGAGGGCTTGCACTACAACATCGCCCTGGCCTACCTCGACGGAGAGAAGAAGCGCGAGGCCATGCTGGCTCTGCGCAAGGCCCTGGAGATCAACCCCCGTTTTCACTTGCGCAGCGCCAACGTCTCCTTCAACCTGGGCAAGGTCTTCAGCGAGTGCGGCGACGCCCGCACCGCAGTGGAATATCTGGAAAACGCCGTCAAACTGGACCCGGAGCACGCAGAGGCCGTCGCGCTTCTGGAGCGTTGCCGGACCCGCTCCCGCTAGTCCCCGGTCCAGGCGCCCATGCTTCGGGCGAAGGCCCGCACGTCGAACTTTCCGCGCGCTCCCCGAAAGGTCATGCAGCGCACCGTGCCGAACACCGGCCGTTCGCCCCAGGGTCGGTCGTGGACCCCGCCCAGGCTCCAGGCGATGCCCGTGTAGCCGTTGGGGTCGCGGCCGTCCAGGAGCCAACGGTCGTTGAGCCGGATGGCCGTCTCCAGGGCCGCCTCCGGCGAGGCCGACCATTCCAGGATTTTCTTGGCCCAGTACATGCGCAGCCAGCCATGCATGTGCCCGGAGCGGACCATCTGGAGCTGGGCCGCGTTCCAGAGCGGATCGTTCGTTCGCCCATCCTCCAAGTCGGTCGGTGAATAGATCGCCGGGCGCGTGTCCGCGCGGTGCTTGTCCAGGGTCGCGCGGGCCCAGGCAGGAAACCCCTCCACCGAATCGTAGCGCGGTTCGTGGAAGCAGAAATTGTCCGCCAGTTCCCGGCGCACGACCAATTCCTCCAGGAACACGTCCCGGGCCTCGGCCGGAACCGCCGCGCGCGACACGGCCAGGGCCGCGCGCAGGGATGAGAGCTGGCCGAAGTGCAGGTAGGGCGAGAGCAGGGACACGGCCCCCTTGTTGGGGTCGTTCTTCTCCTTGTGATAGCGGGCCAGCCGTTCGGCCAGGAAGGAACGGAGCGCCTCGGCCGCAGCGGTCTCGCCCGGAACGATCCAGTCCGCCTCGGGCACGGAGGCGTCCGGCCTGAGCGCCGCCAGGGTAGTGTCCCAATCCACGGCCGGAGCGGCTCCGGGCCAGGGCCGGGGATGCGCGGCCAGTGGCCGGGGCTCCTCCAGAAAATCGGGCAGGAGCCGGTGGATTTTTGGCCGCAGGGTGCGCGCGGCCCATTCCTTCTTGTCCGAGGCCAGCAGGCAGGGCGCCACGTTGCGCGAATCCACTTCCCAGATGTCGGCGTCCAGGTCGCGGGCCACCGCTTCGACCCAGGCCCGTTTGTGGCGCAGGGGGTCGAAGTCCGTGACCAGGGCCGAGAGGCCCGCCTCGCGGGCCAGGCGGACGATCTCGGCGGGCGGGGAGCCCAGGCGGGAGAGCAAGGGGATGTTCTTCGCCCGCAGCCGGGCCTCGGTTTCGCGCAGGCCTTTGAGCAGAAAGGCGAAGGAACGCAGGGTGGCCGAGGGATAGGCCGGGTCCAGGCAGTGGACCGCGGCCAAGGCCTCGCCGCGTTCGGCGGCCAGGTCCTGGGCCAGGAGCAGACCCCAGTTGTCCTCGGCGCGGTGCTCGCGGTGCATCCAGTAAAGTACGGGGCCCGGGCGGTCAGATCCCCGGCGCAGGAGACGGGCCCGGCTCATGGGAGCGGAGAGGGTATGGCGGTCGGAGGAGGTCATGCCCAGAGCATACCGCCTGCGGGGTGTCGTGGTCCAGGCCCGGAACTCAGCGGCGGCGGCCCCAGTGGGCCGTGAGGTTGCCGCCCAGTCGTTCATAGCGCCGCAGGGATTCCTCAAGAACGGCGGCCAGCCGCCCACTCTCCTGGTCCCGGCGCAGCTGGTCACGGCCCTCGGCGATGGCCTCCTCGCCGAGGAAGGCGAATTCCGAGAAGAGGGTCAGGAAGGCGTCGTCCAGGGCCAGCTCGGGCCGGAACAGGGGCCGCGCCAGATGGTCGTGGAAGGGCTTGAGCCCCTGCAACGGCACCCCGGCCTCGCCCATCCAGCGCTGGATGTCGCGGGAGCGGGGCCGGATCGCGCGCTTGTACTTGAGGGCCGCCGGGAAATAACGGCTCCAGAGCGGATCGGCCTCCTCCTGGCGGATGTCGCTTTGTATGACCACGAGGATGCCGCCCCTGCGCAACACTCGCGCAGCCTCGGCCAGGGCCGCCCGCCGCGCGGACAGACGCAGGGCCGGACTGGGTTCCAGGGCGTGGCAGCGGTGCAGGGAGTGGACGCAGACCACGGCGTCGAAACTGGCCGGGGGAAAGGGCAGGTGGGCCATGTCGGCCTGGGCGAGGGGCACGGGCAGGCCGGAGAGGGCGGCCGTGGCCCGGCGCAGCATGGAGGCGGATGGATCGATCCCGGCCAGATCCAGCTCCAGGAACGGCCAAGCCGCCAGTTCCCGCAACAGGGCGCCGGCGCCGCAGCCGTCGTCCAGCAGGGAGGCGACGGAATCGGGGCGTCCCAGGCGCAGCAGCCCGGAAAGCAGGGAAAGGACGGCCGGACCGGCCCTGCGGCAGCGGTCCCAGGCGCAGCGTCGGTCGGTGATCGTATGCATTTCCGGGATCAGGACGCTCCAGCCCGCCCGGAGGAGCCGAGCAGGCGCAGACGGTTGCGGACACAGCTGGTGAGCGCATCCACCCCGCTTTCCAGGGCGGCGAGGCTGCACCCCTGCCCGGAGTCCATATCCCGGCACACGGCCTGGGTAAAGACCGAAAACAGCTCCGTATGCACATTGACCTTGCGGATGCCCGCGCGCACGGCCTGCTTCAGGCCGGCCTCGCCCAGGACGCTGCCGTTGTGCAGAACCAGGGGCACGGGCAGCTCCCGGACCAGCTCCCGCACCAACGGCTCCCAGGCCGGTCCGCGCGGGGACAGGGTGACGGCCAGGCTGTCCACCTCGGTCTCCCGGACGAAGCGTCGGAACACCGCGATGTCCTCCGGGCCGTTCAGGACACCGACCTCACCCTCGATGACCCCCCCTCCTTCGTGGACCAGATGGGCGGCCTTCTGGGTCAGGTCGATGTTTTCCTCCAGAGGCAGGGCCGACCCGTCGAACATGAGCGAGTCGAGCCCCGCGTCCAGAGCTGCGAGGAGGAAATCAAACCGTTTGGCGTGATTCAGGTGGACGGCGATGGGCACGGAGGCCCGGCCCGCGGCGTGCAGCGCCGCAGCGGCCAGGGCCTCCAGCCCGCGTCGGGAGGAGTCCTCGGCGTCCAGGGAAAGGATCGCCGGGGCGGCTTCGATTTCGGCCGCGTCCGTCACGGCCCGGATGAACTCCAGGTTGTAGACGGCGAAGCAGCCCACGGCCCAGCCGTCGGAAGGGTGCTTGCCCAACAGGCTCATGACGTTGGCGCGCGGCATGCGGTTCTGTTCCCCCGTGATCCTAGAAGAGGGCGCCCGAGGGCGTGGGCACCTGAAGGATCTGCAGGAAGACCAGCCAGATGAGCCCGACCAGTCCGCCGGAGAAGGCCAGGGCCTGGACCATGCCCTTCCTGCCCTTGCCCTTTTCGGCCAGGATCATGGCCAGGACGAAGAGGAAGACCACCGAGGTCACATAGAAGCCGACCAGGGGGATGAGCAGGACGTAGATCACCGAGGCCGCAGTGATGAGCACCACCCGGTTCCAGGCGATGAACTCCTTTTCGCAGGCGGCCTCCTTGCGGGCCAGCCGGATGCCGTTGAAAACCAAGGCCAGACCGCCGAGGCCGAGGAAGACCTCCAGGCCGGTGGGGAACACGCGGCTGATGCCCGTGAGGTCGCGTCCGGCGAACCAGAAGGCCGCGGCCACGACCAGGAACCCCAGGCCGGAGACGATGTCGGAAAAAGACCTACGCATGGGAACCTCCTTCGCTGTCACTCTGATTGGCGTAACGTTTGCGCTTCATTTCCAGGATGTAGGGAGTGGCCACGGAGAGCGCCGTGAACACGATGAGGATGATGGAGATGGGACTGGTGAAGAAGACGCTCCACAGCGACCCCTCGGCCTTGGAGAGGTGGAAGCACTTGCCGAGGTTCTCCTCGATCATGGGGCCGAGGATGATGCCCAGGGCCATGGCCCCGGTGTCCAGGCCGACCAAGCCTCCGAAGTAGGCGATGAGGCCGAAGCCGAGCACGACCCAGACGTCGAGCATGCTGTTGCGGATGGCGTAGGA